>CAINHL010000055.1 GCA_903848885.1 uncultured Actinomycetes bacterium
CTGATTATGTCGGTGACACCAAAACGCTGGATGTCCACATCAAACGACTCCGGTCGTTGATCGAAACTGACCCTAAGGCGCCCGCGGTGATTACCACCGTGCGCGGTGTGGGTTACCGCCTCGAACTACAGCGCTAGCGCGGGCTGATGGTGGTGCGGCCGCCCAAGTAGGGAGCCAGCACCGCCGGAAGAACGACCGAACCATCCGGCTGACGGTAGGTCTCTACTAGGGCTGCCCAAATACGCGCCCACGCCAAGGCCGAACCATTGACCGTATGCACCAGCGTGGGCGAACCACCCGCTGGGCGGTAGCGCACATTTGCCCGCCGGGCTTGGTAATCACGGAACCAGCTGACCGAGGACACCTCGAGCCAGCGATCCACGCCGGGGGTGTACACCTCGAGGTCAAAGGTTTGGGCAGAGGACGTGCCGAGGTCTCCGGCACACAGTGCGAGGACTCGATACGGTAGTCCTAAGGCCTGCAAAATTGCTTCGGCGCGTGCCAAAATGTCCGCCTGCGCGGCCGGGGCTTGTTCGGGTGTGCAGTACGCGAAAAGTTCCACTTTGTCGAACTCGTGGACGCGCAACAGGCCGCGCGTATCTCGACCGGCGGCTCCCGCTTCTCGACGAAAGCAGGCTGTCAGCGCGGTCATGCGTATCGGCAGATTCGCTTCGTCCAGAATTTCTCCACGATTCATTGAAGTCAAGGGAACTTCCGCCGTGGGAATGGCCCAGAGATCGTCGCGCTCGATGGCGTACATGTCGTCCGCGTTCTTGGGTAAATGACCCGTCGAGGTCATCGTCTCCGTCAACGCAAAGTGTGGCGGGCGAATTTCTTCGTAGGCGTCAAAGTGCTGATCCAGTGCGTAGGCGCTCAAGGCGCGCAGCAGTCGGGCACCGACACCCCGAAAGAGCGGAAACATCGATCCGGCCAACTTGGCTCCGGCTTCGAGGTCCAAGATTCCTAGTTCGCTGCCGATGTCCCAGTGGGCCACACGCTGATGGTCACCGAAGGAGGGGAAGGGCTGTCCGCTCTCGCACCCCGGCCACCACTGCCGTAGCTCGACGTTGTCGGCCTCACTCAGACCATCGGGAACTTCGGGGCTGGGGATATTCGGTAGGTCCAACAATTTGTCGCGCAGTTGTTGGCCCGCCGCCTCGGCCTCGGCGTGGGCCACGCGTTCGCGCTCTCCGCGAGCACGGCTATTGGCCTGCAGCTCATCGGCCAGTGTCGTTTGTTCGGACTTGCGGGCTTCACCCACTTGTCGCGAAAGTTCTTTGACCTCGGCGCGGAGCCCTTCGGCTTCTTGCAACAAGGCACGGTGGCGCCGGTCCAGCTCAATAATGACGTCCATGGTGGCGCGCTCCACCCCGCGCCGGGCCAGGGCGGCACACACGAATTCGGGATCGCGACGGAGTTGGGTGAGGTCAATCACCTTTCCAGACTACGACAGTCGCGACGGCGCTCGTAATGCTGACTACATTCTTTGTGATGAGTCACGCCGTGGAGGTCGAAAATTTAGCGGTGCACTACGGCACTACCGAGGCCGTTCGCGACGTCTCGCTCCAGGTGGATTTTGGCGAAATTGTGGTGATGGTGGGACCCAACGGAGCCGGGAAAACCAGCACCACCGAGACCCTCTTGGGCTTTCGCCGCCCGACCCGTGGCAGTGTCCGCGTCATGGGCCTTGATCCCGTCGCCCACCATCGGGAAGTCGTCACCCGAGTCGGGGCTCTCTTGCAGAACGGTGGCGTGTGGTCCCCCATGAGCCCCGCCGAGGTGCTGCGCCTGACGGCTTCGTACTACTCGGCGCCCCGAGAGGTAGAGGAACTCATCGACCAATTAAGTCTGGGTCACTGTCGACGTACCCCGTGGCGGCGTTTGAGTGGTGGCGAGCAGCAGCGCACCCGGCTGGCTTTGGCCCTCATCGGGAGACCTCGACTGCTGGTTCTCGACGAACCCACCGCGGCGGTCGACCCCGAAGGTCATCAGCACATTCGAGAATTAGTGCGCGAAGAAAGAGAACGCGGATGCGCCGTTCTTCTCACCACGCACGACATGGTGGACGCCGAAAACATGGCCGACCGGGTCATCGTGATAAACCACGGTCGGGTGCGTGTCGCGGGCTCCGTGGACGAACTCACCCAGATGCGCGTCGTGATGATTCAGACATCGGCGCCCCTCGATCTCGCACGCGCCGGTGCGGCCTGGGGAGTAATCGTGGAGCGCGAGCGCGACTGTCACTACCGAATCCCCACCGACGACGATCCGGGACTCTCCGCGCGGATCACCGAGGAGTTACGCGCGCAGGGCCTCGAACTGCGTGCCTTGCGAACCCGCGCATCGCTCGAAGAGCGTTACCTCGAAATCGTGGCCGATGACCGATCGGATCCGTCGTGAGAGCCTTTCGCGCCCAATGCGCTGCGGAGATCTCAATGACGCTCAAACGAGGAGAGACTGTTCTGCTCACCCTGGGTATCCCCGTCCTTCTTTTAGTCTTTTTCAGCAAAATCAAAATTATCTCCCTCCCGGGAAAACCGATCGCTTTCATTGCCCCCGGCATCATTGCCTTGTGTGTGATGTCGACCTCCATGGTCTCGCTCTCGATCGCCACGGGATTCGAACGTAGCTACGGCGTTCTTCGTCGCTTGCACGTCACTCCCTTATCGCGCCGCCAGTTCATCGGCGCAAAAATTGCTGCGGTATTTCTGGTGGAAATTCTTCAGGTTGTTGTCGTCAGTGCTGTCGCCGTGGCCCTGGGGTGGCGGCCTCAGCTCACCGCAGTCCTCACCGCTGAGGCGCTCGCCGCCGCCGCCTTGGGTTCCATGGGATTCGCCGGCATCGGTTTGCTGCTCGCCGGTCGCCTCCGGGCCGAAATGAATCTCGCCGCCACCAACGGTTTGTATTTATTGCTGTTGCTCGTCTCGGGCTTTGTGGTGCCGGCGGGATCACTGCCCAGCTTCTGGCGTCACGTGATGGTGGTCCTGCCGTCGGGAGCCCTCACCGACGGGCTGCACCGTTGCCTCGGTCACGGAACGGCTCTGGGCGTGGCGAACTTCATTTCCTTGGCCGCCTGGGCTATCGCTTCACCTCTTTTGGCGGCGCGAAGCTTCCGCTTGGATTAACCCAGGATCGTGCGGATGCCCGCTTGGATTTTCGCCAACGAGACCGCACCCGCCACTACTGAGGTCACAACCCCGTGACGATTCACGAACACGGTATAAGGAACACCCATAAACCCGAATTTTCCGGTAGTCATATCGCCCGCTGGATCGGCCACCACCGTCGCGGTCGAGGGAATGTTGCTCGACGACAAGAGAGCGAGACCATCCGTGGTGACATCCACGGCGTCCACGAAGGTGGGATGCGCCGTGTCCGGAATGGTGCCGGACTGAATCCATTTCGCCAGACGAGGTAGTTCGACCTGGCATTCGGTGCAGGTGCTCGAGAAGAAAAAGAGCACGCTGGCCTGACCACGTTCGGGGAAGGACACCACGTGGTGAGCCCGTGGCCCACCAATCAGGGTCAATGGCGTTTGCGCCACTACCCGCCCCACCAAACTCGACGGGGGAACGGTGGAGGTGGTCGTAGTGGTTTTACCCGACGGCGTGAGTACCGAAACGATGGTGATCATCACGGTCGCAATCACGACGCCCATCCCGAGGGACACGAACATCATGGGCGACGGGTGCCCGCGCGTTTTAGTGATGTCGGACAAGGGTATCGACGGCCATCATGACGAAGAGCCCGGTGAGGTAGGTAATGGAAAAGTGAAACAGCCTCATGGCGGCAGCCACGTCCGCCAAGCCCCGACGCGCCAAGGCGTACAGCTTCCAGGCGTAGGCGCTGAAGGCCGCACCCAACACCAGGGCCGACACAGCGTAGATCCACCCCAGACCGGCCGTGGGGCCGATGAGAACAGACACCGCCCAGAGGACGACCGAGTAAATGAGAATTTCCAAAGTGGTCCGCTGCATGGATGCAACCACGGGCAGCATGGGTACGTTCACCGATTCATAATCATCGCGGTAGCGAATAGCGAGCACGTAGGTATGTGGCGGTTGCCAAATAATCATGACCAGAAAAATAAGCCACGGAGCCCAGCCCAAGGAGTTCGTCACTGCGCTCCAGCCCACCAGCACGGGCATAGCACCCGCAATCCCCCCCACCAAAACGTTCTGCTTGCTGCGCCGCTTTAGTCCCAAGGTGTAGACGAAGACATAAAACAAGGTGGCGAAAACTGCCAGGCAGGCGGCCAGCCAATTCACCGTGAAGCCCAGCAGGACGAGGGCGGCAATTTCGAGCACGGTCGCGAAAACCGTGGCCGCTCGAGGGCTCATGACGCCGCGGACCAGGGGCCGATTCTTCGTACGTTCCATGACCGCGTCAATGTCGCGGTCAATCACCATGTTGTAGGCATTGGCTCCGCCCGCGGCCAGGGTGCCGCCCACAAAAGTGGCGACCACGCGCGTCAGGCTGGGGAAACCACGTTGGGCCACGATCATGGTGGGGATAGTGGTAACCAGGAGTAGTTCGATTATCCGCGGCTTGGTCAGGGCGATATAGCCCGCAAGCTTTTCTCGACGCGAGGGAGCAGGCAGAATGGACACGGGTCTCATCCTACGACTCCACCTCCCTAGGCTGGGAGAATGAAGCGTCGTGTGACCCCTCCCGTCTTTCGGTGGTTCGCTTTGGCCGATTTCGTCGCCATGATTTTGATTATTGCCACCGGGGCCGCAGTGCGGCTGACCGGCTCCGGACTGGGTTGCCCGGACTGGCCTGCCTGTTTTCAACACCAGCTCACACCCGCGTGGAGTTTTCACCCGTGGATTGAATTCGGAAATCGCTTAGTCACCGGCTCGCTCGTCGTCGTCACCGCGGTGGTTTTCATCGCCGCCCTCATGCGCACGCCTCGTCGGCGCGACTTAGTGCTGGGCTCGGGACTCTTAGTAGTGGGAGTTTTTGCCGACGCCCTGTTGGGCGCCATTGTGGTCTACACCAAACTCAACCCCTACTTAGTCGCACTCCATCTCATACTCTCACTCGGTATGGTGGTAATCGCCGCGGTGAACTACCACCGTTCGAAGTACCTCTATGACGCCGAACACGCGGGAATCGTTCGAAATCCGCATTATCTTTTCGCCGCCCGCTCACTGTGGTTCTTCCTGGGACTCGCTCTTATCGCGGGAACGGCGACGACCGGCTCGGGACCGCACGCAGGTAATTTTTCGGGACAGACCATTGCCCGGCGGCTCCCCTTCGCCCTGCAGAATGCCACCTGGGTCCATTCGCTGGCCGCGATGTTCTTCGTCGCCGTAGTGACGGGTCTGCTTCTCGCGGTCTGGAAGAGCCCGGCACCCGTCGCCCTCCAAAAGGGAGTGCGGCGCCTCGTGGTGATCTCCTCGGCGCAAGCCCTCATCGGCATGGCGCAATATCTCACGCACCTTCCAGCACTCCTCGTGGAATTGCACGTTCTCGGAGCCGTCTCGCTCACCATTGGGGTCACCCAATTCCACCTCAAATTAACCAGCCGTGAACGAGAGCCCGGCACCCGTCGCTCGGTATGACCACTCCTCTTCGTTACGGACTGATTGGGACCGGCATGATGGGCCTCGAACACCAACGCAATCTCAACGCCCTGGACGAGGTGCTGGTCGTTGCGGCTGCCGACCCCCACCCCGCCTCGCTCGACGCCGCTCGCTTCACGGCGGAGGGACGGGAGCTTGATTGTTTCGAAAACTACCGCGACCTCTTGGCGGCGGACATGTGTGACGTCTACGTGATTTCCTCACCCAATATGACTCACCGTGCCGTTCTTGACGACGTGATGGCAACGGGGCGCCACATTGTGATTGAAAAACCCCTCTGCACCACGGTGGAAGATGCCGCTCACATACGCGACCTCGCCGCCGACTACCCCGCTCTTTTCTGGGTAGGTTTGGAATACCGCTACATGCCGGCTATTACGCGCGCCATAGATATTGCTCACTCCGGCGAACTCGGCGAGGTGCACATGATCGCGATTCGCGAACACCGTCATCCTTTTCTCGTCAAGGTAGATAACTGGAACCGTTTCTCGGCGAACACCGGAGGCACCTTGGTAGAAAAGTGCTGCCATTTTTTTGACCTCATGCGTCTCATCGCCCGCGCCAACCCCATGCGCGTGATGGCCTCGGGTGGGCAGGACGTGAATCACCTCGACGAGTTCTACGCCGGCCAGCGATCAGACATTTTGGACAACGCCTTGGTCATCGTGGAATTCGAGAACGGTGTCCGGTCCTCCTTAGATCTCTCAATGTTTGCCGAAGGTAGTCAGCACCACGAGGAGCTCAGCGTGGTGGGATCGCGAGGGAAGGTAGAGGCTTTTCTCCCCTCCGGCGAGCTACGCGTGGGCCTGCGGAGTGGGGGAACGCGCGGCGTGTCGACCAGTGTGGTCCACAACGACGCCGTGCGCGTAGAAGGTTTCCATCACGGAGCGAGCTACCTAGAGCATCTCGACATCCTGGCGGCGATTCGTGCGGATTCATCAGCACTGGTCACGGCAGAGGATGGGTGGTGGAGCGTGGTGATGGGAGCCGCTGCGCATCGTTCCATTGACGAACGACGCAGTGTGGAAATTTCCGAGTTCCTTTAGCGGAGTGGTCCGTGGTCCAGTGCGGGCAGAATTAACTCGCCCACGCGCTGGCACTCGTCGAGGTGCGGATAGCCCGACAAAATAAAAGCTTCGATGCCGAGTTCGCGATAGGTGGCCAGTTTCGCCAGTACTTCGGCCGGGCTCCCCACCAGCGCGGCACCACAGCCTGACCGACCACGGCCAATTCCTGTCCAGAGAGTCTCTTCCACGAAACCCTGATCGTCGGCCGCCTCGCGCAATTCACCTTGCCGTGCCACCCCTACGGAGGTGCTGTCGAGAGACGCTGCGCGAATCGCGCGACCCGTCTCGTCGTCGATAGCCGCTACGAGGTGCGCGGCGGCGGCGCGAGCGGCTTGGGTCGACTCGCGCACCACCGTGTGCACGCGGTAGCCGAATCGCAATGTCCGGCCATAGTGTGCAGCCCGCTCACGCATGTCCCGCATCAGATCAGCAACGTGCGCCAGGGTGTCGGGCCACATGAGATAGACATCCGCCATGCGCGCAGCCACGTCACGAGCGTCGTCACTTAGACCACCGAAATAGAAACGTGGGCGCGGGGCCTGGGCAATACGCGGCGGGTCGACATCCACATTGTAAAAATCGCCGTGGTGGGAGGTCGGGCGTCCACTTCCGAGCGCGTCGAGAATTTCCATCACTTCACGCGTGCGCCGATAGCGAGGGCCCGAGGCCAGCGTTTCCCCGGCGAGATCGCTCGAGATGATGTTGATATCAATTCGCCCCGGGGCGAGGTGTTGCAAGGTGGCAATTTGCCGGGCCAACTGTGGTGGCCAATTTTCTCCGGCGCGGACGGCGGTGAGCAACTTAATACGTGAGGTAACGACGGCCAATGCCGCCGCCATCGCCGTGGTATCCACCCCCAGGGAATACCCCGACGGCAAGAGAACCGAGTCAAAACCTAAGGACTCCGCTCGCTGCACGATATCGGCGCAGTGCGTCCAACTCGAACGTAAGTCCGGGTGGGCGACACCCAATTGTTCGTAGTCGTCGTCGCAGAGAGCCCCGAACCATGCGACTTCTACTGAACTCATACCTTCGGTATGTTAGAACCCCCAGTGTTACCACCACCGCGTTCGGCGAACGGGGGAAGGATGGTCCCGCCCCGCACTGCGTACACTAACTACGGAACTTGATGACGCCATAAAGGAGCAGCCGTGAGCGAAGCGGACAACACCACTAGTACTGACACCGAGATTCTGGCCGAACTGCATTCCTGGCTCGAAGAGAATTGGAACCCCGATCTCACGGTGGCCGAGTGGTGGGAACGCCTCGGAGTCGCTGGCTGGGCCGCTCCGTCACTACCGACCCACGCCTACGGTCGCGGCGTCGCCCGCAGCGTGGCCGTTCAGATCTCGCAAGCCATCACTAGTTTCGGCGCCATGGGTGCGCCCGACGGTCTCGGTCTCCTCTTGGCGGCGCCCACCATCGCCGACCACGGAACCCCCGAGCAGATTGAAACCTACGTTCGCGACATTGTCACCGGCCAAAAAGCGTGGTGCCAGCTCTTCTCCGAGCCCGGTGCCGGCTCGGACCTCGCCGGTCTGACCACCCGCGCCCTTTTGGATGGCGAGGAGTACGTTGTCACCGGCCAAAAGGTATGGACGTCACTGGGCCAAAGTGCCGACATGGGAATGCTCATCGCGCGTACTTCCCCCGACGCCCCGAAGCACCAGGGAATTTCCTACTTCGCCCTCGACATGCACCAAGAAGGTGTGGAAGTCCGCCCCCTGCGCGAAATGACCGGTCACGCCATGTTCAACGAAACCTTCTTGACCGAAGCCCGTGTCGCCACGTCGGCGCTCATCGGCGGCAAGGACAAGGGTTGGTCTGTCGCCAACACCACCTTGAGCTACGAGCGCTCTGGCCTCGGATCGGGTGGCGGGAGCCGCGGCGTGACGGCGGTACCCGGAACCATTGCCGGCAACCTGCCCAAGCGCGTCGGTGACTTCATCACTGCTCGACCGAGTAGTGGCCGACCGCGGCCTAGCGGAACGCGCAATGGTGTTTTAGACCTCATGATTGGCCTGGCTAAGGGTAACGGAACACATTCCGACGAACTCATTCGTCAAGATCTCGTGCGCCTCTACGCGCTCGGTGAAATCGGCCGTCTGAATGCGGAGCGCCTGAAGGCGACGCGCGCCAACGGCGGCGATATCCCGGGAATGGGAAACATTTCCAAGCTCTCCATGAGCAACATTGTGCGCCTACAGCGCGAACTCGGTTTGCGCATTGTGGGCGCCCAGGGAATGCTCCACGGCTACGAGTCGCACGAGGGAAGTGTGGTGTCGGAGGCGACGGGGAACCCCTTCCTCGGGGCCATCACTATGACCGCTCTCTACGCGCAAGCGCCTTCCATTTACGGAGGCACCGACCAGATTCAGCGCAACATCGTGGCGGAGCGCGTGCTCGGCCTACCGCGCGAGCAGGGCCCGGACGCGAACGTTCCCTTTTCCTCGTTGCCGAAGAACGGTTAAATCAGTTCGGCTTCGGTAGTGGACGCGCTTCAATAATCGTCTGATAGGAAAACATCGAGGGCCAGATTCGGGCCAGGAAACGATCGGTACCCCGCACCGGTGCCAGCACGCGTGAGGTCAATCCCAGTACGTCGAACGGCATGCCCGCTTGCGTGACGCGCACAATCTCGAAGCCGCTCTTGACCACCAGTTTCTTGATGGACGCACGCGTGAAAAAGCACAAATGCGTGGCGTCCAAAATCCCGCGCTGGTCGTAACCGAACTTTCCAAACAGGACGCGGAAACGGGGATACCAATGACCGAAGTTGGGAACACTCAAAATCACGGTTCCGCTGGGGTCCACCACATTCGACATTTGCTCCAAAAGGTTGCGGGGGCGCACTAAGTGCTCCAGCACGTCGGCGGCCAAAACACAGGAGAAGCCACTCCCCACTTCTGTCGGGATCCCTTGGTTGAGGTCGGCTTCATAAAAAACGTCCACGCGCTCGCCAATACGAGGGTCGGCGATGTAATCGACGCCCGTCACGTGGTGGCCCAGTTCGCGCAACTGTTCCGCGACCAGGCCGCTCGAGCAGCCTAAGTCGAGCACCTTGTCGGCCGGGCGCTGGCGCATCAAATCAATAATTCGGCCGTGAGAACTATGTTCGCTGGGCTTGAGCTGGTACTCGTGGCTCAAGGTAATTCGGCTACCGTCGCCGAAGCCCAAGCGCTGCAAGCGATAGGAGATGACGTCCTTGGTGACGTCCTTGGCGTAGGCCATTCCGTCGACGTAACAAATTTCGTCACCGTAATAGGTCGGGATGGGTATCTCAGTAATTTTCTTCTGCTGATCGTGCAACTGAATGATGATTTGCGTATCAAAATTGAATCCGTCACTATTGCGCTCAAAGGCAATGTCTTTCAGGGCCGCAATGCTGTACGCGCGGTAGCCCGAATGAAACTCGCTGAGGTGAGAGCCCAAGGCCAAATTTTCGAAGCGGGTGAGAATCTTGTTACCGACGAACTTGTAGAGGGGCATACCGCCGCGGAGCGCTCCGCCACGCTCCATCATCCGCGAGCCAAAGACGGCGTCAGCCTCTTCGGCGAGCAGGGGGGCCAGTATCTCCGGCATGGCTTCCGGGGCGTACTGACCGTCACCGTGCAGCAAAACCACAATGTCGAGACCCATCTCAATGGCCATGCGGTAGCCGGCCTTTTGGTTTCCTCCATAGCCCAAGTTGACGGGTTGGCGAATCATCAAAATGGGCAAGGTCGAGTTCTGTTGATAGTTGAGGCCGACCTCGTAGGTGTCATCGGCGCTGCAGTCGTCACTCACGATCACCACTTCGAGCTGGTCGTGAAGAATTTCGGGTATGCGGTCCAGGGTGGCCGTCAGAGTGGATGAGGCGTTATATGCCACCACCAGGATTCCTATGCGCTTGCGAGAGCCAAGTTCAGCTGTACTCACTTGTCCCCCGAGAATGTAGCGATAGAACTACCTGATTATTAGGAGCGACCTTAGCACCGCCGTAAAAACACTAAAAGAGCACCCTTAGCGCCGTGACAAGAGTTCGTGGCACAGGTGAACGGCCCGTGAATCATTCGGCTGTTCGCGCGAAAATGCCAAATACGCTACCGAGGAGGGGCTCCTCGGGAAGGTGGTCACGCCCGGGCCCGCTTGGACTGGTCCGATATCCCCATAGAAGCCCGAGAATATGAATTGATCACGGACGGTGTCGGTAAAAACACTCACGATATTCAATCGATGCGGCAACACCCGTACGGGTCCAAAGCTCTGCGAGGTGTGCGTTGCCGCTTCCGGCGTGTGTATCAATTTGAATATGGCCCTATTGGGGCCAACGGGAGTCATCACTATCTGCAAATCGGGACGTTGCACAAGAACTTGTGGCGGTGTCGTCGCCGTGAGGGGGCTTCGGAGTACCACCGACATAAAGTGACCCGCGCCTGGTGGATACAGCAAGGGAATCCAGGTGGTGTGCATCAAATCCCAACCGTCCACTTGGGTGGTCCAGTTCTGCGTCGCGAGGTACATAGAACTACAGGAATTGATGATGTACAGCTCACCGTCATCGGCGAACATCGGCAGCGTACTGCTGTAGTGCACCCGGCTATCAAATGACGCCCCGCTGAGTGCTTTTTCGGCATCAATGAAGTTCATTGATTGCGTGCTCGACCAGCCATTGAGCGGAAGCAGGCAGGGTCCGACATTCACCACCACGGCCCATGCGAGGAGGAGCACCATCAATGAGCCGGCGCTCACCCTCATCCATCGCCGGGAACGATCCCAGAAACGGGGCCACCAATACACCAACCCAATCGAACTCGAAATTGCGACGAAGGGCACAAAGTCACCTAGATAGCGGAAACCGATGTAGCCGTACGAGATGACCGGAACGGTCGCAGCTAGCCCGGTCAGTACCACAATGCGTAAGGGAACCAAGCTCTTGTGTGCCCGTCGCCAAAAAACAGTCAGCGTTCCCAGCGTGCCGAGAATAAAGGGCGCCGGCATGGAATCGGGTAGGGACAGCATCGGGTAGGTCATGTCGAAATAGACGTGTCCAAAAACGGCCGAGGGCTCCAGGGGCAGGGTGATGAAGGGGAACACCCATGAGAGTCGGAAGCTGTCGAAGCGCAGCAATGTCCACAAATTGGACATCACAAAGTTAGGACCATAGGGGCTGGCGTTGACCCTGAGAAATTCACGGCGGTGTGGAGCGTACGCGGTCCACACTTGCTTGTGAAGGTCGTAGTTAAAGGGATTGTCGAACTTCACCTGATTAATAAACATCACGCAGGCGGCGCAGAAAGCTCCGATGGCAACAACGGTGACGGCCGCCCGGCGATTTCGCTGCTCCCCACGTCCGAAGCCCAGCCACAGTCCGAGTAGTACTGTCCCGCCAATACACGCGTCGCCCACCGAACCACGGTTCATCGCGGCAGAAAACAACGCCACCAGTAACAGCAGGAGGCGCCGATTGGTGATTTTTTCGATCAGTCCCAGGAGCGCAAAAAGACACAGCAGCCCGAGGGCAATGCCCCAAGCAATGTCGTCCTCATACACCCGTGGATCGGAGATGAGGTTCATGAAAATAGAACCACCCGTCAATGCCCCCACCAGCAACCCGTAGGCGACTGCTTCGGCCCTGCCCAGCGCGGAATCACCGTGCAGCATGATGCGGAGCCGCCAAATAATCGCCGTGATGATGGCTGCGGACAGCAGGTACGCCAAAATGATGAAAACTACCGTCAAGCGCCCATCAAATTGGTTGGTAAAAAACAAAATCGGGATGCGTAACAATGACGGGAAGATGCCGAAATACGTATAGGTCTTGCCATGATTAATAAAGCCCTCAAAATTTAACGAGCCTGTGGGCACCCAGAGGTGTCCATGAAGAATGGCCCGCGCCTGCAAGTCGTAGAAATAGGCCTGCGTGCCGGGACGGAAGAAATTAAATGGACCCCAGAGCCACCAGCCCAACCACACGAAGGGCACCGACAACACCGATACGACCGCTGTCACAGCCTTAATTAATCGAGCAACATCCGGGCTCAGGAGTGGGCGGACCGGAACGAATTCGGAAGCGACTTTTTCACTCGGCACTACGACGGGGGGAAGCATCTCCGTGATGCTAATTCACCACTTCCGCCCTCGGTGGACGCAAAATCCACGAAACCTTAGGTTTTTAGGACTTCTTGCGGTTCGACGGCATAAATTTACGCGCCAGCGCGTCGCTGACACCGAGGTGACGCTTGGACCAGTCAAAGGCGCGTACCAGGTACTTGTCCAACCAGATAAAGAGGGATTTCACTCCGTCACCCGGACGTGCGCGGTACTCGGTAGAACGAATATTGGCATTTTCATTCTTCACGAAGTAGTACAGGGCCATGGAACGACGCGCCGTGCCTTCGGGGCAGGTCATGGGGGTGGGATGACCATGAAAGGCGTCGGGATCCGTAGTGAAAATGACGCAACGATTCGCCTCGGGAACAACGGACCTCTCACAACGGGTCATGTCCGTCTTCCACAACTCAAGCTGCCCGCCCCACGACTCATCCCAGTTTTCGTTGAAGTAGACCAGAACGTTCACGCGACGCTCCCAGTCCTGGTGATATGGATGCACCGTAAAGTCGGCGTGCACGTTGAGAAAACCACCACGGAGGGACTGGTGTAATCCACCACCATTAAAGGTGTCGTCGGGGAACAGGCCCGTAATCCCCGTGAGCTTCTCTAGATAACTGACAAATTCGGGGCTGTTGAGAGTGGCCGCGATTGATTGGAGCGTGGGACCCCACGCCGAGGAGTCGGTACTTCCCCATTTGCGTTCGTTGACGTGTGCGTAGGCCGCCCACTCGCTGGAGTTGGTCGAGGGGTACTCCGTGATGGCAGGAGTGATCACCGAAGGGTTCAGTAGGTTCTCCAACACGATGTGTGGGAACGGGGCGGCGGCACGATACGTAGCGGAGTCGGTGGCGAGACCTTCTTCCAATTTGGCAATATCAAGAATCTGGGTGTCTGCTGCGCTGGTACTCATGTGACCCACCTTGTTCGTTGTGTTGAAGGCAATAGTAGTCAAGAGGTCCAAGAATTGCCATAGGGCCTGCACCGGTGAACTCCCTAATCCCGTAGGGGAAATGCCCTCCCTGCGCGTGTAACAGGCCCATGGGAAAGTAGAGCCTGGCAGAACCCCGACGCTGCCGCTACCGAGGAGACTCACTTTTATGCCTACCGCCCTTATCACCCTCTGCGCAGTGATCATTACCCTGATTGTCACCTCGCTGTTCACTCGTTCTCGCTCAACCGCGAACGGCACGAGTCCCGCGCTGACCGCGGCCGACATTTCCGCCGCGGTGGCGTCGCAGTTCAACACTGCCCTCGAGCAACTCACCGACCGGGCTCGAATAGATCGAGCGGAGTCTCTTGAGCTCGCCGCCGAGCGTGTCACGCAGGTCAGCGGTGAGGAGCTCGGGAAGCGTGCCGACAATATCAACCAAACTTTGGAGTCGTATAAGACAAATTTTGAGGTCCAAGTCAAAGCCCTCCAAGGAGAACTGCAAAGCCTCCGCGAAATGAACCAAACCAAATTCGGCAATGTTGACACCGCCGTCAGCGGCTTAGTCAAACAAACGCAAGCTCTCAACAATGTTCTCTCCAGTGCCCAAGGCCGCGGCAACTGGGGTGAGCGCATGCTCGAGGACATCCTCACCCAGTCGGGATTCAAGCGCGGCATCAACTACGAGCGTCAAGAAATTTTGCAGAGTGGTGGCCGCCCCGACTATTCCTTCAAGCTTCCACCCAATCGCGTGTTGTACCTCGATTCCAAATTTCCTTTGGAGAACTACATCAAGTACCACGAGGCTCTTGATGACACCACGCGCCGGATGCATCGTGACAGTTTCCTCAAGAATGTAGAAGCCCGCATCAAGGAACTAGAGGATCGCGACTACGCCAACGCCACCGATGCCTTGGCTTTGGATTATGTGCTCCTGTTCATTCCCAACGAGAGCGTTCTCGGCTTTATCCAACAGGAGAGCCCCGGTCTCGTTGATGATGCGGTACGCCGTCGTGTGGTTCTGTGCTCACCTTTGACCCTGTACGCCTTCTTGAGCGTCGTCCGTCAAGCCACCGACAGTTTCTTGATGGAACAAAACGCCAACCAGGTTCTGGGGATTCTCAACTCTTTCGGCAAATCCTGGACCACCTACGTCAAATACTTGAACGACATGGGTAAAAGCTTCGACAAAATGCAGGCCAAAATGAAATCCCTCACCAGCGGACGTATCTATACCACCTTGAAAAAGAACGTGGATCAAATAGAACTTTTGGTTCAGGAAAAAGGCATCGCGTCAAGCGACGCGGCCGTCGCAGAACTCCACGCAGCCTTCACCGAAGTTGACGACGACCTCGAAGACCTGTAAAAATGGTGAAAGTTAAGAATATCAAAAAATAATTTCTATACATATTTTCAATTTAAACCGTTGGGTTCCTTTTAGCCTCTCGTTCAAACGTGGAGGTTAAATTGTGAATTTTCAAAAGCAGGAGAACGAAAACTACATTCGACTCCTTCGACGTAGTGACATTTCTTCGATCAACGTGAAGGACTTGGCGAACGAA
>CAINHL010000056.1 GCA_903848885.1 uncultured Actinomycetes bacterium
CAAAATTGATTCCGCCTTCGACCGTCCGGGTCGCTGGTACGTCGTGCACATTCTTTCCGGTCACGAAAAGAAAGTGGTGGCCGCGTTGGACAACGTGATCAAGTCACACGACATGACCGACCGCGTTCTCGAAGTGCACGTCCCCATGGAGGACGTCACCGAGTTCAAGAACGGCAAGAAGCAGCAGGTCTCCAAGAAGTCCTTCCCCAGTTACATGTTGGTACGTTGCATTCCCGACCCCGAAGTCTTCTCGACCATCAGCGCCACGCCCGGCATCACCGGTTTCGTGGGTCAGTCCAAAATGCGGCCCACCCCGTTGACGCGTCGCGAGATCGACAACATCATTCGACCCATCGTCGAAGGCGTGGAGCAGCCCGTGACTAAGCGTCGCGCACCGACCCACGAGTTCGAGATCAACGACAACGTGCAAATCAAGTCCGGACCCTTCGCCACCTTCAATGGTCACGTCGCCGAAATCAACGAAGACCAGATGCGCGTCAAGGTCTTGGTCGACATCTTCGGCCGTGAGACCCCGGTCGAACTCGAATTCTCTCAAGTAACGAAGCTCTAGAAAGAAAGACCATCATGGCTAAGAAGATCACCGCAATTGTCAAAATCCAGCTTCCGGCGGGAGGGGCTACGCCCGCTCCGCCAGTAGGTACTGCCCTTGGGCCCCACGGCATTCAGACCATGGAGTTCTGCAAGCAGTACAACGCCGCCACGGAAGCCCAGAAGGGCACCGTCATCCCGGTGGACATCACCATCTACGAAGACCGCACCTTCACCTTCGTCCTCAAGACACCTCCGACGCCGGTGCTCTTGCGCCAAGCGGCCGGAGTGGAAAAGGGCGCACACTTGGCCGGTCGTGAGACCGTCGCTACGGTGACCATGGCGCAGGTAGAAGAAATCGCGAAGACGAAGTTGCAAGACCTCAACACCGATGACTTAGAACAAGCCAAGCTGCAGGTTGCGGGCACGGCACGTTCCATGGGCATTTCGGTCGCGGGCTAGGAGAAAAAATCATGAAGCACGGTAAGAACTACAACAAGGCCGCCGCACAGGTGAACCCCGAGAATCTTCTCGGAGTTCTTGAGGCCGTCACCAAGGTCAAAGAACTTTCGAGCGCGAAGTTCGACGAGACCGTCGAACTGGCCTGCCGCTTGGGTGTTGACCCTCGCAAGGCTGAGCAGATCGTTCGTGGAACCATTTCCCTGCCTGCCGGTACCGGTAAGACCAACCGCGTGGCGGTTTTCGCCTCCGGTGAAGCAGCCCAAGCCGCCCGTGACGCCGGTGCCGACTTCGTCGGCGCGGAAGACCTGGTTGCCAAGGTGGCCGGTGGATTCTTGGACTTTGACATCGCCATCGCGACCCCGGACCTCATGGGCCAGGTCGGTGGACTGGGCCGCGTGCTCGGACCACGTGGTTTGATGCCGAACCCCAAGACCGGCACCGTCACCATGGACACGGCCAAGGCCGTGGGTGAATTCAAGGGTGGCCGCGTGGAGTATCGCACCGACAAGGTCGGCAACGTGCACATCCGCGTGGGCAAGGTCTCCTTCGCCGCCAGCGACTTGGCGCGCAACGTGCAGGCCGTCGTGGACGAACTGTTCCGCGTGAAGCCCGCCAGCTCAAAGGGCCGCTACTTGATGAGCGCCACTGTCTCGTCGACCATGGGTGTGGGTGTCAAAATTGACCCCGTGCGCGCCCGCGACTCGGAAGACATCCTCGTCACCGCCTAACTCGTTTTGACGCGGAGCGATCCGCGTTGCTATATTCGCAGTTCTGCACTCCTTCGGGAGAGCAACAGATTTGATAGAACGCCGTAGACATCCGGTGGGGGAAACCCCGTAATGAGTTTCACAACTCGCCTGACGAGGTTGTTCGGGTATGGCCTCGGCCGTGCTCGTGCGCTCAGGATGTCCACGGCCCGTACCGGGCGGCATCCGGTGAAGGAGCAGTATGAGCAAGATCAACGCCGAGAAGGTCTCTGTCATCGACGAAGTGAAGGCACGCGTCGAAGAGTCCCCTACCGCCGTCGCCACCGAGTACCGCGGTATGACCGTGGCCGAAATCTCGACCCTGCGCAAGACCTTGCGGGTCGCCGGTGCGGAGTACAAGGTTCTCAAGAACACCCTGGTCAAAAGGGCTATTTCTGGCACCCAGAGCGAGTCGCTGAGCGAATTTCTCCAGGGCCCCACGGCCGTGGCCTTCGTTAAGGGTGACATTTCTGCCGTCGCCAAGATTCTGATCGACTTCGCCAAGGCGACCCCGACCCTGATTCTCAAGGGTGGCGTCATGGACGGACGTACTCTGAGCTCGAAGGACCTCAAGGCTCTGGCCGACCTGCCGAGCCGTGATGTTCTCCTCGCCCAATTCGCGGGAGCCCTTGCGGCCCCCATGCGCAACATGGCCAGCCTGCTCAAGGCTGTCCCGCAAAGCTTCGCCTACGGCCTCTCGGCCCTGATCGACTCGAAGGGTGGCCCCGTGGCCGCCGCGAGCCCGGTCGTTGCCGAGCCGGTCGCCGAGACTCCGGCCGGGGTTGAGGACGCTGTGGAAGCAGCGAGCGACGACGTGGTGGCCGAGGTCACCGACGTTGCCGGTGACGTAGAGGCCCAGGCTTCTGTCGACACCGAAACCAGTGCGAGTGCCGATGAGGCTCCCGCCGCCGAACCGGCCGAATAACCGAGTTTTACCAACAATCACAAGGAAATAGGAAAGGAAGCACCATGGCTGGATCATTGACCAAGGAGCAAATTCTCGACGGCATCGCTGAGCTGTCGGTTATCGAACTGAGCGAACTGCTCAAGGAGTTCGAAGAGAAGTTCGGCGTGACCGCAGCTGCCCCCGTGGCCGTTGCTGCCGCTCCGGCTGCCGGCGGTTCCGCTGGCGGTGCTGACGCCGCTGAGGAGAAGTCGGACTTCGACGTCATCCTCACCGACGCTGGTGACAAGAAGATCGGCGTGATCAAGGAAGTTCGTACCCTGACGAACCTTGGTCTCAAGGAAGCCAAGGACCTCGTGGACGGTGCCCCTAAGGCCGTTCTGGAGAAGGTTTCCAAGGCTGACGCCGAGAAGGCGAAGGCTGCCCTCGAGGCCGCCGGCGCCACTGTCGAACTCAAGTAACACCCTGGTCGGAACCCTCCCGGCGCCCCACATGGGCACCGGGAGGGACCTTCGACTGGTGGTAGGTGCTTGACCTCGCTACTAACTCTGCCTAGGGTACGTCCCACGGCAGAGTGCTGCTGAGCGTTTCTCCTCGGAGGAACGCCATTTGCACGTGAGCCATCACTACCACTAGAGTTACAAGACCGTCTCTTGCCCGTGACTTTGTCATCCTCATTTTGACCACCCCACGCACGGAAGCGGTATGCAGCACCTGATGTGACCCTATTTCTACGACCTGGAGGATTGGCACTTGCCGCGCTCTTCACGCTCCGAACGTTTCTCTTTCTCATCCCTCGGCGAGGCGTACGCGCTTCCGAATTTGCTCGAGGTCCAACGTAAGTCATTTGACGAGTTCTTAGAGGAGGGTCTCACTGAGGCCTTCAGCTCAATCTCGCCGGTGCAGATCACCAGCAACATGAACGTCAACGGCGTGTCCGTTCCCGTCACCTTGTCGCTGATCTTGGACTACGACACTTCCGACCCTGACCTCAAGGCCGAACCCAAGTTCAGCGTCGAGGAATGTCGCCAGCGTGCCATGACGTACTCGGCACCCATCTTCGTGAAGGCCATCTTCACCAACGACTACACCGAAGAGATCAAAGAGCAGACCGTCTTCATGGGTGACTTCCCCATGATGACCGAGCAGGGGACCTTCATCATCAACGGCACCGAGCGTGTCGTGGTCTCGCAGATCGTTCGTTCACCCGGTGCGATTTACCAGCCGGGCAAAGATGGCAAGACCATCTTTGAAGGCACCGTGCACCCCGCCCGTGGTGAGTGGTTGCAGGTTGACCTCGAGGAGAAGAAGGGCAAGCCGGCCAACGTCGGTTTCCGCATTGCGCGCAAGCGTCGTATTTCTCTCTTCACCGTGTTGCGCGCCTTGGACACCAAGCTCGACAACAACCGCAACGCGTTGGACGGAAACTTCTACGACACCAACGTGTTCTTGAAGATTGTTCAGCAGTTCGACTTCGTCGACGAACAATTCCGTGACGACTCCCGCAAGAGCCAGAAGGAAAAGCAGACCTTCTTGAACAACGACAGTCGTCAGAAGGAATTCGCCGACTGGTTGACCAAGAAGATGGACTACCCACGTATCGACCGCAGCAACGCCACCTTGCTGAGCGGCATCGTCGCTTTCGAAAAGGCCAACAAGGCTTTGATCGCTGACGTCGTCAAGCTCGAAGGGGAAAACTCGGTTCTGCTCGCTGGTGTGGCGAACTTCGGCGTCTTGGCCGAAACTTTGGCCGTCTCGGGTGACAAGTTCAAGAAGGCCACCGACACTTTGCGTGCCACTTTGGAGAAGGGTTCATCGGTTGCTACTTCTGACCTCGACGCTCTCTTCACCAGCGCGGACACCTTCGTCGCGAGCTTCAAAAAGCTTGCGGCTACCCGCAAGGAAGTCGAGACCTTGGTGTCGTCTGCCGAAAACTTCGAGCGCGAAAACCCCGAGCTCTTCTTCCTGCTCGGTGCACACGCCGCGCGCTCATTCGAGCGTTTCCGTCGTGCGACCTCCGTGTTGCGTGGTGGCCTCGAAGACTTCGAGCGCGAGCTCGAAAAGGTGCAAAACGCCATCGATGAATTCCGCGCTGCGGTGAACATCGACAACGACGCCGCTTCCGTGGGTCGCGCATTGACCGCCGTGGTAAACGCTGTCAAGCGCCACGACCGCTTCACGCGTGGCGAAGTGACCTTCTTTGACAACGAATCGAAGGCCAACGAAAACTTCGTGCCGACCTTCACCGCGTTCTTGAAGACCAAGGGCGTCAAGGCGACCGACGAGGACTACGCCGTCTTGCTGGACCTCTACGTCGAGTGGTTGGACTTCGTCTCGGGTTGGTGGGCCAACTTGGCTCGCTGGTCGAACAAGCAGAACTTTGACCCCACTGCTGTCGTGCAACTCGACGTCACCTTGGGAACCGTTCTCGCCTGGTTGGAGATCTACCGTCGTGCTCGTCCGAGCGAACTGCAGAGCATTGAGGCTGCGCGTTTGTACTTCGACGGTGTCTTCTTCTCGGAGAAGCGTTACGACCTTGGTCGCGTGGGCCGCTACAAGCTCAACACCAAGTTGGGTTCCGAAGTCGCGAAGAACCTGGAGCTCTTCGGCGACGTTCTCGAACAGCCCACCGACGACCTTCACGTTCTTTCCCGCGCCGAAGTGCTGGCCTTCTCGACCTACCTGCTCAACCTGACCCGTGACCGCACGGCCAAGGTGACCACGTACCACATCGATGACCAGGACCACTTCGCTAACCGTCGCATTCGCACCGTGGGTGAGCTCATCCAGAACGCTCTGCGTACCGGACTCAGTCGCATGGAGCGCGTGGTGCGCGAGCGCATGGGTTCACAGGACGTCGAGTCGATTTCGCCGCAGTCCTTGGTGAACATCCGACCCGTGATGTCGTCGATTAAGGAATTCTTCGCGACCTCGCAGTTGAGCCAGTTCATGGACCAGAACAACCCCTTGTCGGGTCTGACCCACAAGCGTCGCCTCTCCGCACTCGGACCTGGTGGTCTGTCGCGTGAGCGTGCCGGTTTGGAAGTTCGTGACGTTCACTCCTCCCACTACGGCCGCATGTGCCCGATCGAAACGCCGGAAGGCCCGAACGTGGGTCTGATCGGTTACTTGGCGAGTTACGCCAAGGTCAACGAGTACGGCTTCATTGAAACGCCGTACCGCATTGTCAAAGACGGAAAGGTGACCGGCGAAACCCGCTACTTCACCGCCGACCAAGAAGAGCGTTTCGTTATCGCCCAGGCCAACACCGAACTCGAAGCCGATGGCACCATCAAGAACGAGCGCGTGCTCGTTCGTCGTGGTCCGACCGGTACCGGTTTGCGCGTGGGCTCGGCCAATAAGTCGGGTTCGACGACCTCGGAAATCGACTTCGTGCCGAAGGCTGAAGTGGAACTGATGGACGTGTCGACCAAGCAGGTCATCTCGGTGGCGACGTCACTGATCCCCTTCGTGGAACACGACGACGCCCAGCGTGCCTTGATGGGCGCCAACATGCAAAAGCAGGCTGTGCCGCTCATCGTGCCGGAGGCCCCTTTCGTGGGAACCGGCATGGAAGGTCGTGCGGCCTTGGACTCCGGTGACGTGGTCCTCGCAGAAGGTAGCGGAGTGGTCTCCGACGTATCGGGTGACCGAGTCGTCGTGACCTACGATGCGGACCAGACTGACCGCTACGGCAAGAAGCTCGGCAAGAAGCAGTACAACCTCAACAAATTCCGTCGCTCCAACCAGGACACCTCGATCAACCAAAAGGTCGTTGTCAGTGGTGGCGAAAAGGTCGTTTTGGGCAGCGTGCTGGCCGATGGTACCTCGACGGTAAATGGCGAACTGGCTTTGGGTAAGAACCTGCTCGTGGCGTACATGCCATGGGAGGGCTACAACTACGAAGACGCCATCATCTTGAACGAGCGCCTCGTGCGTGACGACGTCTTGACGTCGATCCACGTGAAGGAATACGAAATTGATGCTCGTGACACCAAGCTCGGTGCCGAGGAAATCACTCGTGACATCCCGAACCTGCCGGACGACATTTTGGCGGACCTCGACGACATGGGTATTGTGCGCATTGGTGCCGAAGTCGGCCCCGGTGACATCCTCGTCGGTAAGGTCACCCCGAAGGGTGAGACCGAGCAGTCTCCCGAAGAGCGCCTCCTGCGCGCCATCTTCGGTGAGAAGGCCCGCGAAGTTCGCGACACCTCGCTGAAGGTTCCTCACGGTGAATCCGGCAAGGTTATTGACGTCAAGGTCTACAGCCGTGACGAAGATCACGAAATGCAGCCGGGCGTGAACCAGTTGGTCAAGGTCTACGTCGCGCAGAAGCGCAAGATCTCCGAGGGTGACAAGCTCGCCGGGCGCCACGGTAACAAGGGCGTTATCTCGAAGATTCTTCCCGAGGAAGACATGCCCTTCATGGCCGACGGAACCCCAATCGACATCATCTTGTCGCCGCTGGGTGTGCCGAGTCGTATGAACGTCGGACAGGTGCTCGAGTCGCACTTGGGCTACGTCGCGCGTCACGGTTGGAAGGGTCAGGAGACTTCGGCAGTAGCCGGCACCTCCGGACACGACGACCAGTTCGCCGTCGACCGTCCCTACCGCAAGACGCGCCCTCGTACCGAGCCCGCCGTCTACGTCGCCACGCCCGCCTTCGACGGCGCGCACTGGGACAACGAAGCGGCCTCTTTGGGTAAGCCCACCATCAAGCAGATGTTCTCGGAGCTCAACGCCGACGGTGCCAACGGCACTCGTTTGCTCAGTAGCGAAGAAGATGGCAAGGCCGTGTTGTTCAACGGTCGTACCGGTGAGGCCTACGACAACCCGATCTCGGTCGGCTATGCGTACATCTTGAAGCTGGCCCACATGGTCGACGACAAGATTCACGCACGCTCGACGGGACCGTACTCAATGATTACCGCTCAGCCTTTGGGTGGTAAAGCACAGTTCGGTGGACAGCGCTTCGGTGAGATGGAAGTGTGGGCCCTCGAGGCCTACGGTGCCGCCTACGCCCTGCAAGAGTTGCTGACCGTTAAGTCGGACGACATGAAGGGTCGCGAACGCGCCTACGAATCAATCGTCAAGGGTCAGAACTTGCCGGAGCCGGGCATCCCCGAATCCTTCAAGGTTTTGATCAAAGAAATGCAGTCGCTGTGCTTGAACGTGGAAGTGCTGACCAACACCGGTGCCCACGTCGATCTCGCCGACACCGAAGAGGACTTCTTCTCAGTCACCCGCGAATTGGGAATCGACATCAGTCGACCCGAGCGTGGTAGTGACGAAGATGATGCCCGCCGCGCCGCCGAAAGGAAGTTGTCATGAGCCCCGTAGACGTCAACCAATTCAATGAGTTGCGTATTGGTCTCGCCACGGCGAGCAACATCCGCAGCTGGTCGTCCGGTGAAGTCAAGAAGCCCGAGACGATTAACTACCGCACCCTGCGCCCCGAAAAGGACGGACTCTTCTGCGAGAAGATTTTCGGACCTCAAAAGGCCTGGGAGTGTGCCTGCGGCAAGTACAAGCGTGTCCGTTTTAAGGGCATCGTCTGTGAGCGCTGTGGCGTCGAAGTAACCAGTGACAAGGTCCGCCGCGACCGCATGGGCCACATCGCCCTCGCGGCCCCGGTCGTACACATCTGGTACCTGCGCGGAACACGTTCCTGGTTGGCCTACCTTCTTATGGGCACCGCCCCGAAGGAAGAACTCAAGGCGAAGCAGTTGGAGAAGGTTATTTACTTCGCCGCCAACTTGGTGACTTTCGTAGACGTGGACAAGCGCCACGCCGACGTCACTGACCTGCGTGAAGCCCTGACCGACGAACTCAAGGAACTCGACGAGTACGAAGTCAAGGAACTCGAGCGCAAGGCCACCGACAACGAAGAGCGTCTCGCCAAGGCCGAAGCCGACGGCGAAAAGGACACGGCCATCCGCAACCTCACTCGTGAGGCCGCACGTGACTTGGACTTGATCCGCGAGCGTTATGCCGACGCGAAGGATCTCGCCCAGCGCGCCTTCGATACCTTCGAAAGCCTTCACTCGCGTCAGATCATCGAAGACGAGCAGCTCTATCGCGAGATGGAACTCAAGTACTCGGAGTACTTCGAAGGTGGCATGGGTGCCGAAACCATCGTGAAGCTGATTGAGCGCATGGACCTCGACGAAGAGGAGCGCATGATGCGCGAGATGTTGGACCCGAAGGACGGCCGCAAGCCGCTCAGCGCCCAGCGTCAAGCCAAGTTCTTGAAGCGTCTGTCCATTGTGCAGTCCTTCAATCGTCGTGACGACAACGGTCAGCGCATCAACGACCCGCGCGCCATGATTCTTGACGCCGTGCCAGTGATTCCACCAGACCTGCGCCCCATGGTGCAGCTCGACGGTGGTCGCTTCGCGACGTCTGACTTGAACGACCTCTACCGTCGTGTCATCAACCGCAACAACCGCTTGAAGCGTCTGCTCGATCTCGGGGCTCCCGACATCATCGTGAACAACGAAAAGCGCATGCTCCAAGAGGCCGTGGATGCCTTGTTCGACAACGGCCGTCGTGGCCGTCCGGTACAGGGACAGAGTGGTCGCCCGCTCAAGAGTCTTTCGGACATGTTGAAGGGTAAGCAGGGACGTTTCCGTCAGAACTTGCTCGGTAAGCGCGTGGACTACTCCGGTCGTTCCGTGATCGTCGTTGGACCGACCCTCAAGTTGCACCAGTGTGGTCTGCCCAAGATGATGGCCCTGGAACTCTTTAAGCCCTTCGTCATGAAGCGCTTGATCGAGACGCAGGTTGCTCAGAACATCAAGAGCGCCAAGCGCATGGTGGAGCGTCGTCGTCCGCAGGTCTGGGACGTTCTCGAAGAAGTCATTCGTGAGCACCCGGTGCTGTTGAACCGTGCTCCCACCCTTCACCGTTTGGGCATCCAGGCTTTCGAGCCCGTGTTGGTCGACGGCAAGGCAATCCAGGTTCACCCCCTCGTCTGCAAAGCCTTCAACGCAGACTTCGACGGTGACCAGATGGCCGTTCACGTGCCGCTGAGTGCCGAGGCCCAGGCGGAAGCCCGTGTCTTGATGCTCTCGACGAACAACATCTTCACCCCCGCGACCGGTCGCCCCATTACGGAGCCGGCGCAGGACATGGTGTTTGGTGCCTACTACCTCACCCTTCCGGCCACCGCGTCAAGTGACAAGCCCGCGATCTTCCGTCACGTGTACGAGATTGAGGCGTCGCTGGAGCGTCACCAGGTGTCCCTGCACTCGGAGATTGAGATTCGTCCTTTAGGCGGTTCGGTATTGGACGGACGTTTGGCCGCCGCCGGTATCGCCATCGAGGGCTCGAGCCGCAAGCTCACCACCACGGTGGGCCGCGTCTTGTTCAACGAAGCGCTTCCCGAGAACTACAAGTTCGTTAACCAAGTCATTGGTAAGAACGCCTTGCCCATCGGCACCATCGTCGAAGAAATCTCTAACGGCTTTGGTCGTCAGCAGGTAGCGACGTCCTTGGATGCCATCAAGTCACTCGGTTTCCGCTACGCCACCCAGGCGGGTTTGACCATCGCCGTGGGCGACGTCGTGACCTCGCCGGACAAGGCTGCGATCCTCGAGAAGTACGAAGGCTTGGCCGAAAAGGTTGAGACGAACTACCGCCGTGGTGTCATCGTCGACGACGAGCGTCGTCAGCAGCAGATCGAAATCTGGACGAATGCCAACAAGGAAGTCGGTGAGTCCTTCGACGTCGCGCAGAACAAGTTGCCGAACAACGTGATTCGCATGATGGTTGACTCCGGTGCTCGTGGTAACTCGCAGCAGATTCGCCAGATCGCCGCCATGAAGGGCCTCGTGTCCAACCCTCGTGGTGAGATGATTCCTCGTCCGATTAAGTCGTCCTTCTTCGAAGGCCTCTCGGTCCTGGAATACTTCATCTCCACCCACGGAACCCGTAAGGGACTTGGTGACACCGCTCTGCGCACCGCTGACTCTGGTTACTTGACCCGTCGTCTCGTTGACGTGGCCCAGGAACTGATTGTCAAGCAGGTCGACTGTGAGACCTCGCGTGGCGTGTGGATCGAAAATGTGGGACACGACACCGCTGGTGTTCGTGCGCACCTCGAGACCAAGCTGTGGGGACGCATCATCGCTGATGACGTGACTCTTCACAACGGAACCGTTGTGAGCGCTGGCACCATGGTGCTCGCCGACCTCCTCGCCACCTTGCGTGACGATGCGGCCGTGAGTCGCGTGCGCGTGCGTTCGACGCTTACCTG
>CAINHL010000057.1 GCA_903848885.1 uncultured Actinomycetes bacterium
ATTGCTATCGCGGTGAAGCTCGGCGTCGGCTACTTTTCCAGAGGTCATTTTATTATGCTAGTGTGCTAACACGCTACTATGCAAATCATCCCCGCCCTCGACCTTCTCGGCCACGATGCAGTACGTCTGGAGCGAGGTGATTACGACCGCGTCATTTTTCGCCGCCCCGTCGACGAGGTTCTCCCCGTCATTCTCGCCACTGGTCCCTCGCGACTGCACATCGTTGACTTGGAGGGCGCTCGGGATGGGCAACTACGGCTGTCGACGGTGAAGACCTGCGTGGAAGCCGCATCCGGACTCCCCGTACAGGTGTCGGGGGGCATCCGCAACGTGACCATCGCGCGGGCCGCCCTCGATCTCGGTGCCGACCGGGTGATCGTCGGCACGGCCCTGTGGAGTGACCCCGACGCACTCGATTCCTGGGTCGCCGCGCTGGGCGCACAGCTGATTGCCGGTATCGACGTTCGTGACGGCATGGTCGCCAGCCACGGCTGGAAGGACTCGACGCATCTTGACGTGGACGAAGCCCTTGAACGATGTCGCAGTGCGGGGGTCTCACGGCTGCACGTCACCGCCATCAGCCGTGATGGCACCATGTCGGGACCGGACCTTGATCTTTATCGTCGGGTGTGCCTGGCCGGCATCCCCGTGGTCGCCGCGGGAGGTGTTCGAGGTAGTGACGACGTGGAAGATCTCGCGCAGATCGGTTGTGAGGCCGCCATTATGGGTATGGCCCTGCTGCACGAACTCGGCTTGACCTCGCGCGAGGCCGAGACCTTTTAGACCAGTTTGAGTTCTTGGCGGTACACGCGCGCCGGACCTTGAGCCGCCACCGTGGCGGCAATGGCGCGAAAGGCTTGTGCTACTTCCGATTCGGGGTACGCCACGATGACCGGTAATCCGTGATCGCCGCCCTCGCGCAACTTCGTTTCGAGAGGAACCTGACCGAGCAGCGGGATTCCCAGATCGTCGGCTAGACGCTGACCACCACCGGAACCGAAGATCTCGTAGCGCTTGCCGTCATCACCGGTGAACCAACTCATGTTCTCAATCACGCCACGAACGGCCAGTTTCAGTTTGCGCGCGGCGTAGGCCGAACGCTGTGCGACACGCTGTGCGGCAGCCTGCGGCGTGGTAACGACGTACATCTCAATACGCGGCAGTACTTCCGATAGGGTCAAGGCCACGTCCCCCGTTCCCGGCGGCATGTCAATGAGCAGAAAGTCGGGCTCGTCCCACCACGCTTCGGTCACGAGTTGTTCGATGGCCTTGTGCAACATGGGGCCACGCCAAATGACGGGCTGTTCATCAGGGACGAAATACCCCATTGAAATGCAGCGCACGCCGTGCACCAAGGTCGGAATAACGGTGTCACCCAGAATGATGGGATCGGTCAAGGCACCCAACATCTTGGGCAGTGAGAATCCGTACACGTCGGCGTCGAGCACGCCGACGGAATAGCCCGCTTGACCCAGGGCGATGGCGAGATTCACCGTGACCGAGGACTTGCCCACTCCACCCTTGCCGGAAGAAATTCCGAGAACCCGCGTCTTGGACAGCTTGTCCAAAAACTTCGGACCCGCGTCGCCGTGTTGGTGGAGTCCGGGGCCCGGGTCTCCCTGCATCGCGCCACGCAAATAATTCCGCAAGGCCAAGCGCTCTTCGTCGTTCATCGAACGCGTACGCACCTCCACGCCTTCATCAATGGCCTCGAGAGCCGCCGTGAGCATGGGCAAGGTCGGCCAGTTCAGTACGGGGAGGGCCAAGGTCAGGTGAAGGTGCTCGCCGTGATGGCTGACGTCGCCGAGAAACCCCAATTCGCCGATCGGTCGGACCAGCTGGGGGTCTATGACGGCGGCGCAACGAGCGCGAAGGTCTGAAATGTCGGCCACGGCCATCCTCTTTTCGTTTCGCTGTGAGGCTACCCGTCAGGGGGCTAGTCACCGCCGCTTCGCGACGTGGAATGGGTTTTCCCTGTGGAGACCTACACTGTCCTCAGTGAGCACGCTTTCCGATCAGGTCTTTGACGACGACTCCTTCAACGCTCAGGTAGCCGGCTTGGTGAACTCTTTTGGCGACCCCACGCGACGGGCCATTTACCTCTTCATTCGCCAGAATCCGGGCGCCACCGCTAACGACCTCTCTACCGCTTGCAACGTCCACCCCAACGTGGTGCGCCACCACCTCGATCGCCTCACCTCCATGGGTTACGTCGAGCTCGATGTCTCACGTCGCACCGGCGTCGGGCGGCCGGCCAAGACCTACCGAACGGTTGATGATGCCGTCGTTCTCGACGGTTCCCCACGACGCGACACCTTGCTGGTGGCTCTCTTGGAACGCGCTCTGGAAATGCTCGGACCCGAAGCCACCGAGAAAATGGCCCTTGAAGTGGGCCTGAGTTACGGTGCCGAGATTTCGGCGCGCATCTCGCCCAGCGACTCCGTGCGCTCGGCGAAAGCGGCCATGGCTGCCGTGGCCGACGTTCTCACCTCCCACGGTTTTGCCGCCCGCAGCGTCGATGACGAAACTCACCCTTCCGTGATTGCCGAAAGTTGCCCCTTCGGTGCCGCCGCCACGCATCACCCCGTGTTGTGTGCTGTCGACCGAGGTTTGATCACCGGAATCCTGGAAGGTATTGGCTCGCGCAACGTGAGCATTACCTTGACCAGTCGTGCCCGCGGCGATCTCACCTGCCAAGCCACCGCCTAAATCCCGAGCTTTAACTCCCAGGGCTGCGCCAAGGCCGCCAAAGTGGGATTGGGCGACAGCGTTTTGAAAATCTTGAATTGGATAATCGCGGCCGCGTGCTGGTTCGCCGTCGACGCCAGAGTGATGGCGTAATACAAACGCGGGGCGGGATTTCGCGGAGCACTATTAATGGCCGTCGTTAAACGTGAGATGCCCAATTTCACCAGAGTGGGGTTTTGCTGGCTCGCGCCCGCCGAGCAATAGAGCCAGCCGGTTTGGGTAAGAGCCGTGATATTACGGGCGTCGATTCGCAGCACTTGGTTATAGGCCGCCAAGGCACTGGTCACGTTTCCCGCGGCGACGTCGCCCTCGGCCTGCGCTAACTCGGTGTTGATGGTTATCTGACGTTCGGCGGTGACACCACCAGTAGCCGACTGCCCCGGTTGACGAGAAACCAACGACGACCAGAGAACGAGACCAACGGCTACGGAGAACGAACTCAGCGCGATCACGAGATATTTCCGTCGCGAGGCCCAGCGCCGTCGAGGAGATTCCTCCGTCGCATCGGAAATACGAGAACGGAGTTGATGGAGGCGAGCCTCATCGCGGGCGGTAATTTTTTTCCACTGCTCCTCGTTGAGTTCCCCTCGCTCAAACTCGGTGCGTGCGTCCACGATTGACGCCTCCACCAAGGTGATGGCGTCCTCGAGTTGCCCCCGACGCTCACTCACGAACGTCGCCGCCACGCGATGCCCAGCCCTACGAGGGCGACCGCAATCAGAAGGACGGGAACGAGCCACAAGAGCATCCCGAAGCCACTCGTGGACGGACTTAGAAGAATGGAGGTTCCGTAGCGAGCTTCGAGGGTGCCAAGAATTTCCGTATCACTCTTACCTTGCGCAACGGCTTTCTCTATCTCGTGACGCACGGCGACCGCCGAGGTCGCGTTCGACTGGGCGGCCGAGAGGCCCTCGCAGGCCGGACAGCGCACTGACTGTTCTAAGTGGGAGATGCGCGAAGCGCTGGTCTCACGGTGCGACGGCAGCACAACGACGCTGACCACCACCAACATCACGAGGGCGACCGCGAAAACGCGTACGTCGCGCAACCAACGCATTATTGGTCCGCCGCGTTCACGGCGCTGGTTAATTGCGCGGCGGTCACCGGGCCCACAAAGGATTCCACAATCTTCCCGTGTCGATTAATAACGAAAGTGGTCGGAGGACTCACCACGCCGTAGGCGTTCGCGACATTTCCCTCCGGATCGAGGACCGACGAATACAGGGCGCCAAAGCGCCTTTCGAAAGCCCGCGCCGACGTGGCGTAGTCGTTAAAGACCACCCCTAGCAGCACCGCACCACCCGTGTGACGACTTTGCTGCCACGCGAAGGTTGATAATTCCGGCGACTCGCTTTCGCAGGGTTGGCACCACGAGGCCCAGAAATTCACAACCACGTCGCGCCCTCGCAGTGCCGTCAAAGAAACAGTTGCGGACGAGTCGAGCGCGGTCGCAGAAAAAAGTGGTGCCGCGTGCCCTACGAGGGGACTGGGGGCATTACTCGCCTCGGTCACCGGGTGCCGTCCCGCGAGGAAGAGTCCGAAGGCGACGACGATCGCGAGTATCACGACTCCCACTGCGGCGAGGGGGTGACGTTTCATGCGCTCACCTCACCCTGTCGACGACGAAAGAAGGAGATCACACTGCCGATGCCGAGCAGCATTCCTCCCATCCACAACCAGGCCAACATCGGTTCGACGGTCACCCCCAGCAAGACACCGTTCGCGGGGATGTTGCTTGCTACTTGCGCACCGGAGACTTGGCTCGAGGCCCCCACGCCGTCGAAGGTCACGTAGATGTCGCGCAGCAGATTCGAATCAATCGCGGGGGTGCCCACAATCTGATTCGCTCGGCCGTAGAAGGTGGTGACCGCCGGCCACAGGGTCACCGAATTATTCACGCGAACTTCTAATTGCGTTCCGTGACGAACGGAGTTCTGGAATGTGCGAAAACCTTCGAAGGTAATTACTTGACCGGCCACCACGGCACTGTGTCCCGGTGCCAAAGGAACTTCATGACGAGTGGTGAAAGAACTTGAGGTCACTATTCCGAGCGCCATCAGTACCACACCGAGGTGCGCCACCATCCCCCCGAAAGATGGGCCACGCAACGCTGACCACATCCCGTCACGATGACGGGCCGCGCGCAAGGACGCCACAATTGTCCGGATGGCCGCCCCACTGGCCAAGGTGGCGAGAAAATACGCCCCGAGAGCCAGCCATTTGCGTACCCCCGTAATTTCGAGAACGACGACGACCAACACGGCGCTCCACGCCGACCAGCGCATCCGTTCCCACAACACCGTCGAGGAAACGCGTCGCCAACTCGCCAAGGGAGCGATTCCCATGAGCAGGAGAATCACGACGGCGACCGGAGCGGCAACTGCGGCAAAGTAGGGGGTGCCTACAGTCACCTGGCCGCCATTCACCGCTTCGTACAGCAGGGGGAAAATTGTCCCGAGCAAGACCACGATGGCAAAGCCCACGAAGAGGATGTTGTTGACGACGAAGAGTCCTTCGCGCGACCACGGCTCATCAATACCGATGGGTGAGCGTAAACGGTCGCCGCGCCAGATAATTAATACCAAGGCCCCACCCACGGTGATCAGAAAGAAACTAATGAGAATGGGGCCGAGTGTGCTCGAAGAAAATGCGTGAACGCTTTGGAGCACGCCTGATCGAGTGAAAAAGGTGCCCAGTACCGTCAGGGCGAATGTGGTCACCGCAAGCGAAATGTTCCACACCCGAAAGAGACCTCGTCGGTCTTGGACGATGATGGAGTGAATGTAGGCGGTGGCGGTCAGCCACGGGAGCAGAGCGGCATTCTCCACCGGATCCCAGCCCCAAAATCCGCCCCAACCAAGAACCTCATAACTCCACCACGATCCCATCACGATGGCTACGCTGAGCGAGCCCCACGCCAGAACAATCCAGCGACGTTGCTCCAGTGGCCAACGATCATTCACCCGACCTGTCACCAGCATGGCAATGGCGAACGCGAAGGGAATGGAAAAACCAACGAAGCCCAAATACAGCAGAGGGGGATGAATGGCGACCAGCGGATTGTTCTGCAGAAGCGCGTTGGGTCCCGCGCCGACCGAGCGTCGAAAGTCCGGATTAAAAACGAACGGATCCGCGGGCCCGGCCATCAGCCCCGTGAAGAACAGGCTGACTGCCATCAAGGTCAACGTGGCCCAGCGCACCACGGCGTCGGTGACCTCGCGTCGGTAACGAATGGTGACCGCAGCCACGCAGAACAAGGTGAACAAGCTCCACAGAAGAATCGAGCCTTCGAGGTCGCTCCACATGCCCGTTATCGAATAAAGAAGGGGTGTCTGGCGTGCGTTGTTTTTGGCGACGTAGGCCAGCGAGAAATTGTGCGTAATCAAGGCGTATTGCATGATTCCTACTGATTCGCCGACACCAACCAGAGCGAGGAGCACTACGAGAGCCGCATGGGTGCGCCGACCAAATCGCAGGGCGAGTAGCTGATCGATAATCCCCCACCCCAAGGCGGCCACGGCGACGTAGATGCCGAGGTGTCCCCAGTTGGTCAGCGTCATCGCTTGGTTCCGTTCGGAGCCGTCACGCGATTCGGATGTTGGGCAATATAGGTCGCCGTGTGCTTCACGATGATCTGAGTGGCAACGAACTGGGTAGACGTGGGCGTAAGGAAGTGGCCGACTACGACAACGGGAATATTGGGACCAAAGAGTTGCGGTGGCTGTCCGATGGCGCTCACGTCGACACGATATTTCCCGTTCCCCACCATGACAAAGGCAGATCCCATGGCGCTTCGCTGAATGGAACCAGGAACAACTTTCCCTTCAAGATTGACCTTGGACGTTCCCAGGGTGACGCGTTGCGCACTCACCTCATCGACGGTGACAAAGAAATTCAAGGAGTGCACGAGCCCTTGCGAAATCAACACCCCCACGATGATTGTGATTCCCCCCAGTACCGCCACACTTCGTCCGCGTCGAGAACGACGCGCGGGCGGGGCCACCGGCGTGACGTCGAGGGGTTCGTTAGTCGCGGCCACGTCGTGCTCGCCACCACAGCGAGATGCCGTAGAAACCCAGTACGCCAACCACGCAGGCATACCCCGATACGACGTAGCTCATGCCGCGCCACCTTCAGAATGACGCGCCGACACTGCGTGCGCCAGTTCTCGGTCGTCACGCGTTTGTTGACGAATGGCGATGCGATAACGCTCACGAACCATCCACGCATAGACCAGGGTGAAGGCGATGAAGCTCAGTAACATCGTCCACGCCATGATGCCGTGAACCAGGATTCCCGATCCGGGGGTCAAGATAGTGGCCCCTTGGTGCAAGGTCTTCCACCACACCACCGCAAAGTGAACCACGGGCACGTTGATGGCGGCGACGAGGGCCAACACCGCTGACCGACGAGCGCGCAATTCCGGATCATCAATTGCCCGACGCAAAGCGAGATAGCCCGCAACCAAGACTGCGAGGACGGCCGTGGATGTCAGTCGTGCATCCCACACCCACCACACCCCCCACGCGGGTCGACCCCAGAGGGAGCCCGTGATCAAGGTCAGAATCGTAAATACCAGAGTGACTTCCATGGCCGAAGCCGCCACGTGGTCCGCGGCGGTCGATCGAGTTCGCGGCCAGAGATACATCAGTGAGGCAATGATCGCGGTCCCGAAGCCCACGTATAAAGCAATCCACGCCGCCGCGGGGTGAATGTAGAGCATGCGCGCCAGATTGCCTTGGACAACGTCTTGCGGCGTCACCCAGATGCCCAGATACACCGTTAACGCCGTAGTCACCAGGGCAGTAGGTCCGAGAATTTGGGCAGCAAGTTTTTTCATCATGAATCCTCAACTACACCGTAAAGGAGAATTCCCGCGACCGTGTACCCCACGTCAAAGACAATCAGCAAACCCAGCCACGACGACCACGTCTGATGCGTCGCGATGGCGCTGATAGTGCGCTCCCCCGCGATGAGCAAAGGAGCCATGGTGGGAAGCACCAATAAGGGCAGCAAGGTAGGAGATCCGGTCAGCCCACTCGTCAGCGCCCCGTAGAGTGTTCCTGCCAGCGACAGCCCCATCACCACCAGAACCACCGACGGGAGCGAGTGCAGGGCAAGCGCGAGCGGCAGGTGGAGCAGGAGAGTTGTGCCCGCCAGCAAAATCAGCGCGCTGAGGAGTACTTCAAGGAATACCGCCGTGGCTTTGCCGAGAAAGACACCGGCGGGATCGAGGCCCAGCATGCTGATCGAATTCGCCGTACCAGGAGAACTTTCAATTGTGGCACTTCGGGCAATGACCAGCATGCTCACGAAGAGAACTACCACGTAAAACAGTCCCGCCGCCACGCTGGGTGACAGCGTCGTTTCGGGGCCTTCCGCAAAGCCCATGAGGAGCAGCGTCATGACGCCGAAAGGAAGTACTTGCCACAGGATGACACGACTACGCCACTCCACACGAAGATCTTTTACCGCGACGAGGCGCGCCACGCGAATCACGACGACTCTCCCATTTCGATGCGGCCACCCACAATGGTCAGTCGCGAGACCGGCGCCCGCAGTTCCATGGTGTTGTCGTGCGCACTGAGAATCACGCAGACACCCTTGGCGAGTGCATCTTCCAAAATCCCTTGAAGGAAAATACGTGCGGAGGTATCGAGAGCGGCGATGGGTTCGTCGAGAAGCCAGATCGAAGGGCGCCGCATCACGAGCCAGGCAATCCCGAGGCGTCGGCGCTGACCAGCGCTGAGGAGTGCCGCACGCACGTCAAGACGTTGCGACAAACCGACGGCCTCCACGCTGGTAGCGAGACCGGCGATATCGAATCCACCAGCACGTGCAGCAAAAGTGAGATTCTCCCGCACGGTGAGATCGTCGTAGAAGGAGCCTTCGTGACCTAACCAACCACAGTGACGACGGATTTCTCGACGATCCCCTCGTCGAAGGTCAATACCGCAGACTTCGCCCGACCCACGCGCCAAGCTCTCCAGTCCACCAATGAGCCGCAGAGCACTCGTTTTCCCCGCACCGTTAGGGCCTTCCAACACGAGGCATTCGCCCGCGCGCGCCGTCAGCGTCAGTCCCGTCAGAACGGGGAAACGACCGGCGGTCACAACTGCGTCATCGAGCCGAACCACTGTCGACACGAGCGTTGACTTAACTCTGCAAGGCTGCGAGGTCCGAAGTCACCATCGTCTCGACGAGCGTAGGAAAGTCCATTTCTCGTTTCCAGCCGAGTACCCGCTGCGCCTTCGACGGGTCGCCAACCAAAAGGTCGACTTCCGCGGGTCGTAAGAACGCTGGATCGATCACTACGTAGTCCTCCCAATGAAGTCCCACGGTGTCAAAGGCGATCTCTACCAGTTCACGTACCGGATGGGTCTCGCCCGTGGCGATGACGTAGTCGTCCGGCTGGTCTTGCTGGAGCATCAGCCACATGGCGCGGACATAGTCACCCGCAAAGCCCCAGTCGCGCTGCGCGTCGAGGTTGCCCAAGCGCAACTCACTCGCCAGACCTAACTTGATGCGAGCCGCTGCGTGCGTGACTTTGCGCGTCACAAATTCCAGTCCGCGGCGCGGTGATTCGTGATTAAACAAAATGCCGCTAGAGGCGTGCATGTCGTAGCTCTCACGGTAGTTAACGGTGATCCAGTGTCCATAGACCTTGGCGACGCCGTAGGGGCTACGGGGGTAGAAAGGTGTTTCTTCTCGCTGCGGTACGTCCTGGACTTTGCCGAACATTTCCGAGGAGCTGGCTTGGTAGAAGCGAATGTCCTGATCGACCAGACGCACGGCATCGAGAACACGGGTCACCCCGAGCGCCGTGGACTCGCCCGTCAGCACCGGCTGAATCCACGAGGTCTGGACAAAACTCTGGGCGGCGAGGTTGTAGACCTCTTGCGGCCGGAAATCTTGAATGATTCGAATGAGTGAGACTCCGTCGTGGAGGTCACCCGACACCAAGGTCAGTCGATCTTGGATGTGGGAAATTCGCTCAAAGTTTTCCGACGACGACCGGCGAACCACCCCGATAACTTCGTAACCCTCGGCAAGAAGCAGTTCGGCCAGGTAGGAGCCATCTTGTCCAGTAATGCCGGTAATCAGCGCCTTTTTTGACAAGCGACCCTCCATAAATTGTGCAGAACGCTTCAAAGTCTACCGAATACCGAATTCCTTTTTGGCACCGTCTCGCCTAGCCTGACCGGGTGGCCACGGTTGCATTCCTCAGTTTTCGGCTCGGTCTGAGCGATGGCGTATCCCTCGAAGCCGACAAGTGGATTACCACGATGCACGCCCTCGGTCATGAGACCTACACCGTGGCTGGTGAGGGTCCCGTTGATTACGTGATCCCGGGATTGGCCATCAACGCAGAGGTTGATCCCGACATCGAGGAGTTGCGCCGCGCGCTCGACGCTGCCGACGTGGTGGTAGTGGAGAATTTGGCTTCATTGCCTCTGAATCTCGACGCCCGCGACGCCGTCTACGAAGTGCTGCGTGACCGGGCAGCCATCTTTCGTCATCACGACCTACCCTGGCAACGGAGCCACTTAGCCCACCTTGATGGACCGGCGAATTTAGGCCCGTGGGTTCACGTCACCATCAACGATCGCTCACGCCTCGAACTGCGTCAGCGTGGCATTACCGCGGTCACCGTGCCGAACCATTTCGACTGCGACCCACCCATTGGCCGTCGTGATCTCACTCGTCGTTCCATTCAGGTCCGCCCAAATTCCAAAGTAATTTTCCAACCCACGCGCGCGATTCCTCGCAAAAACGTGGCCGCAGGCTTGCGCCTGGCCGAACGCTTAGGGGCGATCTACTGGCTGTCGGGAGCGGTCGAAGATGGTTTCGGCTCCGATTTGGAACGGCTGTTGCGTTCCTCCATGACGGGCGTACGTCGATCGCTGCCGCAGGGAGCCAGCATTCATGATGCCTATGCCGGCTGCGACCTCGTTGTCATGCCCTCTACCTGGGAAGGATTCGGCAACCCCGTCATTGAGGCAGTGGCCCACCGCAAGCCCCTCGCCCGATTCCGTTATCCCGTCATGGCAGAAATTGAATCTCACGGGTTTCATTTCTTCGACCTCGACGACCTCGACGGAATCCGCGGGGCCATGGATGACCCCTTTGACGAAAACTTGGAAAAGAATCACGCCATCGCCAAGGCAAATTATGACCTCAGTTTGCTCCCGGGTCGACTTTCTCCCGTATTAGCAACGCTGGGCATTCTCTAATCCCTTAGTCTGACGGGGAATGAGTACCGAACGTAAAGCTGAAATCCTCGGAGTGGCCCAACGGGTCTTTGCCGAGCATGGTTACGCCAAGACCACCATGGACAGCATCGCCGAGACGGCGGGTTTCACGAAGCCCATTTTGTACAACTACTTTTCCGGCAAGGGAGAGATCTACACCGAAATCGTGACCAACTGTGCAGCCCAACTTCTCCATGCGCTCTCTCGGGCCACCACCGACGCCAGTACGCCGCGGGCCCGCGTGGAAGCAGCGGTGGGCGTCTATTTCGACATGCTGGTACGCGAAACCACTACCTTTCGTATCCTCTTCCTCCAGTCCCAGCGGAGTGAAATGGCTGGAGAACTGCGCGGAGTGGAATTGCTCCTGACGTCATTTATTGAGGAACAGATTTCGATTGACCTCGACGCTTCCCATCGCCGGCAACTCGCGGCGGCCGTGGTCGGAATGGCGGAAGGTGCCGCCATTAGTTGGTTGATCCTCCAAGAGACTCTGAATTGGCCCACTCCCCCGGATGACGAAGCGCAACGACTGGCCCGTCGACTCGCCACTTTGGCCTGGGGTGGACTCCGCAGCGTCCGGCAGGACTAGTTCTCGTCGCTGCTGGGTGCGAGCACCGTCACGAAGGCATGCGACAAGTCCCATAATTCGCGCGCACAGGAGTGGTAGACGCCTTGGTCGCCGCCCGCCGGATCCTCGATGTCGAATGCCTCAGTCAGCGCGTACTGGCTCACGGCCTCGCGCTGATCGACAAAACCCTCATCGAGTGGGGCGTAACGCACGAAGTGGCGCAGCTGAATGGCCTTATGTGAGTGATCAGGGTGATGGGCGGCGACGTAGGCCACGTGGCTCGCCTCCACCGCAATGACGAGATCCGCCCACTGCATGTCCTCAGCCGTGAGTTGGTGACTTCGGTGCGCCGTGAAGTGGTGCTCGCCTAAATCCTCTAAAGCCACCAGCGACTCCAGAGTCCGCGGACTCATGGCCGCTCCCTCGGTGGCGTGCGTGCCCGCAGTGCGGATTTCCCACTCCAAATTGTTGAGCTCTGACAGTCGTGTCAGCATGAAGCCCATCATCACGGAGCGCGCCGCGTTGCCGGTACATAGGGTGACGATGCGCGTGGGTGCACTCACGATGGTGTTTCTCCTACCCGCGGCGTGCGGGAGCGAAAGTCGGACGACACTCCAGCATCGTGACGGATTCCAGCACCGCGGCAGCAGCAATGACCGTCCACTCGTCGTGCGCGCGACCAACCACGGCGGCGCCCACCGGAAGTCCATCGATAAGGGCCATCGGAACGCAGCCGATAGGCCAACCCGCAATAGCCGATGGCGACGTTACGGGACTGGACAGGGCGGAGCCGTGTCCCGACACCGTGAGGTCACTCTTCCACGCCGGCGCGTAGCTCGGGGCGAGAAGAACATCTACACCTTCAAGTGCGGGATTCAAACAGACCTCGATGGCCCAATGAAGATTTCTCGCGCGGGCGGGCGCATAACGTTCGTGATCCGTTCCCCCCAGCTCCGCGGCTTGGACCAAATACTCGTGACCAAAATGGGCAAGTTCGGTATCGGCGTGAGCAGCTTCGAACGCAATCACGTCGGCCAGCGAATGAACGCCATCACCCGGTCGGGAACTCAAATAGGCGTTCAGACCGTCAGCCATTTCGCACAGCAGCACCGTGACTTCGTCCTCGCCAACTTCCGAGGTCGGCACCGCCACTTCTTTATCGACGACCTCATATCCCGCCGCGCGCAGACGTGAGATCATCTGGTCAAAAGCCGCATCCGTTTCGGCGTGTTCCGTTCGCCAATTCGTAGCCACCCCGAAACGCAGGGTGCCGGCTGCGGGAGCCGTCTCGTTCACCATGGCTCCATAGAAAAGAGCGAGGTCGGCAACGGACCGGGCCATGGGCCCGGGGCTGTCCTGACTCGCGCTGATGGGAACGACCCCATCGGTCGGCCAGCGCCCCACGGTGGGCTTCAAACCCACCACGCCATTCAGCGACGCCGGGCACACGATGGAGCCATCCGTTTCGGTACCAATCACCAAAGGGGCCAACCCAGCGGCCAGCGCCGCACCGGATCCACTTGACGACCCGCCCGCGCTGCGGTCAAGGGCCCAAGGATTTCCCACCAAGCCACCCGTGGCCGACCACCCGGACGTCGAATGCGGCGAGCGCATATTGGCCCATTCGGACAAGTTGGTGCTCCCCAATACGATGGCCCCCACTGCACGGAGTTTCGTCACTACCCCCGCGTCACGAGGGGGTCGGCCCGTCAGCGACGTACTCCCCGCACGTCCCGGTAGACCGACCGCTTCGATGTTGTCCTTAATAAGTATCGGCACCCCGTGCAGTGGACCGCGACTTTCGCCACGCGCACGTTCGGCATCACACTCGTCTGCTTCTCGTAGAGCCTCCGCGTTCACGGCGGCAATCGATCGCAGGGCCACCACACTCTCAGGGCCGTCCACGGCCGCGATGCGACTTTGAAAAATTTCGACGAGCTTCCGCGACGTGACATCGCCATCGTCTAAGCGCCGCAAAATTTCACTTGCGGAGGCGTAGGCAATCTCCACGGAGATTGAATGTGGGTCTGGCGTCATTCCCTCAGTGTACGGGTACCGTCTTCGCGAACGAAGACCGAGCGAAACGGTGGCGACGGACTATTTGATGTGTACTCCGGAAATGGCGCGCGCAATCACCAAACGTTGAATCTCGCTGGTGCCTTCGAAGATGGTGTAAATCTTCGAGTCACGGTGCCAACGCTCCACGGGATATTCGCGAACGTAGCCGTATCCGCCCAAAATCTGGATGGCTTCCTCGGTCACGCGTACAGCCGTCTCGCCAGCGAAAAGTTTGGACATCGAACCTTCACCGTTCAAAAAGGGCTTCCCCGTGGCGGCCATGTTGGCCGCGCGCCAGATCAACAGGCGCGACGCGTCGATGTTCATCTTCATTTCGGCCAGCTTGAAAGCGATGGCCTGGTTCTCGATAATGGCACGACCGAATTGGTGACGCTCTTTGGCGTAGTCCAGGGAGTACTCGTAGGCGGCTCGCGCAATACCGAGTGCCTGCGCACCCACCGATGGACGAGTGTTTTCGAAGGTCTTCATCGCTGCTTGGCCACCGGTCTTGATTCCCTGGCGGGCACGAGCCAACTTCTCGTCGAGCTTTTCCTTACCGCCCAGAAGGCAACGGCCGGGAATTCGGCAGTCTTCCAAGATGACTTCGGCCGTGTGGCTGGCGCGAATACCCATCTTCTTGAACTTCTGGCCCATGCGAATGCCCTTGGTGCCTTCAGGGATAACGAAGGACGCCTGGCCACGACCACCCAATTCAGGATCCACCGAAGCCACGATGACGTGGAGATTGGCGATACCACCATTGGAGATCCAGGTCTTCACGCCGTTGAGTACCCACTCGTCCGTAGCGGCGTCGTAGACGGCACGCGTACGCAGTGAGGAGACGTCGCTACCGGCGTCGGGCTCGGAGACACCGAAGGCGGCCAACTTGAGGTCGTCGGGAGTTCCGTAGCATTGCGGAATAAATTCCATGGCCTGCTCAGGAGTTCCGTTAGCGGCAATACCGGCGACCGCCAATGAGGTCCCGATGATGGCCATGCACAATCCGGCGTCGCCCCAGGCGAGCTCTTCGAGCGCGACCACCATCGACAGACCCGTGGGGTCGGAGAAAGCGTTGAAGATGAAGTCGGTGGAGTAGATGCCGATGTTGGCGGCTTCTTGAATGATCGGCCACGGCGTTTCTTCGCGCTCATCCCACTCCGCAGCCGCGGGGCGCATCACGCCTTCGGCGAAGCCGTGCAGCCAGTCACGCAGAGTGATTTGGTCTTCGTTGAGATCCATTGAAAAATCGGCCATTATTCCTCCACTGAAACGACGCTGAACTACGAGAAGGTTACTCATGAGTAACCCCTAGGTACGATAATCAAAATTTCGGGGTCTAATGCAGAATGCCGCCCCGAAGGGCGGCATTCAAACATGATGGCGAATCCGCCAACTAACTAGACGAGTACAACTCGCTTGGCTAGTGGGCCACGGTCACCGGGCTCGATGTCGAATTCGACCTGTTGGCCCTCGACAAGCGTGCGACGTCCGTCACCTTGAATTTCGCTGTAGTGAACAAAAACGTCCGGCTGGCCATCGCACGCGATGAAACCCCAACCCTTTTCGTCGTTGAACCACTTCACAGTTCCTGCAGCCACTGTGGCCTCCTTGTTACTTTGAACCGAGAACTTCGGTTCGGAAGGCACCACAACGGCAACCTCTAGCAACACGCTAGTAGGGTTCGGCACCCCTGTCAGAAAAATATCCGCTAACGGCGGATTTTGGTTCCGACCGGGGAATCCTCCACTATCCAGCCGCGGCTCACCAATTCGTCACGCAAACGGTCAGCTTCTGCCCAATTCTTGGAGTTTCTGGCTGTATCTCTAGCGATTACTAGGCCCTGGGTTTCGTCGTCGACGCTCAATTGGGTACCTGAACCCAGACTCAAACCCATTCCAGAGAAGATCTGAGCGACGTCGCGGGCCAGCTCGCTAGCCCCGTGAGCATCACCCCCGTCGGCCAAGGTGTTCGCCACCGTCACCGCATCGAAGAGTTCCGCTACCGCCATCGGTGAGTCGAAATCGTTGTCAAGTAGTTCGCTTATTCGCCGATAGAGGGTCTCACCCTCACTCGACCAGACCAGTGAATTCTTGCGGGCGAGGTTCCGATAGTCGTGTGCCTCCAGCGCGAATCGTCGCGCCAGTGAATCCAATCGAGCCAGGGCACGCTCGGCGTCGGCGATGGTCTCGGGTGACACTTCAATGGGTGAGCGGTAGTGGGAGCGCAGCACCAGCAGCCGATACGCACGAGGGTCGGTCTTGGACACCAGGTCCGTCAGGGAGGTGAAGTTCCCGAGCGACTTGCTCATTTTTTCGTCGCCCACCATGACCCAGCCGTTGTGAGCCCAGTGACGCGCGAAGGCTTGGCCGTGGGCGACTGACTGTGCCCGTTCGTTTTCGTGGTGGGGGAATTTCAGATCCAGTCCGCCGCAGTGCAGGTCAAAACCTTCACCCAATAGGTCGAGGGACATGACGACACATTCGGTGTGCCAGCCCGGGCGCCCCGCACCGAAGGGGGCCGACCATGCCGGTTCGTTGGGCTTGGCGAACTTCCAAATGGCGAAGTCCAGAGGCGAGCGCTTTTCTTCGTTCGGATCGACGCGGGCTCCGGCCCGCAGAGAGTCGAGTGGCTGCCCGGCCAGGGCGCCGTAATCCCTTACTCGGCTCACGTCAAAGTAGACCCCGTCGCTGGTCGAATAGGCAATGTTGTCGGCGAGAAGTTCGCTGATCAAGGTAACCATCTGTGGCACGAACTCGGTGGCGTGCGGCACGTGATCGGGGCGGGCAACGCCGATGGTGGCCATGGCCGACCACCATTCGTCCTCGTAGTGTCCGGCGACCTCGGCTTCGGTGCGACCTTCCCGGAGAGCCCTGTTGATGATGTTGTCGTCGATATCGGTGATATTCGAGACGTAGGTGACGTCGAGTCCGGTAAAGCTCAGCCAGCGGCGTAGGGAATCCCAGACCAGGGTGAAGCGACCGTGGCCTAGATGGGGAAGGTCATAGACCGTGGGCCCGCAGACGTAGATGGAGACTCGCCCCGCGTCGCGCAAGGCGAGCTCACGGACATCGCCGGAGAGGGAATCGTAGAGTCGGACCACTCATCTAAACTACGACACTCATGGAAAAGCTTCCCGCAGCCCTCGTTAAAACTTTGCCGGAAAAGCCGACCATTGACGGTCTCGAGGGAAACTGGCTGGTCCGCTGGGAATCCGAATCCACCCACGCCTTCAATCGCCAGGCCACGCGCGACAACGTCTTTTCCATCGATACCCCTCCTCCCACGGTGTCGGGATCACTACATATTGGCCACGTCTTTAGCTACACCCACGCTGACACCATCGCTCGATTTCACCGCATGCGGGGCCGCGACGTCTTCTACCCCATGGGCTGGGACGACAACGGCTTGCCCACCGAACGTCGCGTGGAGAACTACTACGGCGTGCGCTGCGACCCCTCGCTCCCCTACGACCCCGACTTTGAAGCCCCCGCGACACCCGACAAACAAAAGATTTCCATCTCCCGCAAAAACTTCGTGGAGCTGTGTCAGCGTCTCACCGCAACCGACGAGGAGATTTTCAAAAACCTCTGGCGCAACCTCGGCCTCAGTGTTGACTGGTCGCTGGAGTATTCCACCATCTCGCCGCACGCCCAGGCCATTTCTCAGCGCGCGTTTCTCGAAATGCTCACTCGCGGCGAGGTCTACTCGTCGGTGGCCCCGACTCTGTGGGACGTGGACTTTCGTACCGCCGTTTCCCAGGCCGAGCTGGAAGACCGTGACATGCCCGGCGCGTATCACCGGGTGCGCTTTGACTATGCCGACGGTTCGGGTTCGGTAGATATCGAAACCACCCGTCCCGAACTTCTCCCGAGTTGCGTCGCCTTGGTAGCTCACCCCGACGACCCTCGCTACCAAGGACTCTTTGGCCGCAGTGTGCGCACCCCGCTCTTCCACGTCGAGGTTCCCGTCGTCGCGCACGAACTCGCGGATCCCGAAAAGGGATCGGGTATTGCCATGATCTGTACTTTCGGTGACACCACCGACGTGACCTGGTGGCGCGAGCTGCGATTGCCGACCCGCGCGCTCATCGGTCGTGACGGTAGATTTCTCCCCGCCGGCTTCGGTGAGGATGGCTGGCCCTGCGCGAATCTTGCAGAGGCCAAGGAAAACTACGCCTTGGTAGAAGGCAAGACGGTCAAGCAGGCCCGCGAAGTAGTGGTCACCCGTTTGACCGAGACCGCGGCCTTAATCGGCGAACCACGCGCCATCACTCATCCCGTGAAATTCTACGAAAAAGGTGAGCGACCCCTCGAAATTGTGACCTCACGTCAGTGGTTTGTGCGCACCTTGGCGCATCGCGCGGAACTGCTGACACGTGGTGAAGAGTTGAACTGGCACCCCGACTTCATGAAGCACCGCTTCACGTCGTGGACTGAAGGACTCAACACCGACTGGAATATTTCCCGACAACGCTTCTTCGGAGTTCCGTTCCCCGTCTGGTATCCCCTTGACGGCGCGGGGGACATTCTTTTTGACCAGCCCCTCGTAGCTCCTGTCTCGTCATTGCCCATCGATCCGTCGAGTGACGTTCCCGCGGGCTACAGCGCCGACCAGCGGGACCAGCCCCTGGGCTTCACCGGTGACCCCGACGTCATGGACACGTGGGCCACGAGTTCCCTCACCCCACAGATTGCCGGCCACTGGGGCACCGACCTCTTCGACCGCGTCTTCCCGATGGACCTGCGACCACAGGCCCACGAAATTATTCGCACCTGGCTCTTTTCCACGGTCGTGCGCAGTCATCTCCAACACGACTCCCTGCCCTTCACTAACGCCATGATCTCCGGCTGGGTCTTGGACCCGGACCGAAAGAAGATGTCCAAGTCAGTCGGCAACGTGGTCACCCCTATGCCACTGGTCGAAGAGTACGGCGCCGACGCCCTGCGCTACTGGGCAGCCTCGGGACGTCCCGGCACCGACACCGCCATTGACGTAGGTCAGATGAAGGTCGGGCGACGCTTGGCCATCAAGGTACTGAACGCTTCAAAATTTGCCCTCGGACGACTCGAAGGCTTGTCCATTCCCGACGCCTCGTGCATTAACGAACCACTCGATGTCGATCTACTCGGACAGTTGAGCAAACTCATTACTGACGCCACCACCGCCTTCGAATCCTTCGACTACGCTCGCGCCCTCGAGCGAACGGAAGCCTTCTTCTGGTCCTTCTGCGACGACTATGTCGAATTGGTGAAGGTGCGTTCCTACGGAGATCTCGACAGTCCGCCGACCCAAAGCGCCATCGCCACCTTGGCCCTGACCCTGAGCGTGCTCCAGCGCCTCTTGGCGCCCTTCCTTCCCTTCGTGACCGCCGAGGTGTGGAGTTGGTGGCACGACGACTCCGTGCACGTGGCCGTCTGGCCCACGGTGGAGGAGTTACAGGCACGGGGATCGACCGAAAACGTCGGACGCCTCTCGCAATCCGTGGGTGAAACCATGGCTCTCATTCGTCGCGAGAAGACTGAGGCCAAAGTGTCCCAACGGACGGCTATTTCACGCTGCGTGGTTCGCGCACGTGCCGAGATCGTCGAAGATCTGCAGCGTGCTCAGCGTGACCTCTGCGACGCGGGATCAATGAGCGACATTAGTTACGAGATTGCTGATGAGGACACTTCGCTCGTGGTGACTTTCGCCGAATCTATCTAGCGAATCACCGCGGCGTCGCGCGAGCGACGCACCACCACCGCCTCCGGGCTTACGTCGTAGAAGGCGTGTTGTCCCCACGCTTCGGATAGTGACCGCGCCAGGGCTACATCAATTCCGGTGATGGCCACCCCGCGTTCATCGGGCCAGTCGCTCGAAGAGACTCTGGTACTGAGGGAATAATTCAGTCCTAGATCGTCGAGTTGACGTCGCAATTGCATCTCGCGACGAAAATTCACACCCGGATCAGTCAGCACGGAGTTGGGGTTATGCGCCGTGAGCACGAAGCCACCACCATGGCGTTCGGCCCACACGCGAACGTCGACGGTGCCCGTCGCGTCGTCCACGCGCAAGGTGGCGGGTGGCACCTGGTAGGCCGCCAGTATTTCCGCGGGCAAGGTGGCCGGTGCGGACGTCACCGCGTGGGCGAAGGCGACGCAGGCTCTGGTGGTCGCCGACGTCCGTGGCGACGCCGTGAGGTCGGTGGCGTGTTGGGTCAGGGGCAACTCGAGGTAATGAATAGGTGCCACCGCCTGGTGGGTGAAGCGGTCCACGAAGTCGCGCGCCACGTTGACGTCCACCAAGGAGTCGATGCTTCCCTGAATCACCATGAAGGGCGGAGCCGTCGGGTGCACGGCGTATGTCGGTGAGGCCGCGCGGTAGACCTCGGGCTGCTCTGTTGGTGAAACACACATCACTTGTTCGCTCAGCAGTTTCCTAAGACCATGGCCGTGTCGACGCCACACCGTGTCGTCACCGGTCATTTCCAAAGTTCCGTAGTGCGAAATACAACCGCGAACTCGGAGGTCCGTATCGACGGGAAGATCGCTGGGTCGCCACGGCGTGTCGTTGCCCAAGAGGGCTGCCAGCGAGGCGAGTTGCCCGCCGGCCGACATTCCCGAAATCACGACACGATCCGGGCTGCCCCCGTACTCCTCAATGGTGTTCTTCACCCAGGTGAGCGCGCGCGTCACGTCTTGGATATGTGCGGGCCACACGGCCGCCGGCGAGAGGGAGTAGTTGCAGGTCACCACGACGTAGCCGTGTTGCAGCAGTTCGTGCAGCAAGGGACGACCCTGTTCACGTTTATCGCCCACGATCCACGCGCCACCATGAATGAAAAAGAGAACGGGCGCGTCCTTAAGATCCTGCGGCCCACGCCAGACATCGAGGCGATTGCGTTCGGCCGGGCCGTAGACGACGTCCTTGTCGAGACGCATGCTTCGCGGATGCGGCGACAACATGAGCGCCGTCCGCCACCACGATCCGTGGCGGTCATCACGCCGCCGCGGCATGACCAAGGGCATTTGCACACTGGAGGTGATGGCCCGGCCCACGCGCGCGTGCATGAGATTCATGTTCACGCAGAAGAGCAGGTTGAGTAGCAGCGTCCCGGCCGCGAGAAGAACAAAGGGCAGGAACATCGCCGACGTCGTCGGCCATTGCCGAGAACCGACGCCGTAGAGCAGGCCCGCTTCGAGAAGGATCGCTGCCCAATACAGCTCTTGGGTGATCCACCCCACGAGATAGGACGGCACCTTGAGTTTTGTTCGACGCAACGGGAAGGTGGCATTCAGCGCCCCCACGAAGACGAGGGCGGAAATGACGAGGGCGGTGAGAAGCATGCCCCCATTGTTATCGGTGGCCGATGCGTGCCGAAACCTTTCTAAGATGCCCCTATGAGCACACGCCTTCCCGACTCCCTCGCGCGACTTGACGGGACGGTGGGTATTTGGACCACCACCCACGAATCCCTCCCGGCCGGTGCCAGCGCCGAGATCGCCAGCCAACTCGAATCCTTCGGGTATTCGGCTCTCTGGATCCCCGAGGCCTGGGGTCGCGAAGCCTTCACCAACGCGTCGCTGCTCTTGAGCGGCAGCTCCACGATCACTATCGCCACCGGCATCGCCAACATCTGGGCCCGTGATGCGGTTAACGCGGCTAACGCTTCGCGGACCTTGAACGCGGCCTATCACGATCGATTCGTTCTCGGCCTCGGTGTCAGTCATCAGCCACTCGTCGAACGTATGCGTGGTCACAACTACGCCGCGCCCGTTGCCGCCATGCGCGAGTATTTGACCGCCATGGACGCCGCACCCATGTTCGCTCCCGAAGGCCAGCACCGTGTCGCGCGGGTCATCGCAGCGCTCGGCCCCAAGATGTTGGCCCTCGGTGCGGAGTTGGCTGATGGTGTGCACCCCTACCTCGTCACCCCAGAGCACACCGCCATCGCCCGCGCCGCGGTCGGTAACAAGTTCGTTGGGGTGGAGCAGGCCGTGGTGCTCGGACAATCACGCGAGACGTTCCTCGAGCGGGCGCACGCCTATCTCGAGATTTACACCGGTCTGCCGAATTACCGCAATAACTGGTTGCGCATGGGCTTTACCGACGAGGACTTGGTGCGGGGTGGCAGCGAGCGTCTCTGCGACGCCTTGGTTATTCACGGCGATGAAGAAGCCATTCTCGCCAACATTCGTGAACACCAGTCAGCGGGAGCCAACCACGTGTGTCTCCAGGTGCTCGGCACGGACCTCGCAACCCCCCCTACCGACGACTGGCAGCGCCTCGGCCTCGCCGTGAATCAATGAGCTGGGGAGAAGTGCGCGTCGAGCGCACCTACCCGTGTTCGTGCGCTGATCTCTGGGAAGAACTGCGCCACATTGACCGGCACGTGAAGTGGATGGCCGACGCAGTGTCCATTGACTTTCTCACCCCGCACCGCGAAGGTGTCGGTGTGCAGTTCACCTGCCGCACCAAGATCGGACCCTTCG
>CAINHL010000058.1 GCA_903848885.1 uncultured Actinomycetes bacterium
ATGGTGGGCTAGTTTCTCCAAGCGCTCACGATCACGACCGCTTCCGCCGATGGCTACTACCAGCTCGGGGAGGCTCCCGCGGAGCTGCGCGGCCGCCCGAATGAGCGTATCCATACCCTTACGGGGAACTAAACGCGAATATGACGCCACGACTAAGTCACTCTCGGCAAATCCGAAGTTCTCGCGGACCTCGCGACGGCGAGATGAGGAGATCGGGAAAAAACGCTCCACGTCTACGCCGGGTGGAATTTGAATAACCGGTGGCATGTCCGCTCCCGCCACGCGCCGCGCTTCGGCTTCCGGATAGCTACCCGCGCATACGGCCACCGCAGCGTGTCGCAAGATGTACCGCATGGACGAGGATGCCACGGGCAGTCGCCCAGGGATGGCGACTTCGGCACCGTGGAGAATGACACCGTAGGGGCGCGACAACCGGGGTCCGAGGAGACCGAGTGGCCACGCCGGATCGAGGAGAACAATTTCGGGTTGATGCCGAGCAATGGCCTCTTCGATGGCGCGCAGGGCGCGGGGCTGCGGAGCGAACAAGGTTCCTTCCGCAACTCGCTCAATGACCACGTCACAGTCCTCATCGAATTGCGCTGCGCGAGGATCGCTCGTAGCCGTAAGCACGACCGCGCGACCCGCATCGAGCCGACGCCAGAGTTCGTGAAGGTAGACCTGGATTCCCCCCGTTTTCGGTAGGTAGTCGTTGGTCACCAGGAGGTGGCTCGCCATGACCCACCACGCTAGTCAGCGGGTGGGCTCAGTGTCGCCGCGGAGAAATAGCCACGAACTTCAATCGCGGAATCATGCCTTCTCCGCTGAGCAAGGTGGCCAGGGCTGCATCATCCGCGGCAAATTCCACTGCGCCGGGCGTACTGCCGAGAACAAAGGACACGAGGCAATCGTCGCAGTCCGTGGTGGCCCGTCGTACACAATCTCGACAGGAAATCGACATTTCAATCTCTGATGACATACAACCTCGCTTCAATGGTGGTCCCACCACTGTGGTGTACGGCTGTGACACTCAGCGAACCGAGATCTCCTCAGCTACTTGCTCCGGCGAGAAAACTACCCCTTCCGCCACGATGCGTGCGGGGTGTGGCTCGATCACGACGTAGGTGGGTGGCCATTTCATACCGAGTTGTAGTAGCACCGCAGGTGCCAGAAAAACCGTTTGGCGAGCAGTCGGGAACGCACCTTCGCTGGCAACAAAACGTAGGTCGTAGTCAGCGAAGGCTCCGAGGTCACCGTGCAGGAAGGATTCACAGCCGTCGCAATTTTCCTTGACCGCGACCAGCAAGGTCGTTCGCGTGAGGGTGAACGTCTCTTCACCGTGAGGGCCTACCCACGACCACGACGCCGGAACTTCTCGTGGCTGAAGCGAATCGATTGATCGCACTAACTATGACGCGTCGGTTAGAAGTTCCACGTTGCGACCATGACCACACCAACGGCAGGTCACCGAATCAACCACGTGGGAGACGATTTCGGGTTCTTCAATGGACAGCTCGCCACCGACGGTGTAGTGATGGAAGGCGCGTCGCGTGGTGGTCTCCACCACGTCGAAGCGTGTGAGATTACCGCAGGCGTTGCATCGGTAGCGATGAGTCATGGGAACAAATTAGTGGGCGCGGGCTCTTGATGATGCATCAACGGTTGCCCTCGGGACCAAAAAGGTGGCGCCACCTCTGGTCGTACTCGTCGCTGGACAGCAACCCTTCCTCGAGCGCTTGGCTGAGGCGATCGCCTTCGTCGAGTGTGGACAAGGTGCGAAAGCTCACCTGACTCCGCTGATGATCGATCACTCGTCGCAGCGCGTCGGGGCGGCGGATGCGTGCCAAGGCCCACGAATTCTGGGTTGTTTCAATGACCACGGTTCCGCGTTTCGCCAGCCGGTCGAGAAAATTCTGATCCACGCGGGTGATAATGACCGTTGCCAAATCCAATACCGAACGGCTAGTAGTGAGCACGCCCGTGGAAACCCACACTCGCTGGTTCGTCACCACGATGGTGTTCGAGCGCGAACGCAGAGTTCGCATGGCGAGAACCGCCACCGGAGGGACGATGAGTACGAAGGTGGCCCAGGCACTCACGTGGTGAAACCATCGCCACGTCGCGTTTCCTAGAGAAACCAAAGCCATCGAGACCATCGAGACCACGAGCGGTCCAAACAGTCCGCGCGAGATGGGGTGCACCGTCACGATGACGACTTCCCCGTCCCTCAATTCCCTTTGTCGGCGCATTTCTCTAGCGTAAACAACTCCACGCGGGTGCGCTGTCGGTAAGGTATCCGGATGCGTCGGGTTGTAGCCACCGTGATAGTGCTCGCAGGACTTATGACCACTGCTTCCCTGGTTCGAACGATCCCCGCCTCCGCGGCGGACGGGCTGCAAGCGTGCTCCGTGGGACCACCACCGAATCCGTGGCGCGGCGCCTGCGGAACTTTTAATGGGTACAACACCTACTACGGACTCGATGGTCTCGGTTTTCCCACTCCACTCGGATGGGGCATGTGCGCCATGCGACCCGCCTCGGGTAGCGGCTACCCCTCGCCGGGCTACCGCTACGCCCCCAGTGCCGCCCCGTCAGGGTCAAATCTCTCGCGCAATAACCAATTGGGCTGGGCCTTCTCACAAGCGCAGGCTCTCGGCTGGTGGGTGAATGGTCGCGCTGGTCGCTTTAGCGCCAATGAAATCGGGGTCGCGGCCAAACTCTTGTACGACAATGTGGTCTGGGGAATTGCTCGACCGGGCACCGTCGCCACCATTTCGAATGCCTACAACGACTTACTGACCCTTATGAATTCCGTGGGCGCCATCACCGCCACGCCCGTGTTGAACGTGGCTCTCGTGGGAGGTGGATCCACGCTGGAGACCCACGGGACGATTCGCGCCACGGTGACCGTTCCCGGTTCTAATCTTCCGCTCGCTGGTCAAGCAGTAACGCTCACTCTCTCGGGTGCCACCTTCGTCGCAACGGGTA
>CAINHL010000059.1 GCA_903848885.1 uncultured Actinomycetes bacterium
CACGCCCACGAGGATGTTCCCGAGTGTCCTCCACGGTCGATCCAGCGAGCCTTCTGCCTGCAGTACGAATCGGTGGCCGAGGTTCACTCCCAGGGTGACCAAAATCACGGCAACGACCGTGGCCGGAACGATGGCCGTCATCACGGCGATCTGCAACATCACAATCGCACTCTGGCCGGCATGAGTGGAGCGCCACGTCCGTCGCCCGAAGGGGACGACGGCCGCGAACTCTTTCGTGCGAAAACCCGTCACGTTCAGGAGCGAAAAGAGACGTCGCAGAGCGAAGGGCATCATCGCCACCACCACGAGAACATCGACGCGACCGCGGCTAATGAGATTGATGCCCACCGGAAAGACCATGTAGGCGACCGCGCCCATCAGACGTGCCCGGTTCGATACGAGGCCCCGCAGGAGTTGCCAAATGCCCCATGCCCCAAGGGGTACGGCGAATACCAGCACCGCTCGCGGCAAGACTCCCATGCGACCAAAAACAAATGTTCCCGCGAAGGCCACCACCCCGTAACCCGGCATGCCGGGAGCACCCGTGCCGACCCCCGCGGGCGACCAGGAAGCGAAGAAGTGCCGCCAGGTGGACCACCACGAATCCAAAGGCATTAATCGTCCTACGTTCGGCAGACGCGACCCGAGAAGGTTTCTTACTCCGAATAACCACACAACGACCATCGCTACGGTGGCCACGAGTTGAGATCGGAAACTTGTGAAAAGACGAAAGAGTCGCGTGGTAGTTACGGGTTCGAGAGGCGACTCACTCTCGAAGCTTTCGTCGTCGTTGAAGCCAGAGGCGAAGCCCACTCCATCTCGCTCAATCGGAGCGGTGACGAGGGCTGGCGCCAAGATGCCACGAGCGACATCAATTCCGTCTTGGAAGAGAGAGACCAGGAAGGTGCTCGCACGGCTCGATCCCCCTACTTGCAATCGTCGAATGTCGTCATCGCCGAGCACTCGAGTCCGAGCAATTTCGTGTCGTCGTTGGCGAATGTTCTTTCGGCGTCGCCAAATCCAACGCCACGATCCCGCAATCGCCCCCACGCGATCCAGGTCACGACCAATAGAGGCGACAAGAATTTCAGCGAGGTCCAGAAGAAGAATGAGCGGCACGACGCTCAACAACGATTTCCAGGTCCAGCAGGTCACCACGGTGGCCAGTTGATTTCGACGTTGCAGGTCGGCACGCGACGTCCGGCGCGTGCCGGCAGCACTCACCGTTCGCTCCCCGGTGGCAATGGACTGGCGGTGCGCGACCACCGCCGCGGGCGCGACCACAACACGAGCTCCGGCAATCTGTGCTCGCCAGCACAGGTCCACGTCTTCGCCGATAGCGCTCATCAAGGGGTCAAAACCACGAAGCGTTTCGAACAGGTCCACTCGCACGAGGGTCACCCCGCCCGGAGCCACGAACACGTCACGTTCGAAGTCGTGTTGTCCGTGATCTATCTCCCCCACTTCGATTCGCTCGGTAACCGAACCGAAACGGTCGGATTGCTGGCCCACGTGGGTAAGAAGCTCGGCGTCGAAATAGTCCACGAACTTCGGAGTGACAATGCCAGCGTTATTTCGATAGAGGCAGGCAACCAATTCCGAGACGCAGGAAGGTTCCAGGCGTACGTCGTCATGGCAAAACAGCATCAATTCGGCACCCGACACCATCAAGGTGGCCTCGTTGCAGGCCGCGGCGTAGCCACGGTTCTCCTGGAGTACTTTCACCAAGGTCTGAGGGGAGACCGCGGCGACCCGATCCGCTAAATCCTCGGGTGCGTCATTCGCCAGCAGGAGAATACTGAGGGATTCGTAGTCCTGGGCCATCAGTGAGGTCAGAGTCGCATCTAAACCGGGTCCAGGACCAGTGGTAACGACGACGGCGACCACCGAGGGGATTTGGGTTTCCATCAGATAATCAGGCTAGTTGGGACCGCCATCGATGCCGTGGTGCTAACTATTGTTTTCACTTTGCTATACTGTAGTTAGCAAGCAACGAAAGGCTAATTATGACTGACTTTTCCACCACCGCCACCACTCTCGGGCGCGCCGCCACCGCGAAGATCCGCGCCCTGGCCGACGCCAGCCCCTTGACCTCGTCGGCCAAGGACGTGCTGTACACCGCCATTGGAACCGGTCTTATCGGAGTGCAGAAGATCAATGTCGCCCGCAAGAAGGTCGTTGATCTCGCTCACGATCTTCCCGTTGACACCGCGGGCATTCATGCCGCCGGTACCGAAATTATCAACGACCTCCACGAGCACGCACGTGCAACCACGCAGCGCTTGGGCGACGTACTTAAGTCCGCCGAGCACATCGTGAGCATCTACGAGGAAAAGTTACCCGAGCCGGTGCAAAAAGTCACCAGCACTTTGCGCAGCGTTCTGACCGGAGCCCGTGCGAGCGACGAGACGGAAACGACTCCGAGCGAAGAGGCCTAACTATTCATGACGTCGTGGAGCGACGTCGGAAAACTAATTGCTGGCACCCATTGGGTTGCCCGCTGAAGCTTCTCGCAACTTCCGAGTAGGAGGGGCACGTCAACGGGGCGAACCAGGGAAGAGTCCACTCGAAGGTCCACCCCGGGAGCGATGAGATTGCGCAGCAACTCGGCGGTTTCCTGCATGGACTGAGCAACCCCGCTCGCAACGTTATAGACCTCTCCGCTGACGCCGCTCATCACGAGCGCACGATAGGCCCGCACGACATCACGCACATCGGTGTAATCACGTCGCGAGCTGAGATTACCCACGGGAATGTCGCTGTCACCATTTTTGGCGGCCTCCCGCAAGCGCTGCACCATGGCCGGAATAAAGAAACTGGGTGCTTGTCCTGGTCCGCAGTGATTAAAGGGCCGTGCGATGACCACTCGTTGTCCATAGCCCGTGACGGCTTGTTGCGCCACCGCTTCGGCGGCTAACTTGCTGGCCGCGTACGGCGACGAAGGTCGGGTCGTCTCCACTTCGGTGATCGGCATATTCCCCATCGGTACCTTGCCGTACACCTCCGCTGAGCTGGTCACCAGAATCGTCGCGTCGGGACACGCACTTCGAGCGGCGGCCAAAACGCACGACGTTCCAATTACGTTGACCCGCAGGACCTCGGAGGGATCCTCCCAACTCGTCCCGACGTGGCTCAGTGCGGCTAGGTGGTAAATCGCGTCAGGTACGACGTCGCCGAAGACCCTCGTTAACGATGCAACATCCGTAACGTCGCATTCGAGATCGATGGAAGTAACGAGGTCACCGCACGTCTCCAAATGTTCACGCAGGTGACGGCCAACAAAGCCAAATCCTCCGGTGATGAGCGCTTTCATATCTCTAGGCTAGTGACCGATTCACCGGCGACCCTGCAACACGGCGCTCTCGTACGCCACCACGTGCTGGTCCACGCATGCCGACCAGGTGTAGGTCTCGGCGTGAGTGCGCGCCGCTGCCGTCCACGCCCTTCGAGTCGCCAGATCTTCGACGAGTACAGATCGACAACTCGCTGCCAGGGCGGACGCATCACCAATGGGTACCAAGTGAGCGTGGCCGCCAGCGATATCGGCCATCACGGTACCGGAGGTGGTAACGACGGGAACCCCACTCGCCATCGCTTCGAGAACGGGAAGACCAAACCCTTCACCGCGCGACGGATACGCCACCACTTGTGCGCCACGAAACAATGCGGGGAGCTCGGCATCATCGACATAACCCAAAGTCTTGATGCGCGACGCGAACGGATGGTCGGAAAGCCGTTGACGAAACTCCTCTACCCCCCAGCCCAACTGGCCCACAATCCACAACTCAACGTCATCGACCTCGGTTGCTACCTCGGTGAAGCCTTCGATCAAGATGTCCAGACCTTTGCGAGGCTCCAGAGTCCCCACGCACAAGATGTAGGGCACACCCTCCGAGCGGCTGCGCTCGAACTCGGTCTCGGGGCGAAAACGTTCGAGGTCGACTCCCAAAGGAGCAACGTGGGGTAGAGGGGCATCTGGGAATATTTCCAAAAACTGACGTCGCGTGAAATCGCTGATAGCCACCAGTCCATCAGCGTGACGTGCCGCGTAGCGAATTGCTTGACGGAAGAAAGGAACTTTCGTCGATTCGTGCCATTCGGGATTGGTAAAAAAAGTCATGTCGCAAATTGTGACCACGGTCGGGGTGCTCGAGCGACGGGGCATCGTGTAGTGCGGTCCGTGCCACACATCACATCCCGTCACGGTGGAGGAGTGCCCCGCCCACAGCGCTTCGTAGGCCACACGAAGTGGTCGAGCGGAAGGAACAACGCCCCGCACCTCGGCAATACCTAAATCACGCCAGCGTTGTTCGTCCCCACGGCGACTGCTCACCCGCAATGGCGACTGACGCTGAGCCAAGAGTCCGGCGAGCTCCGCAACGTAACGCCCCGCCCCGGCGGGGCGAAGGGGAACGGCTGATACGTCAAGACCAATCTTCACGAAACTCTCCTCATCACCGCTCCAGAAATCATTGCCGACGCTCCCATCTCTGACGAACGCTACGGTACAGCGACTCGTAACCGGCGGCGGCCACGGCCGGAACGAAATCATTGGCCCGCGCTCGACCCGCCGCAATGTGGATGGCGCGCCGCGCCTCGTCGTCCCACAACGACGCGACTTCGGCACCGAAGTGTTCGGCGTCATCGCTGGTGCACAGCACCGCCGCGCCATGAAGAATTTCTCGGTTGGTACGCGTATCGGTAGCCACCACGGGAACTCCTCCGCCCAGGGCCGATATGGAAAACGACGGGAACCGTGCCCCGTCGGAAAGGTGCACCAGCAAGCGGGCATCTCGTAGCACGGCAGCTGCCTCCGTACGCGGGCGCAAAGTAGCGCGGATACCTGCGGACCGCAATCGGGCACGTGCCTGCGTGCTGGCCACAATGACGAGTTCCGATCCACGTCGCTCCGCCAAACGTTCGAGAGGTGTGCGCAAGACGAGTAGCTGCTCGGTGCGACCGGTCACATTAACCACTAGATTTCGACCCTCGCTCATCGCCACGGGTAGTGCGACGGCGGGAAACGACACGTCCACATCGTCGTGCTCTATCGATAACAACTGTTGGATTTCCCAGCGGGCACTTTCCGACGTAGCCACCAGTCGCGCGCCCGAGTCCACTGCCCGACGTAACTGCTGGTGGCGGTACACATCGCGCGTTTCGTCACGGAGAGGTCGAAGGTCATCAACGCTGACCATCACCGGCACGTGCCGCGATGGTGGTGTCGCCAAGCCCGCAAAATGGAAGACGTCGACGTTCTTGATGAGCACATCCAGGGGGAGCCCTCGTGAACGCTGCCATCCCGGACGCCACAGTCGGCGAAGAAAAATACGGTGATCCAGCTCACCGGCGGCACTCTGCGTGCGGAAGGTTGAGACCTCAACTACCGCTCGCTCCCGCAGAGCGTGCGCGAGATCATTCATAGAGTTACCGAGTGGTTCTAATGAGCCACTGAGATCCAGCGCTACTCGTAGAGCACTCACGACAGCACCCCGTCGATCCATGACGGCCAGAGTGCCTTCGCCCACGGGCCAAATTCAATGGGCGATGCAGCGGCCAGAACAATGTCGCGCTCGGGGTCTACCAGTAAGAGGCATCCGGATTGTCCGAAGTGCCCATAAGCGGTGGGGGAAGCGCGGTGGCCCATCCAGTGATCTTTCTGTCCCTTGATTTCCAGACCCAGTCCCCACGGACAGGGCGAGAAGCGTCCCCATCCTGGGACGACGCCGTCGAGTTCGGCTAGGAAGGGCCGAGTGAAATCGTCCCGCACGTCCAGGGATATGTCAGCGCTTTCCCACCACGCGCATCCGAGTTGCACCATGTCGTTCACGCTCCCATGAACTCCCGACGCACATGGCCCTCGCAGGTCAATTTCCAGGTGCAGCGCATCTGCCACTTCCGACTGAAACCATGAATCAATAGAAACCCCCGCAGCGCACTCCGCGACCGCCAGATTTATACCCAGGTTGGAGTACACCCGACGAGTACCCACGGGTCGCTGCGGATCACCCGCTTCCAGTCCGAGACCACTGGCGTGCGACAGCAGGTGCGCCATCGTGGACCCGGCGGGCCCAGCGGGGTGATCAAGGGCGACCTGTCCCCTCGTGACCTGGCGGGCCACTCCAAAGGCCATGGCCACCTTGGACACGGACGCCCAGGGAAAGCGGTGGTCGGGGTTGCCTCCCAACTGGTAGGTCCACCCCGCCTCGTGGCGCCGGGCCAGCACTGCCGAAGAACCACTCGGCCAGCCTGACATATCAAGAGTTGGGCCCACGAGCAACCAGCCTAGTTAGACCCCATAAGGTCACTGGTGTGATTTGTGTTCTCAGCGGTGGTGTGGGCGCGGCGCGTCTCCTGCGCGCCCTCTCGGAATACGACCCCGCGCTCGACCTCCGTGCGGTCGTGAACGTGGGTGATGACCTCGTCATGCACGGGCTGCAGATCTGCCCCGACCTTGACACCATCACCTACACCTTGGCCGGTTTGAACAACGAAGAGCAGGGCTGGGGGCTCACGGGTGAAACCTGGCGCGTGATGCAAGAACTCGGCGCGCTGGGAGGTGACGCGTGGTTCGGTCTCGGCGACCGCGATCTCGCCACTCATCTCTACCGAACGCAGCGCCTACACGCGGGCTCGAACAAGACCGAAGTTGCCGCCGAAATTGCCCATCACTTTCAACTCGGTGTCGATCTCCTCCCCGCCACGAATGATCCGCTCGCCACGGAATTTCACACCGAAGTGGGAATCTTAAGTTTCCAAGAGTATTTCGTACGCCATCACCACGACGTGGTGGTGACCAGCATTGACTTTCGTGGCGCCGCCGCGGCTCGCTTGACCTCGCAGGCCGCCGAAGCGTTACGTGACGCAGACCGGATCGTCATCGCCCCCTCCAACCCGCTGATATCCATCGGCCCCATCCTGGCCATACCCGGTGTGCGGGAAGCCTTGCGTGAACGTCGCGATGACGTCATTGCCGTCTCGCCCATTATTGGTGGCGCGGCTCTCAAGGGTCCCGCCGATCGACTCCTACGCGAGCTCGGCCACGACGTCAGCCCGGTCGGCGTCGCCCGCTACTACCGTGACCTCGTGGGCACCATGGTCATTGACGAGGTGGACGTGGAATTACGTGCGTCCATCGAAGAGCTGGGTCTGGAGTGTCGGGTCACGACCACCATCATGAAGAATCCCGATCACGCCCGCCACCTAGCCGCAGTGGTGATGGCATGAGCGAATTACGAGTCTTTGCCGTGACCGGTGTCGGCGCCATCGTCGATGGTGACGACATAGCCACCATCTTCTACGACGCCCTCATCGCACAGGGAGAATCATTGCGCGACGGAGACGTGGTCGCCGTCACCAGCAAAATCGTGGCCAAGGCCGAAGGTCGCGTGGTCGCGTTCGATGGCAGCGAAGGCGGGAAAATTGCCCTCATTGAACAGGAGTCACGTCGGATTTTGCGCCGTCGTGGAGGCCTTCGCTTAACCGAAACCCATCACGGCTTCATTTGTGCCAATGCCGGAATTGACCTTTCGAATACCGATGACAACACCGCCGTCTTGTTGCCGATCGATCCCGATCGCTCCGCACGGCGCTTTCGCGGCGACCTCATGCGCCGCAGCGGGCGTGACGTAGCGGTGATCATCACCGACACCTTCGGACGAGTGTGGCGCCAAGGGGTCACCGACGTTGCCATTGGAGTCGCCGGACTCGTGCCCGTGCTGGATTTGCGTGGCACCACCGATGCCAATGGTCGCGTGCTCGAAGCGACCGAAGTCGCGGTGGTCGACGAAATAGCCGCTACTGCTGATTTGGTGTTGGGGAAAGCCTCAAATAATCCCTTCGCGGTTATTCGAGGTCTACGCCCCGAATTCTTTGGCGAAGGGTCTATTCGGGAGAACCTGGTTCGTCGCGCGCACGACGACCTTTTCCGCTAACTACTGACGCGACTCCCAGGCGCTTCGAACGATTTCTTCCAAGGACGAGTGTTGGGGAGTCCAACCCAAGATTTCCTTCGCCGCCGCCACTGACGCCACCAAGGTTGCGGGGTCACCAGGACGCCGTCCTAATTCGCGCACCTCGAGGTCGTGCCCCGTGACCGATTCCACCGCTCGCAAGACTTCTCGATTCGAGTAACCGACCCCGGTACCAAGATTGACCGTCAGGCTTTCTCGATTGGCCAAAGTATCCACCGCCGCCACGTGCGCGCGGGCCAGATCGAGCACGTGAACGTAATCGCGGATGCAGGTTCCGTCGGGCGTGGGGTAATCGGTACCAAAAAGAGACATGGGCGTGCCCGCGGCGGCGGCATCCAGGGCGAGCGGGATGAGATGGGTTTCCACCGCGTGGCGTTCCGGGTGCGCTCGCGTGGCTCCCGCGGCATTGAAGTAGCGCAGGTTGGCGGCGCGAAACTTTCCTTGACGTACGAGCCACGCCACGTAGTCCTCCACCATAGCCTTCGACGCGCCGTAGGGACTAGTGGGACTCATCGGACTGGCCTCAAGAATCGGCGAGCTAGTCACGTCGCCGTAGACCGCCGCCGAGGAAGAAAAAACGAAGTGATTCAGGCCACTGCTCAATAGGGTATTGAGCAGGGTCATCGTCTGGCCCACATTGTTCTCGAAATACAGTTCGGGGACCTCCATTGACTCCCCCGAGGCGATCAATCCCGCGAAGTGAATGCAGGCGTCAAAGGGACCCAGAGTCCGGATAGTGACGGCGTCACCGATATCTGCCTTCACTAGGGTTACCCCGCGGGGCACATTGCTGATATCACCCGTCGATAAATTATCCAACCCGATGACGTCATCACCGCGGGCAACTAAGAGCTCCGCCGTCGTAGAGCCAATGAAACCAGCGACTCCTGTCACCAAAATTCTCACGCAGGTCCACCCACGCGGACGTCGCCTTCGAGATGTGAATTTGCCGGAACGTGGTGTCCGTGAGCCACGACGCAGGTAGCCAGCAGACTGCTGTTGGCTCCGATGACGGCCTTGGGACCCACCACGCTGTGACGAATAGTGCAACCCTCTTCGATGACCGCTCCCGCCATGATCACGCAGTGATCGATCACCGTACCGGCACCAATGGTGGCACCCGATTCGATGGCCGAAGAAAGTACGCGCACTTTTTCCCCCAGAGTGACCGAGTCAGCAATCCAGTTCTTCCCAGAGATTTCCGGATGCGTCGTCATGGCGCGACGACCACTCAGGGCATCGAAATTTGCTTGTAAGTAGGACTCCGGCGTTCCCGTATCCAGCCAGTAGGAGTCGTCGGGCATGGCGTAGAGAGTCCCGCGTTCCACGAGCAGTGGAAAGGTCACCCGCTCGACGCTCACACGGGCGTTGGGCTCTATCGCGTCCAGCACCGAAGGTTCCATGATGTAGGTGCCGGCATTGATGTTGTTGGTCGGGGCTGATTCTCGTGATGGCTTTTCGATGAAGGCCCGAACGCGCCCGTCATCGTCCGTCGAGACAACACCAAATCGAGATGGATCCTCCACGGGATGCAAGGCAATGGTGGCCTCCGCCCCCCGAGCGCGGTGTAATTCCATGAGCTTCGTAATGTTCAAGTCCGTCAAAACGTCACCGTTGATAACGATAAAAGTTTCGTCAACTCCCGCGTGGAGTGCGGCAAAACGTATAGCGCCCGCGGTATCGAGCCGTTCTGGCTCCACCGCATACGACACCTTCAGCCCCACAATGCGGTTGTCGGGGTACTTCTCAAGGAAGCGTCCGGGCAGGTAACCCAGAGACAGAACGACATCGGTCACGCCGTGAAGAGCCAAGTTGGTCAGCACGCGCTCCAACATGGGTACGCCCAATATCGGCAGCATTTGCTTCGGATCGACGAAGGTCAGCGGTCGTAAACGAGTACCTTCACCACCGACCAAGATGATTGCCTGCATGCTTAGCCAGCAGTGGTGCTGGTGGTGGCACTCGCTGCGGCCAACATCGCCTGCAAGGTTGCCGTGCTCGGTGCCGGCGGAGTAACGCCCTTTGGCTCGAAGCCGAAGGTCACTCGCATTTTGTTCATGCCGAAGTGCACCGACGACAACTTGGTTGTCGTGACCGGTACCACCGTCGCCAAGGTGTCCCAGTAGGCCACCACGGGGTAGGCCTTCTGGCCAGCGTATTTCGACCCAGCGGGGCAAAGCTCGCCCGCGGTGTGAGTGGCCAATGGCACAACGGACACGTATTTCGTCGCGGAGTTGGGCACGGAAAAGCGCGATGAGTTCAAGGTCAAGCTGGGGTATTGCTCGGCGAAGAGTGCCAAGGTTGAGCGAAGACCAGCCTGATCTGGCGAAAGTGGTTCGATTTTCACAATGTTCGTCGCCGACACCGTCATGGAACTTCCCACCGAACTTGGAGTGGGAGCGAAGGAAGCGGGTGTTTGTCCACACACGTCCATATTCAGCGCGGCGTAGTACGTGGTACCCACGGTCGGCTCAACGGCTGCGGCAACTGTGGTCGTGGTCGGGTGCTGGTATTCGTAACGTGAATACACGATGGAAGAAAGTCCAAGCACCATGATGATGCCCAGAACCCCGTAATAGTTCATCGGACGAGATTTGCGATAGGCCTTGCCACCGCCGGCCGAGCCGACGCGACTTACCCATTTACCAGTTGAGCTTTTTGCCACGAGCACACGCTACTAAAGAATTACCCGTTGAACCTCACGCGTAGGGGCGAAGGGACTCGAACCCTCACTGGAGGCGGTTTAAGCGCCCTGCCTCTGCCAATTGGGCTACGCCCCCATCGCGCGAGTACTCGCTACGGTACTCCGTTTGGAAGTAGTGGTGTGACGGCCCAAAATAATTGCGCTCCCCCATTAGGCTGAAGGGGTGAGAATCGTGCAGTCTCGCCGCACGGCGCATCTAGGGAGATTGACCCTTGTGGGATGCCTTGTTCTCGGACTCCTTGGGGGATTCGAATCTGCGGCCCGTGGCGACTCCATTTCCGCGCTCACACAATCTATTAATCAGTTGTCGAACCAATTGGCCCTCGAGCAACGGCAGAGCGACATCCTTTCACAGAAATATGACGCGGCCGCTGCGCAGCTTTCGAGCGTTCAAGCCACCCTCAGTCACCTCACGGCTCAAGCGAAAGCCAAGCAGATACAAATTGACGCCACGACGTCCCAACTCGTCAAGTCCGTGGTCTACACCTACGTCTTCGGCGTCCAAAATTCACCCCTCCTCGAGGTTTTTAATAAGAACGCCAACCAGAGTGATGCCCAAAACGTTTACGACTCGCTCGTTCTCGGCGATCTCCAGTCACTATCGACCACCTATCGGCACCAAGAGCAATCCCTACAAGCAACGGTGGCTCTCGAGGCCGTGCAGCGCGACAAGGCCGCAGCGGCCGAACGACAGATTCAGTCACTCGTGGCACAACATGACAAAGCAGTGCGCTCGACCCAGGCTGCCCTAAATGTCATGAAGACGAAGTACCGAAATCAAGTAGTGGCCTACGAAATCAGCGTTGCGGTGGGGTGCGTCAAAGCGCACAACAATCCGTGCATCAATAGCGCCATTGCCGTCGCTGGGCAAGTCGGAGGGAACAGCGCGAGTAACCAAGTTATTAAGGCGGTCAATGCGGCGATGGCCGCCCTCGCCGTTTCCGTTTCCCAATCTTCCGCGTCGTCGGTTCAGGGGCTCCGAGCGCTCAATGCCGCCAAGACGCAGCAGGGGCTGCCCTACATCTGGGGTGGCGAGACTGCGGGTCGAGGCTTCGATTGCTCCGGTCTGACCCAATGGGCATGGCGACAAGCGGGGTACTCAATTCCGCGCACGGCCGCCCAGCAGTACTACGGCATGGCGCACGTTCCGCTCAACAGCCTGCAACCCGGCGACCTTTTGTTCTACTTCAACCTTGACGGCGACCACCAAGTTGACCACGTTGTCATGTACGTCGGCCAATCAAACGGACAAAACTATGTCATTGCAGCTGCCCGGACCGGCACGCTCATTGGAATTCATCCCCTCTACACTTTCGGCCTTTACGGTGCCGGACGTCCATAGGGTGAAATACACGGTCATTATTCCGGCGCACAACGAGGCGGACCGCTTGGTCACCGGTGCGGCCCGACTCGCGCCGGTGCTACGCAGCATGGGCAGCGACCAGGTGGAGATCATTGTCATCGACGACGGTTCCCACGACGGCACGGGACCTCGCGCTGTACAGGCCTACGCAGAATTTCCCCATGTGCTCGTCGTACGGCAAGAAAATAATCGCGGAAAGGGTGCGGCGATTCGGCTTGGTTTCGCCCTCGCCACCGGCGACATGGTCTTTACCTGTGATGCGGACATGAGCATCGATCCACGCCACCTACCGGAGATGGCCGCGGCCCTGGGTGACGTCGACATCGCCGTTGGTTCACGCGACACCGACGGACACATTGTGTACGACAGCTGGTTGCGCACGTGGTCAGGCCGGCTCTTCAACGCCTTCGTGCGGTGGCGAATCGGAACTACGGTGCGCGATACGCAATGTGGTTGCAAAGCCTTTCGATTACCCGTTGCCCGAGCGCTGGGACTACTCGGCTTGCTGGATGGTTTTGCCTATGACGTCGAGATGTTGATGCTCGCGCAACGTCTCGGTTTCAGCGTGACGAGCGTGCCGGTCACCTGGGACGACGTCGCCGGATCCAGCGTGCACGTGGTGCGCGATGGTTTCGCCATGCTGGCCGATATCACGCAACTTCCATCACATTCCTACGAGGTTCCCAGCATCACCCTGCCCGCGGGAACAACGCAGTCCGACATCACCGACTGTGGGGTGGCGGCGCACATTGTCGGCCTCGTCGTGGCCGCGAATAGTTCATCCGAACGAGTGCTGCTGCCGCGCGATGCCGTCGTCGCGGCCATTGCGATGTCGACGAAGTTGCGGGGCAAATTAGGAGTGGTGCGATTGTCGGAATTGGTCGGCGCGCGCTGGTCGGTGGCCTAATTCAGACGCGGCAACAGCCACGTGGTGACGATCTCCGGAGCTCGCTGCTGCCATTCTTCCGCCGTGATGGCGTACCTCGCGTGGTCCTCCCACGCACCGTCGATTTCCAAATAACGTTCGGCGACCCCTTCGAAGCGCAGCCCCAATTTTTCAACGACACGACGCGACGCTGAATTTCGGGGGATGATATTGATCTCGACTCGATGTAACCGAAGCGATTCGAAGGCGTATTGAAGGGCCACCACCACCGCCTCGGGCATCAGACCTTGACCAGCTACCGCCTCGTCGATCCAGTAGCCGATGAAAGCGCTCTGGAGCGGGCCACGGCTAATGGACGAAATGGTGAGTTCGCCGACAAAACGCTGTTCGGTAAATATTCCGAATCCGAATCCGCTGCCCAATTGACGCTCGCGATCACGCACGCCACAACGGTGGGCAAAACTCCGTCGGTCATCCGGGAGGTGTGCTCCCGTTGCCGCGCGGGGCTCCCACTTCAGCAGCCAGTCGCGACAGCGACTACGCACCTCGAACCAGCCGGAATAGTCCGCTTCGACGAGAGTGCGCAAATTAATGCGTCGGCCGTGGAGAACGAGCGAGGTGGAAGTACTCCGCATACTCATCTGCTCTCCTTTCGTCCACGTCACCTTATTGGCTTTCTCTCGACACGAGCGTGGCCGCAAGTCCATCGAGAATGTCGTTCTCCGAACTCACAATCACGGCACTTTCAAAGAAATCCATCATCTCTTCCAACACGACCAGCCCACCGACAATTACGTCGTGGCGGCCCCTCGTCATGCCGGGGTGACGAAGTCGCGCTTCGGGCTCCTCAAGCGCCAAGCGATGCAGCCACTGGCCAACGACCTCGCGCGAGAGCGATTGGTGATGAACGAGGTCGCGCTGGTACTGCGTCACACCCACGTCGAGCTGTGCGAGGGTCGCCACGGTACCAGCTACTCCTACCAGACGGCACTTTCCCACTAGTAATGACCACTGCGGTGAGCTCGCCACAAAACGTTCGATTTCACTCGCGACCATACCTCGGGCATCGAGGAGGGCGGCGCTGGAAATCGCCCCCTGACCGAGAGTTCGCTCGGTAATGCGCACACATCCCAACTGCATAGAGAAGCCCAGAAAATCATCTCCGATGCGTGTAGCTACTTCCGTTGAACCCCCGCCAATATCAATTACTACCGTGGGAATATTCATCGTGAGCCCGGCAGTGGCTCCGCGAAACGTCAGTTCGGCTTCTTCCAGCCCCGAAAGGGTCGCAACCTCGGCTCCCGTGATGTCGGCAGCCTGCGACAAAAATACCGATCCGTTCACCGCGTCGCGTACTGCCGACGTGGCGACAAGCGCACTGCGTTCCACTCCCAGTTCGTCTGCCATTATTCGAAATTCTTGGAGGGCCGTTGTGCAACGTTGGATAGCCTCGCCGGCCAAACGGCCGGTGACGTCAACGCCTTGGCCCAAACGAGTGATGCGCATCTCACGACGAAGAGTTATTCCCTGCTCGTCGCATACGAGGATTCGGGTCGAATTTGAGCCGCAGTCGTATGCTGCCACTCTCACGTTGCGACCAAGATCATGGGCGGAACGTGGATTTCCGAGACCACCAAAGCGCCAACCGCATCGTCGTGGCCCGCAAGATAATTTGCCACGTGGGCGTGCAGGCACTTCAATCCCCGTCGGGTTCCACCCACCCCACCCGACGGCTGTGGGCCTTCGTGGAGACTCACCGCGGAGCGGCGGCGTGCGGCGTATCGATCGTGAATCGCCTCAATTTCTTCGGGGCTGATGAGCAACTCGTAGCGATGGACACCACCCGTACTTTCCAGCACGCTGATCTGATCGGTCACCTCGGGGTCCACCAACCAATACAAAGTCGGCATGGGTGTTCCGTCACGTAGGTGGGGTTCGTTCTCAATCACCATGGGTTCGCCAGTGAGTCGGCGCACCACTACACGAAAACGTCCTGCCATCGGCCGCCCTACTAATTGCGCCACCTCGGCTTCGTCCAGCGGTGAGGCAGAATACTCAATCAACGCCAGAACTCAAGAGTGTGAACGACTCGGGACCACAATGATGATCCATTCGTGCGCGACGTGGTGAGCGAGGTCGAGCCCGACATCGCCGTGGCCAGCGGATTCACGATGGGCTGGTTGCCCGGGTCGCCGTTACCCAACTCGGTGCCTTGCTGATTCGTAGGAACGATCTGAATCAAGCTGTCACCCTGCGGAACTAACTGGTACTGCTCGCGTGCCAAGAGGGCCATTTGCTCCGGGGTGCTCACGGCCTTGGTTTCGGCAATCAGGGTTTGTTGCGCCATACGCATGGCATTGATTTGCTGCGTGGCGTTGGCGATTTCCGAGTTCTGGTGGAGGATGGTGGTCGCCGGGAAGGAGAAGGTCAGCACGGCGAGCGACACAACACTGACGAGCGGGACCAGCATCGTGTCGTTGTTCCAATGGAACGGAAATTTACTGTATGTGGCCATTTGCA
>CAINHL010000060.1 GCA_903848885.1 uncultured Actinomycetes bacterium
ATAGCCGCGCAGGCCAATCTGCAAGAAACGATCACCGCGACAGGCACCCGACTCGATGAGTCGGCGCATGGGGGTTCCGTGTCCGTAGAGCGAACCGAATTGCGTTTCCGCGGTGTCGGCGTGCGCATCGAAGTGAATAACTGCCACCCGTCCCCAACCGACGTGTCGCGCCACGCCCGTGACGTCCGGGAGAGCAATGGTGTGGTCACCTCCCAAAATCACCGGCATGATTCCCTTCGAGGCCACCGCCGTGACGGCCGCTTCGAGCCGCTCCAGCGAGGTCGCGGTGTCGCCCGACGGCATCAAGATGTCGCCGACGTCCACCACACCGAGTTCGGTCAGGGGTTCCACGCCGAGGGCGAGATGGGGTCGTCGTCCATCGTGTTCTAGATAATCAGTAGTGCGAATTGCCAGGGGGCCGAAGCGACTTCCCGAGCGATACGAAGTGCCCCCATCGAAGGGCGCGCCGATGATGAGCGCCTGCGCGGATTCCCAACTACTCGGCACGTCCAGGTCCGCTGCGGGCACACCCAGGAAAGTGGCGCTGGGGCCGTAGAGATTTCCGATGCGCGTCATACGGCCTCCTGCATCATTTCGTCGACCGAATTAAAAATTTTCCCGAGGTGTTCGAGTACCACCGAGATGTGGCCCTCGTCGGGCAAATGGGTGGCGGTGGCGCTCGGTATCTGCGCCAGCATCCACGGGGCGTGCGTCGCGGGAACCATGCGGTCGAAGTCACCCCACCACAGATCGACCGGCACCGTAATATCGCTGAGGTCAAAGCCCCAGTAGCGAACGAAGGCCATGTCGTCGTCACAAAATCCGACGCCACCCTGGCGCACCGCGTGGAGAAAACTGTGCACCAGCTCCTCGCGCGCCGTCAGGTCATCAAGGATTCGCCGATCGGGCTCGTCAATCAAGCCACCAAAACTTTCCACGATGCTGTCCACCGTGAGCGTTCGCATGCCCTCGGCCATGGATTCGCAGACCGCCTCGAATTCCGACCCACCCTGAACCGCCAAACCAAATTCTTCGAGGTTCTCCGGAGCCATTCCTTCGAACCAATCGATGTCCGCTTCGTAGGGGGCGACACCGGCCAGAATGACCGCGCCCCGACAGCGCGCACTCGTGGCAGCGCAGGCCAAGGCGTGAGGACCACCGCCCGACCAGCCCATGGTCACGTAGTCGTCGTCGCGACCCAGCGATCGAAGAGCGTCGTGCACGTCACTCACCACGTCACCAATGATGCGTCCCGGGTGGCGCTGCGATTGCCCGTATCCCGGACGCGACACCGATACGAGAAAATACCCGCGCATGAGGGCTTCATTGGCAAACATTTCCAAGATCAAATGGCATCCCGGTGTGCCGTGATGAACCACCACGGTCGGGTAACTGGCGTCACCGCAGTGGCCTACTTCGAGTTGGCGCCCATCGCTGGCCGTGATCAAGGTGGTGGTAATGGTCATTGTTTCTCCCGCAGAACGTGACCTTAGGCTAGGACCTATGAACGAACGACGGAAAGTATTTGTTTCTCGCACCATTGCGGCCCCGGCCACGGTCATTTTTGACCTCCTTGCCGACCCGCGCCAACACCACCTGATTGACGGTTCGGGAAGCATCGCCGCCACCGTCGACGCACCCACGCGGCTCAGTCTCGGGGCAACTTTTTCGATGAGTATGCGCCAGAAGGTTCGTTACCCCGTGCGTAACGTGGTCTGCGCCTTCGAAGAAAACCGCGTCATCGCCTGGCACCACGTGGCACGCTTTATTTGGCGTTACGACCTCGAGCCCGTCGAAGGTGGAACACGGGTCACCGAAAGTTTCGATTACTCCCCGTGGTGGGGAATTCTGATGGTCCCCTTCAAAGTGGGTGAAGCCAACCGCCACAATATGGAGCGCTCGCTCGAACGCCTCGACGAACGCGTCACTCAGCGCTGAACGTTCAGGGTCGCTCCGCTGTTGAGCAGTTCAATCCACGACTGACCGGGCGTCATCGCGATGACTTTGCCGTGGGCGTCGCGATACACAATGGGTGACCCCAAGTCGCCTCGCGACCACGTCCCCGTGATTTTTTTGCCATGCTCAAAGATCGCCGCGGGACCAGTTCCTTGCAAGTCGCCCACCGAGGTGAAGGTGCCCACACCGTTGAGGTAATTAATCCACATCACGACCACATTTTTTGGTGAGAGGCGAACTCCCGTTCCCGTAATGTCGGCGGCACCGAAGATGGATCGGTCCCAGGACGAGGTCGAGTGATCCCACGTCCAGGTCACGGG
>CAINHL010000061.1 GCA_903848885.1 uncultured Actinomycetes bacterium
CCGACCTGGGGTAGCCATTCCAACCGCTGTTCGGCCAAGGTCGTATCGGGACGGCGTTGACGGGGGTCGTCGGCAGGAAGTGGCTTGTAGGAAAGCCGCGAGCGACTTCCCGTGAGTTCGATAACCACGCCCGCCAACTCGAGGATAGATATTTCTTCTTGAGAACCGATATTGATGGGGCCCGTTTCCTGGGAATCCAACAGCAGTAGTAGACCGCGCACCTGATCATCGACGTAACACAAGCTTCGCGTTTGTTCACCCGTACCATAAATCGTGATGTCCTGACCGGCCAGTGCCTGCACGATGAAGTTCGAGACCACGCGGCCATCACCCGCCGCGAGACGTGGCCCGTAGGTATTGAAAATACGGGCAATGGAGGTAGTAACGCGGCCGAGACGTTGATAGGCCGTCACCAGAGACTCTCCGTAACGTTTGGCCTCGTCGTAGACGCTACGCGGCCCTACGGGATTTACCCGTCCCCAATAGCTCTCGGGCTGTGGGCTGATCTCGGGATCGCCGTAGACCTCGGAAGTGGATGCTTGGAGAAAGCGGGCCTGATGGGTGTCGGCGAGTTGCAAGAGGCGGTGAGTACCTTCACTTCCCGTGCGGAGGGTCTCCAGCGGACGCTCCAAATAGTCCTTCGGGGATGCAGGCGACGCCAAGTTCATGACAGCATCGATAGCGCCCCGTACCGAGAAGCCATCGGCAATATCGGCACGAATTACCTCAACGGCTCCGTCGGCGTGATGGGCAAGATTCGAAATATGTCCGGTGGAAAAATCATCCACGACGACGACGTGGTCGCCACGCGCCACCAGGGCGTCGACCACGTGGGAGCCGAGGAACCCGCCACCACCCGCCACGAGGACTCTCATCGAATGCCCACTCCTTGGTAGGAAAAACCCGCCTCCCGAACGGTAGCGGCACTCAGGAGATTACGGCAGTCGACAATGGCCGCGTGCTCCATTTGACTATAAATATCAGCCAGGTCGACGAGGGAAAATTCACTCCACTCCGTCAAAATAGCAAGGCAGTGTGCACCCCGCGCCGCGTCACGAGGGCTGCTCATCACGGATACTCCATCGAGATCGGCGTAGACCTGACCAGGAGCCACGGTGGGATCGTAGGCCTGAACAATGGCGCCACGGGCTGCGAGTCGCTGGACAATATCAATGGCCGGCGAACTTCGTCGGTCATCAGTATTGGCCTTAAAGGTAAGGCCCCAGGCCGCAATCGTCCGACCGTCGAGGCCGCCCGCCGCTTCTTCAATCTTGGACACCATGCGCGCGAGTTGACGCTCGTTGGTTTCAATCGCTCCGGCCAGGAGCGGGAAGTCAAAGTTGTTGATCTGCGACATGTACAAGAGTGCCGCCGTGTCTTTCGGCAGGCAGGAACCGCCCCAGCCGGGACCTGGGTTAAGAAAGTCCATTCCGATACGGTGATCGTGGCCCATGCCGAGACGAACGTCACGGACGTCAGCCCCAACTTCTTCGCAAAAGGCGGCCATGGCGTTCATGAAGCTGAGTTTCGTAGCGAGAAAGGCATTCGCGGCGTACTTGATAGTTTCCGCACTGGCGGTATCGGTGATGACCACCGCCGCTCCCGTATCGGCAAAGAGTTGCACCACAATTTCTGCGTGACGTGGGTCGTCCGAGCCGGCAACGATACGTTCGGCGTGGAGCGAGTCGTGTACCGCCGTGCCTTCACGGAGAAATTCTGGATTGGAGACGACGAAGACGTCATCACGTCCCAAGGCCACTTGGACGCGCGCGGCGGTCCCGACCGGAACGGTGGATTTGTTCACCACGATAGAACCGGGACGCAGGGCGGCGGAGATGGAGGTCGCGGCATCGATGATGTAGGTAATGTCAGCTTCTCCCCCGTTGCCCTGTGGCGTGGCGACACACAAAAAGACCACGTCGGCATCGGCGGCGGCCTCCGTCGCGTTGTCGGTAAAGGTCAAGAGACCCGCGGCGATTCCCTCAGCCAGGAGCTCGTCGAGCCCTTCTTCACGGATTGGAGAGCGCCCGGCGCGAAGTTCACCGAGGCGAGAGAGGTCGCGTTCCGCCACGATCACCGAGTAGCCAAAATGGCTCAATGTCACGGCTGTCGGAATGCCCACGTACCCCGCACCGACCACCAGAATCCTTGTGGATTTAGCCACTTTTGCCCCTCTTTGTCAACGCCTACCCTACCAACCCTCAACTTTGGTCCTCGGTGAATAATTTTCCAATAGTGCAGGGTGTATGTTCCCCCTAAGGATGACCGTAGAGAGCGAGGGCGTATGAGAGTTCGTTCAGTACTAGAAGCCAAGGGCCGCCAGGTCGTCACCGTACGACCCGATGACACCCTCACCACGGCACTCGTGCTGCTGGCAGAGAATCGCGTCGGTGCGGTGGTGGTCACCACTACTCACCACGAAGTAGTGGGCATAATGTCGGAGCGCGACATCGTGAGTGCTCTTGCTCGACATGGGGTTCGTTGCCTCAGCGAAAACGTCAGCACACACATGTCGACGCAAGTTCGTTCCTGCACCGAGGACAGCACCTGCGACGAATTGGCCTTGCTCATGACCACCGAGCGTTTCCGACACGTACCCGTCATGAACGGTTCGGAACTCGTGGGAATAATCAGTATTGGCGACGTGGTTAAAGTTCGTCTGAACGAATTAGAAAAAGACCGACACGATCTCTTGGAATACGTGAACGCGCGTTAGGCCGTAGCGTCGTGGACCGCGGTTGGGTCCACCAAAGTGAGAACAATCTCTTCAGCGTTCGCCACGCTGCTGGCTTCGACCGCCACACCAGCCAGAACCGTCGCTCGCGTACCCTCACGTTCGCCGTGAGGGCCGACTTGGAAGTAGCCACCGGCCACGGCGAAGATTTTCTCGCCCTCGGCCGTACTCACGCGCACCGCTCCGGGGGTGATGTCACCCACCGTAGGGGTGTGCTGCGCCAAAATCGTGAACTCGCCGGCCGAGGACCGTGCCATGAGGGCCGTGGCCTCTCCCGACCACAGTGCCGATTCCGGCGAAACAATTTCCACGAAGAGTGAGCCAGCCACGAACTATCCGTTCTGCAGTTCGTGCGCCTTGCGCTGCACGCCCTCAACGCCACCGACGTTCAAGAAGGCCTGCTCGGGGTAGGCGTCGAGTTCACCCTTCACGAGCAATTCGAAGGAGTCAATGGTCTCTTCGACCGGCACGTAGATTCCGTCAATACCCGTGAACACCTTGGACACGAACATGGGCTGGGACAAGAAACGCTGAATCTTGCGCGCACGCGACACGGTCACGCGGTCTTCTTCGGACAACTCGTCGAGACCCAAAATGGCAATGATGTCCTGGAGCTCTTTGTAACGCTGCAGGATCTGCTGCACTTGACGAGCCACTTGGTAGTGACGGTCGCCCACAATTTCCGGCGCCAAGATGTTTGAGGTGGACGTCAGCGGGTCCACGGCGGGGTAAATACCCAGCGCGGCGATCTGACGTGACAACTCGGTGGTGGCGTCAAGGTGGGTGAAGGTCGTGAATGGTGCTGGGTCGGTGTAGTCGTCCGCAGGGACGTACACGGCCTGAAGCGAGGTAATCGACTTACCACGGGTCGAGGTAATGCGCTCTTGGAGCTCACCCATCTCGTCGGCCAAAGTCGGCTGGTAGCCCACGGCACTCGGCATACGACCAAGAAGCGTCGACACTTCCGAACCCGCCTGTACAAAGCGGAAGACGTTGTCGACGAACAAGAGCACGTCTTGGTTCTTCACGTCACGGAAGTACTCCGCCATGGTCAACGCGGCCAAGGCAACGCGGAGGCGCACGCCTGGTGGTTCGTCCATCTGGCCGTAGACCAAGGCGGCCTTTTCAATAACTCCCGAGTCCTTCATTTCGAGCAAGAGGTCAGTACCTTCACGGGTACGCTCACCCACTCCGGCGAACACTGACACACCACCGTGTTGCAGGGCCACGCGGTTAATCATTTCCATGATCAACACGGTCTTACCTACACCAGCACCTCCGAAGAGGCCGATCTTTCCACCTTGTACGTAGGGCTCGAGGAGGTCGATGACCTTGATGCCGGTTTCGAACATGGTGGCGCGAGGCTCGAGCTGGTCGAAGGCGGGCGGATTGCGGTGAATGTCCCAGCGGTCTTCGATGGGACCGATGTCGTCAGTGTCGAGGGGCTGACCCAGCACGTTGAACACGTGGCCGAGAACGGCATCACCGACGGGGACCGAAATACCACGGCCAGTCTGGCGCACCACGGCACCGCGGACGAGTCCGTCGGTGGGCTTCATGCAGACGCAGCGCACGCGACCGTCACCGATCTGCTGAGCAACCTCGGCGGTCACGGTGATGGTTTCGCCGTCCAGGACAAGGTCCATCTCGACGGCGTGGTTGATCTCGGGCAGGGCGTGCGGCGGGAACTCAACGTCCACCACGGGGCCGGCGATCGCGACAACGCGTCCCGTTTCGAGAGTGGTCTTTTCAGGAGCCATGGTCATTAGTTACTCACTTTCCCGAGCGGAGCGCTTCGGCGCCGCCCACGATTTCCATAATTTCGGTGGTGATCGAGTCCTGTCGGGCTCGGTTCATAATGCGGGTAAGAGTGCGTCCGAGCTCGTCCGCGTTATCAGTTGCGGCGGCCATGGCACGTTGTTGCGAGGTGTGGAATGAGGCAGCGCCTTCCAACAGGGCGGTAAAGATTTCGCTCTCGAGAGCTCGCGGGGCGAGCTCGGTGAGCAACTGCTCGACCTCGGGTTCAAACTCGGTGTAGCCCTTCAAAGTCTTGGGCTCATCGACGGGGGCAGCATCCACCGTCAGGGGCAGGAGTTGGCGCGTGGAAACGGCTTGGCTCGCGGCCGAACGAAATTCGGTCGACACTAAAAGGACTTGCTGGGCGTCACCCGCCACGAACGAGGCGGCCACGGCGGCAGCGATTTCGCGCGCGTTGGCAAATTCGGGGCGATCAGCAAAACCTGAGAAGTTGGCTTCGACGTCGATACCACGGAATCGGAAATAGCCGAGGGCCTTTTTACCAACCGTGAAGAGTTGGAAACTGGTGCCGTCCTGACGCAACTGCTGGACGAGACGCTCGGTGGCACGTAGTACGGAGGAGTTATAGGCACCGGAAAGTCCCCGGTCGCCAACGATGGCCAAAATTACGGCTGACTTTACGTCGCTGGGTGTACCGATCAACTTCGACGCGGCGGCGGGATCGCCCTGGGCGGCTTCCACGATGATCCGACGCATGCCGGCGCGGAACGGCTTGTTGGCGTGAATCCGCGCCTGCGCGCGAGAAATTTGGGACGCCGCAATGAGTTCCATCGCCTTTGTAATCTTTCTCGTCGCCTGTACTGACTTAATACGGCGTCGCAGAATGCGCTCTTGTCCTCCCGCCATGGTGTCCCTCCTTTCTCTCTCGTTAGTTCAGTGTGACCTAGTTGCCGGTGGCGAAACTCGCCACGAAGTTCTTCAGGGCTTCGTCGAGCTTCGCGGTGTCCGGAAGGGCTCCGGTACTGCGAATAGTCTCGAGCAGGTCGGCGTGCTTGGCCCGGAAAGTCGTCAAAAGCTCGCCTTCGAAGCGACGCACGTCGGCCACGGGGATGCTGTCGACCCAGCCCTTGGAACCGGCGTAGATAACGACCACTTGTTCTTCCATGGACATCGGGGCGTGCAAACCCTGCTTCAGCAGTTCGGTCAGACGGTATCCACGGTCCAACTGGCTCTGGGAGACCTTGTCCAATTCCGAACCGAAGGTCGCGAAGGCTTCGAGCTCGCGGAACTGTGCGAGGTCGAGCTTCAAGGTTCCGGCAACCGACTTCATCGCCTTGGTCTGTGCGGCACCACCCACGCGGGACACCGAGTTACCCACGTTGATGGCGGGACGGATACCCGAGTAGAAGAGGTCTGATTCCAGGAAGACCTGTCCGTCGGTGATGGAAATCACATTCGTCGGAATGTACGCAGAGATGTCGCCAGCCTTGGTCTCAATGATTGGCAGGGCGGTCAATGATCCGCCACCCAACTCGTCGCTCAACTTGGCCGCACGTTCGAGTAGACGACTGTGCAGGTAGAAGACGTCACCGGGGTAGGCCTCACGACCCGGCGGGCGACGCAGCAAGAGCGACACTTGGCGATAGGCCTCGGCCTGCTTGGAGAGGTCGTCGTAGACCACCAAGGCGTGCTCGGAGTTTTCCATCCAGTGCTGGCCAATGGCGCAGCCACCATACGGGGCGAGAAATTTGAAAGGCGCAGGGTCGCCGGCGGAGGCCACGACAACCACCGTGTATTCCATGGCGCCGGCATCTTCGAGAGTCTTGACAGTCTGCGCCACCGAAGAGTTTTTCTGACCGATAGCCACGTAGATGCACTTCACGTTCTGTCCCTTTTGGTTCAGAATCGTGTCAATGGCCACGGTGGTCTTACCGGTCTTGCGGTCACCAATAATCAGCTCGCGCTGACCACGGCCGATGGGGGTCATGGCGTCGATGGCCTTGATGCCCGTCTGCATAGGCTCGCCCACGGGCTGACGGCCGATGATGCCGGGAGCCTGAACTTCCATACGTCGCTCGATGGCACCCACCAGAGGTCCCTTGCCGTCGATCGGCTTACCCAGAGCGTCCACGACACGACCTAACAAAGCGTCACCCACGGGCATCGACAAAATGCGGCCGGTGGCACGCACAATCTGGTCTTCTTCAATGTGGTCGACGGAACCCAAGACCACCGAGCCGATGGTCTCTTCGTCGAGGTTCATCGCCAATCCGAGTGTGCCGTCGGCAAACTCGAGAAGCTCGTTCACCTTGGCGTTCGGGAGGCCCGAGACGCGGGCAATTCCGTCGCCGACTTCCACGACGCGGCCAACCTGTTCGGCGCCCACGGTGGGGTTGTAGTCGGTGACGTGGCGACGAAGCGCCTCGGTGATTTCGTTAGCGCTAATGGTGAGCTCAGTCATCACAGTTTCTTTCTCTTAGTCGTTTCGATTGTGGAACAGGTCAGTGGTTCGTCCGGCGGCCACGCTGTCGCGTAGTTCGCCGAGGCGTCCCTTGGTGCTTGCGTCGACATGGAGGTCGCCGACTTGAATCAGAACTCCGCCCAACAGCGACGCGTCCTGCGATACCTGCAACTCGACCGAGGAACCGGTCAAACTTGCGAGCGAATTGGTGAGAGCGGTGCGACTGGCGTCGTCTAGTTCGCGAGCCGACCACACGCGGGCAACACGCCAGTTTCGCGCCTTCGCGGTGTAGTCGACGATGTAGTCCAGCGTTCCCACGATGTCGCGGGGTCGTCCGCCCACTACCACGTAGGAGGCGATCAGCAACGACGTGGCCGATACTTTCCCTTCGAGCAGTGCCCGTGTCAGTCCCAGACGAGATTCCACTTCGGCGTCACGGTCCACCAGGGTGCGGCGCAAGGTGGGATTCGCGTCAATGGTTCGCGCCCAGCGAAAAAGATCGTCCTCGATAGCGGCGAAGGCGTCGGTAGAGAGTTGGCTCAATACCCGATCCACAAATCCCGACACGCGACGTCGCGCTTCGAGGAAGGAAAGTGCGTGGACACCGTCGTCGGCGGACTCGGCGATCAGGCGAACAAAGTGGGCAAGGTCGCTCAACGCGCCGGGCACGTCTTGGGCTGGTGAGTGCTGTGTGGCGTAACTCACGAGATCGAGGGCCGTCGCTGAGACCTTTCCATTCAAGAGATCGCGTACCACGGCGCTGCGCGACGCGGGAGTCATCGACGTGTCGGTCACCACCGCACGCAAATCGCTGCGACCTTCGATGGTCTCGTGGACGTTGAAAAGCTCGGACGCCAAAGTAGCGACCGCAGTCTTCTCCAGCTCACCAAGAACGGCGGCTGTATATCCCTCGAGAGTGGGCAACATTGTTAGCGTCCAGCTCCCTGTGAGCCGTGACCCTTGAGTGCCTCTACGGCTTCACGAACGAGGTCCTGGTGAGCGCTCTGGTCAACTTCGCGACCCACGATCTTTGACACCAGCTCGAACACCACTTCACCAATACGAGCGGAGGCTTCGTCGATGGCGCGCTGACGAATCGAACCCACTTCGGCCGTGGCGGCAGCAACGCGACGGTCGTATTCCGCCTGTCCCTTTTCGCCTTGGTCGGCCTTAATTTGGTCCGCCGTGGCCTGTGCGCCGGCGACGATGTCCCGTGCTTGGTTTCGGGCATCGTTCAAAAGGACTTGGCGTTCGTCACCGGCTGCCTGAGCGGCCGCCTTCGCGTCGTCGGCCGCAGCCAAGGACGCACGAATTTTCTCTTGACGCTCTTCCAATGCCTTGTTCAGTGGCGGCAGAATTTTCTTCGCCGCCAAGTACAAAATGACGAGCACCACAGCAAGTTCGACGAAGAACGTGCCGTTGGGTATCAAGAACACCGATGAAGTGAACATGTTGCCTAACTCTCTAGTAGTAAAACGTGGTGCCACCGAGTGGTGGCACCACTAATCGACTAATTCTTCTGGAAGACGTAAACGAAGACAACCATGAACAAAAGGTTGATGAAGTACATGGCCTCCACCAGACCCACGGTCAAGAAGAAGTACTGACGGGCCTTTCCTTCGATTTCGGGCTGACGAGCAATCGCCGCGATGGTCTGGCTACCGGCCAAACCGTCACCGATAGCCGCACCGATAGCTCCACCGCCGAGGGCGAGGCCGCCGCCGACGAGTGCACCGGCGATGCGTACCGCGTCTGCTGTTGCGTTAGTTGATGCCATTGTGTTTCCTCCTGGTTTGCTTAGTGAGAGGTCTCGAGGACCGGTTGTTGATGCGAACTGTGTGATTCATCATGCTCTTCGTGACTCATCGCCATACCGAAGTACAAGATAGTCAAGAGCATGAAGATGAAGGCTTGGATAGCGCCGATGAGAAGGTCGAAGGGCTTCCAAATGATTTCGCCGAAGGGAACAACGAAAATTGGTAGCAGCGTTGTCATTACCGCAATCATGAGCCCGCCCGAGAACATATTGCCGAACAAACGGAAGGTCATGGTGATCGGCTTGGTGATTTCTTCAATCACGTTGATCGGGAACAAGGCCTTGTAGGGCTGGGCGTAGTGGGAGAAGTACCCCTTGATTCCACGTGCGCGGAACGACTCCACGTGAACCCACGCAATAACGATCAAGGCCATCGCCATGGGCAAGTTGACGTCAGAGGTGGCGGGAGGAAGTAATTCCGCGGAACTTCCTGGGTGTAAAGCAGTCGGAATAAAACCAATCCAGTTACAAATCAAAATGAACATGAACAAAGTCACGCCCAGCGGCACGAAGCGCTTGCCCTTGGAACCAATCGCGGACTCGGCGAGGTCGCCGACTAGGTCAACGACGATTATTTCCCAAAACAATTGCAACTTATTCGGCACGCCGCTAGTGACTTTTGAGCGCATCTTGAAACCAAGAAACAAAAAGATGGCAGCGGCGACAAGAGTTGAGGCCACGATGTCGAGATCGATGGTCAGACCGAAGACGTGAGTGGTGATGTGTTCGCCGACGTTGATCGTCTTGCCGGCCCACAACAACTTTTTCACTCTGCTCCTCCCGACTTGGCCACTACCCTCATGACGTTCACGACGAATGTCAATTGGTACAGCACAAGCCCCACCACGATACCTATTCCGAGAGGCGCTTGAACCACAATGGCCAGAATCACGATTCCGGTGATGACGCCGAGTCGACTCAGGGTCTTCGCGCCCATCTGGCGGCGAACCGCTTTGGTACTTTGCTCGCCCTTCAGCTCCACCTTGGCTGCCTGGCGGTCCAGAAAACGAAAGTTAAAAATAGCTAGTCCAACCCCAATAAATATGCCGAAACTGCCCAAAACCGGTGCGAGGTAACACGAAATGATAAAGGCAATCAGGCCAACGCCCATGGCCCACAGGGTGGTGCGGCGCAAGAGGCGTGGCAGAACGTCGGGCGAAAGGTTTTCGAGCACGGTGTCCTAGAGCCAGCGACGGGCGATTTTTACGACAATGGCTACGGCGCTCACAATCCCCAACAGTAGTCCGATAAGAAGTCCCCACGGGGCTATCCCCCACCAGTGATCCACCCCAATTCCTACTCCCGCACCGGCGCTCACACAGAGCGCCAGCGTGAGGCCCAAACTTGCCAACTCCGCCAGACCGGGAAGATCTGCGACGCCGCGTCTGCTCACGGCCGGGGCACCGATTCCAAGGGAATGTCCTCGGCTTCCGACGACTGCAGACCGGGATGAAACCAGGTGTACAACGCGACCAGCAGCACTAAAACGCCGACGGGAATAAAGACGTTCGTTCGGGGCCAAAACAGTGGAATCAGTACGAAGAGGCTCAGCACCGCGGTCCATAGCCACAAAATGGCAACCGTACGACGGTGCCCATGGCCAAGTCGCATCAGTCGGTGGTGAATATGGTTCTTGTCGGCCGTGGAAAAACCCTGTCCGGACGCCGTGCGGCGCACGAAGGCCAGCACTGTGTCGAGAATCGGAACCCCCAAGATGAAGACCGGGATCAGGAGGGGGGCGAAGAAGAAGAAGGTGACTCCACTGGCCGGTGGGGTCCGACCACCAATGACCATGGTGGACGCTCCCATGAGTAGCCCCAGCATCAAGGCCCCCGCATCACCCATGAAGAGCTTTGCCGGATGCAGATTGTCCGGCAAAAAACCCACGCAGATACCGCAGGTCACCGCAGCGATCAAGGGGCCAATGTTGCTGGCCGGCAAAAGTCCGAGATTCTCCAGTCGAAGACCGTAGACGCAAAGAGAAGCGGACGCGATAGCTACGATGCCACCAGCGAGACCGTCGAGCCCGTCAATCAAGTTGATCGCCTGCGAAAGTGCGACGACCCACACCACCGTGATCAGTGGGAGCATGGAGGGGCCCAAAATGATGAAGCCCGCGAAGGGCATCTTGAACTGGTACATCGTGGTTCCCGAAAAATAGAGCACCGAGGCGGCTAATACCGTGCCCGCCAATTTCGCCGGTGGTGACATCTCGCGGAAGTCATCGATCATCCCTACCGCCAATATCACCCCGGACGCTCCGAGCACTCCCAACATTTCGCTGTCGGCAGCCAGGATGTTGTGGAATGGCGGCATGAGAGCCGCAGTAAAAGCGGCGATGCAGAGCCCCACGAACATGGCGGCGCCACCACCGTAGGGGGTGACGCGTTCGTGCACTTTGCGAAAGTTCGGTGTGGCCGTGTAGCCGACCTTCAGCGCCACCACGCGCGCCCCGCGGTTCGCCACGAGTGTCGTGACTACCGCCACGACGAATACCACGATGTAGGGCCCCGCGACACTCATGACTTACTCAGCGGAGAACCCCGCGTAGGGATTGAAGCGCGCGCACAAATCGGCGACTTCCTGCCGCACGGCGTCGAGAACGTGATCGTCAGTACGGTGGCGCAAAGTACGCTCCATCAATTCAGCAATCTGCACGAACTCAGCGCCCGTCATTCCGGCCGTGGTTTGCGCAGCCGTACCGACGCGCAGACCCGAAGTCACAAAAGGACTTCGGGGATCGTAAGGAATCTGGTTCCGGTTCGCCGTAATACCGGCACGGTCGAGCACTTCTTGGGCTTCCTTGCCCGTGAGTTCGGCGTCGAATTCTTGTAAGTCCACGAGGGCCATGTGGTTATCGGTACCACCGGACACGATCCGAAAACCTCGTTCGGCCAAGGCGGAAGCGAAGCTGCGCGCGTTGGCAACCACCTGATCGGTGTAGGCCGAATAGGACGCCTGCGCGGCTTCGCGAAACGCCACGGCTTTCGCCGCGATGGAGTGCTCCAGTGGTCCACCCTGCATTCCGGGGAATACCGCACTGTCAATCTTTTTCGCGTACTCGGCGCGCGACACGATCGCACCACCACGGGGTCCACGCAAGACCTTGTGAGTGGTGAAAGTCACGACGTCGGCGTAGGGGACGGGATTGGGGTGAGAACCACCGGCGATCAAACCAATCGGATGCGCCGCGTCGAACATCAACAAGGCCCCGACTTCATCCGCAATTTCACGGAAAATTGCCGGTTCAATTAGTCGTGAGTACGCGGTGGCTCCGGCAATAATCATTTTGGGTCGGTGCTCGTGCGCCAAGGCTCTCAGCAGGTCGAAGTCAATGACTTCTCCGGGCTGCGTCGGATCATCGTTACGGGCAGTCACGCCGTAGGAAACGAAATTCCAAATCTTTGACGTGATGGATGCCGGCGAACCGTGGGTGAGATGGCCACCTTGGTCGAGCCGCATTGCCAACACGGTGTCACCCGGCTGCAATAGCGCTTGGTACACCGCCACATTGGCACTGGCGCCAGAGTGCGGCTGCACGTTGGCGTGGTCCGCACCCAAAAGGGCCGTCAATCGACGTCGGGCGAGGTCTTCGACTTCGTCGACGATGTGGTTACCGCCGTAATAGCGGCGACCGGGATAGCCCTCGGCGTACTTGTTGGTCAGAATCGAACCGGTGGCGGCCATCACCGAAGGTGACGTGAAGTTCTCACTGGCAATTAACTGAAGAGTGCTGGTTTGGCGATCCCACTCTTGCGCGAGGAGTCCGGTGACTTCGTCGTCTCCGGAAATGAACTGGTCAAAGGGGGAATGGCCCACCGCTATCTCTTTCTGGTCTATTCACTCAGCTGATCGAGCTGGTGAAGTTTGGCAATGCGATCTAGATGACGCCCGTCACCGGGCGTGGCTCCCAGCCACGATTCGATCGCGTCAAGGGCCACCGGTATTCCGATAAGTCGAGCACCTAGGCACAGGACGTTGGCGTGGTTGTGTTCTCGCGCCAGTCGCGCGGAAGTGGCGTCGTGCACCAGTGCCGCCCGAACACCGGGCACTTTGTTGGCGGCGATGGAGATACCAATTCCGGAACCGCAGATAGCGATTCCCAGATCGCTGCCCCCCGTGGTGACGCTCCGCCCCACGGCTTCGCCGAAGTCGGGATAGTCCACCGAGGTGGTGGCGTTGGCCGGGCCGAGGTCAATGACCTCGTGGCCCCACGAATTCAGGGCGTCGCATACGGCGACTTTCAGGTCATACCCAGCGTGATCGGAACCCACAGCGATGCGCACGAAAATACCCTACCCGTCACACCGCACTCATTAGACCAGTCGGGTAATACTTTGTGGGTGACTCTCGACCCACGGACTCCCGTCATCATCGGTGTCGGGCAAATCACCGACCATCCCACGCCCGGCGACACCTACGCCTCTCGCCCCACCCCACTTTCGCTCATGGTCGACGCTCTCACCCTCGCCGGACGCGACAGTGGCAGCGACGTGGTGGCACAACTCGACGAGCTAGTAGCCATTAGCTCTTTCACCTGGCACACCGCCGACCCCGCGCGCCTCGTCGCCGATGCCTTGGGCATCCAACCCGGCCGGACACGACTGGGTCCAACCGGCGGAAATATTCCCCAGAAGCTCGTACACGAATATTCACGTCGCATTCTGGCGGGTGAGATTCGCGCCGCCGCGGTGGTGGGATCCGAAGCGATGCACGCCTCATCGCTGGCGCGAAAAGAAGGAATCCCCACGGGTTGGGTCCGTCAAGGTGACGAGGTGCCCGCGCCGGACTTAGTGGAACCCGACCGCATCCCGTTTACTACCGAGGAATACACCAACGGCTTGACCTTGCCGGTGGAGGTCTATCCCCTCTTCGAAAATGCCCGACGCGCGCGCCGTGGTTGGAGCCTCGATCAGCAGCGCGAGCATCTCGGAGAATTATGGGCGAGCTTTGCCCGTGTGGCCCAGGACAATTCCTACGCGTGGATACGCACCGCCCCCACGGCGAGCGATATCGTGACGCCCAGCGCGGCTAATCGTTTAATTGCGTCGCCCTATACAAAATATTTAGTAGCCAACTTGCCCGTCGATATGGGCGCGGCGTACATCATCACTAGTTATGAATTCGCCGAATCGCTCGGCGTGTCGCGTGACCTGATGGTATTTCCGCTGAACGGCGCCGACGCCAATGACCACTGGTTCGTCTCCGAGCGGCCGCAACTCGATGACTCCCCCGCCATGCGCGCCATTTGGAACGCCCTCCAAAGTGACGGTACCCGTGCCGACGAACTTGCCCTGTTCGATATTTACAGTTGCTTTCCGACCGTGGTGCAAACGGCCTGCGATGTGATGGGCATCAACCCACTCGATCGCGCACGTCCCGTCACGCTGACCGGTGGACTCACCTTCGGCGGGGGTCCGGGTAATAACTACGTCACCCACGGCATCGCCCAGATGGTCAGCGCTTTGCGTACGCGTCCCCGCGAGGCCGGGCTCGTCACGGGGCTGGGATGGTTTTCCACCAAACACGCGTGGGGCTGTTATTCAGCCACGCCGCCCACATCCGCTTTCCGCCATCACCCCGTGCAAGAGGACGTTGATGTTCAAGCACGCGTCAGCGTTCGTCAGGATGACGGCGACATCGTGGTAGAGACCTTTACCGTCGTCCACGGTCGTGACGGTCAGCCCGAGCGCGTGGTTGTTGCTGGTCGTTGGCCCAATGGCGAACGGGTGTGGTCCAAGAGCACGGACGAGACCACCATGGCCGCCTTCTTAACCACCGAAATGATCGGCAGCTCCGCTCACATCCGTGAGGGACTATTTGTCCTTTAGCACGGCCGCGATGGCGTCCCGAGAAATCGCACCCTCGCGCAGCATCGTGATCGAACCGCCGTACACCCGCACCACCGTGGACACCGGGGCCTGACGCAGTCCCCTGTCCCAAATCACGGCCAGGCCGCTCTCGACTCCAAAACTCTCCGCCACCTGCTCACCCGTGGTGCAGGGAGGACAGCCATGCAGATTGGCGCTGGTGACGGCGAGCGGTCCCGTCACCAGGAGGAGCTCGCGTAGAACTTCGTCGTGCGGAACACGCACGCCGACGTCATTGATGGCGGCCACCACCTCGCAGACCTCATTGTGTGCTTGCAGGACCAACGTCAGCGGTCCGGGCCAGAAAAGTTCCGCCACGCGTCGGTCACGTTCACTCACCACGCAACCCAGGGCGTGGACTTGTTCCAGATTCGCGCAGAGGATGGGAAGCGCCACCGTCACGGGACGATTTTTGAGGACGAAAAGGGACCGTACCGCGGGGGCATGTGAAAGTGCCGCCGCCACGCCGTACACGGTGTCGGTGCCGAGACCCACAATCGCTCCGGACAGTAAGGCCTGCGCCACGACGTCGCGGTCACTACTGAGACGGGTTAACGCCACGTGGCCACCAAAAATCGTTCGTGCCCGGCCATATCTTTCACGCTACGCACTTCATGAAAACCGGCGGTGGTGGCGCACTCACGCGCGACCACCCCGTGTAAATATCCGTGTTCCACTATCAAGGTGCCGCCGTCGCTCAGCCAGCGTGGCGCCTCGGTCACAATGTCGTACACGTCCCGAAAGCCTTCCACCCCGTCGCGATCCGGAGCGACCAAGGCGCTGCGTGGCTCATGACGCAGCACGGGATCGAGCGCGAGGAATTCCGTCGCTCCGACGTAGGGAGGATTGGCCACGATGAGCGTGACGTGCCCCTGGAGGGATGAATCGATGTCCGAGAACCAATCCGACATGACGAAGCTCGTTCGGACCAGTCCGTGTTTCAGTGCGTTGCGCTTCGCCACGCTCAGGGCATCGGCTGACTGGTCAACGGCGAGCAAATTAGCCATCACCCCTCGCAGCGACAGTTCCAACATGAGCGAGAGGCCGATGACTCCCGATCCGCATCCCAGGTCCACGATGAGCGGAGCACTGACATCAGCTCTGGCCAACTCATCCAGAGCTACGTCCACCAACTCTTCGGTTTCGGGGCGTGGGATAAGAACGCGGGAATCAATGTCAACGTCAAGTTGGCGAAAGGGCCAGTGCCCGAGGATGTACTGCAGCGGCTCCCCCGCCGCCCGGCGTTCCGCCGCGGCTACGACGTCTACCAAAGCATCAATGTCGCAGCCCGGGGCGAATTCCTCAAGAATCCACTGTGCTTCGCGCCCCGTTACCCCGCGAGCAACGATGGCGGACAGCAACGTGGATTTAGCGTCCGTCACTCTCGGCCAATTGCCGCGCACGCTTTTCGGCGAGAAGTGCATCGACGAAGGGGTCGATGTCACCGGCCAAGGTGGCTTCGAGGGAATAGAGGGTCAAGTTGATGCGGTGATCGGTCACGCGATTTTCTTTGAAGTTATAGGTACGAATTTTTTCGCTGCGACCACCGCCACCGAGCTGCGAGCGCTTCAAGTCACCGAGTTCGGCGTTCTGGGCATCTTGGGCGGCCTGCAGCAGCCGAGATCGTAGAACGATGAGGGCTTTCGCTCGGTTTTGAATCTGACTCTTTTCGTCCTGCATGGCCACCATGATGCCGGTGGGAATATGGGTGATCCGCACGGCAGAGTCGGTGGTATTTACGCTCTGTCCACCAGGACCCGAGGAGCGGTAGACGTCAATTTTCAGCTCATTCATATCGAGTTCAATGTCGACCTCTTCAGCTTCGGGCAGGACGGACACGGTGGCCGATGAGGTGTGCACACGACCCTTGGCTTCAGTAGCCGGCACGCGTTGGACGCGGTGTACACCGGCTTCGTGTTCCAAACGAGACCACGCATCTTCGCCCTTGACCAAGAAGGTCGCTTCGTCGATTCCGCCGTGATCGCTTTCGCGTAGTTCAAGAATTTCTAGTTTCCAGCCGCGCAGAGCTACGTAACGCTGATACATAGCCACTAGGTCGCCGGCGAAGAGGTTGGCTTCTTCACCACCTTCGGCACCGCGGATTTCCATAATCACGTTGCGTCCGTCATTGGGGTCGCGGGGCAACAGCATCTCGACGAGTTGGGCTTCCACCGTTTCAATGCTGGCCTCAGCAGTGTTGACTTCTTCGCGCCACTGTTCGCGATCATCACCGCTGGTTTCGTTAAACATTTCCCGCGCGGTCTCGAGGTCACTTCGTGCGGCCAACCACACGTCATACGACGTCATGATGTCGGAGAGTTCTTTATGGCGGCGTGACAAGTCACGCAGGCGGGTGAGATCGTTGGCTACATCCGACTGGGATAAAGCAGCTTCAACGCTGAGGTACTCCTCGCGTAGCGACGCGAGGGTTTCATCAAGAGATCGCACGCGTAGCGCTCCTCCGGTGGCCTACGGCCGCGGAGTGCGCGCCTTGGTCTGCTTCGCGAAGCGACGGTTGAAGCGCTCGATCTGACCACCACTGTCGACCAGCTTCTGCTTGCCGGTGAAGAAGGGGTGGCACTCGTTGCAAAGTTCAATCACCAAGGTGGCCTTCGTCGATTGCGTTTCGAACGTGTTGCCGCACGAGCAGGTCACGGTGCTCGGTCCGTACTGGGGGTGAATGTCAGGCTTCATCTTGGCTCCTTGGTGCGACGTTGAATTCTAGCCGAAAATCAACTTGTGGCGTTTGGCCCCTTGGCGATCTCCGCCAGGAACTCGTCGTTTGAACGGGTCTGCTTGAGTTTGTCGATCAGGAGCTCCAGCCCGGCAGCCTCGCGGCCCTCGGCCGAGAGGCCATTGAGGACTCGGCGCAGTTTCCAGACTTGGGCCAGCTGATTGCGGTCAAAAAGCAGCTCTTCGTGGCGCGTGGACGAGGAATTGACGTCGATGGCGGGATACAAACGGCGCTCGGCGAGGCGTCGATCCAACTTGAGCTCCATGTTGCCGGTACCCTTGAACTCTTCGAAAATGACCTCGTCCATCTTGGAACCGGTCTCAACCAAAGCCGTCGCCAGGATGGTGAGCGAGCCGCCTTCTTCGATGTTGCGCGCCGCACCGAAGAACTTCTTCGGTGGGTAGAGCGCACCCGAGTCCACACCACCGGACATGATGCGTCCGGTTGCGGGTTGAGCCAAGTTGTACGCGCGTGACAAACGAGTGATGCCGTCGAGGATGATCACTACGTCGCGGCCATTTTCTACCAGGCGCTTGGCCCGCTCAATGACCAATTCCGCGAGGTGCGTGTGTTCGTCCGCGGGGCGGTCGAAAGTCGACGCGGCCACTTCGCCGCGGACGCTACGCCGCATGTCGGTGACTTCTTCCGGACGCTCATCAACCAAGAGGACGATGAGGTGCACGTCAGGATTATTCACTTCGATGGACTGAGCTATTTGCTTCATCACCGTCGTCTTACCGGCTTTCGGCGGCGACACAATGAGTCCGCGCTGTCCCTTACCAATGGGAGCGATGAGGTCAACAATCCGCGGTGTTAAGTCCACCTTGCCTTCGTTGGTTTCTAACTTCAGCTTTTCGTCCGGGAACAAAGGTGTGAGGTCTTCGAATCGTGGGCGATTACGCGCGTTTTCGGGATCGTCACCGTGCACCGTGTCGACGCGCATCAGCGCGGGGTACTTCTCGTTCGAGGCGGCCGGACGGTACGCACCGGTGATGAAGTCACCCTTGCGCAAGTAGTAGCGGCGGACGGTCGAAATGGATACGTAGGCATCATCACGGCTGGAGCTGTATCCGTGTGCGCGAAGGAAGCCGTAGCCGTCGTCACGTAAATCAAGGATTCCCGACACTTCGATGAGCTCGCCGGTGTAGGGCTGATCTGATCCACCCTGCGGCTCGCCACCACGCTCGAAGCGATCGCGGTTGCCGCTGCGGTTGCGGTTGCGGTTGCGACTGTTGCGGCCGTTGCCGCGTTCGCCGTCGCCGAAGTCACGTTGCTGATTGTTGCGGGGCTGGTTATCACGTGGGGGACGTGGCTCTCGCGGCTGATTGTCGCGAGGTGCACGCTCAGTAGACGCATCCGAGTTCGCGGCGGAAGTGTTCTCCGACGGTGTGGCGGGAGTGGTGGAATCGGCGATGGCAATCTCCTCTTGAATGAAACTCTCAAAATCTCCGTCCACCGGGGTGGCGACGGTACGACGGGAACGAATGGCTCGCGTGGCGGGCTCGGGAGCTCCGGCCGGAGTGGCGCCCAAAATAGCGCTGATGATGGTGGCTTTGCTCGAACGCGGACCGGGGCTCAGGCCCAAGGTGGTGGCAATTTTGCGAAGGTCGCTGGGATCCTTTGATTCGAGGATGTCGCGCTGGTTGGAAGACTCGGGAGTCATTGGTTCCTTTCACCCGAGTACTTGCGTATCGGAGAGAAAACGTAAAGAGGAGTGTGTCGTTAAAAAGACTGGATCGCGGTTCGGCGGGGCCGGAAAGGCGAACGACTCTCTGATAGTAGCACGGGCTCCGACAAGCTAGCGATTGAGCGCGCCGAGCAGGGCATCCAAAGTGGCGTCCACCACCTGAGGGACGGGAGCGCCAGCTGTCGCCGTGGCGGGATCCTTTAAGCCATTACCGGTCAAGACGCAGACCACGCGCGAGTTTGCGGGTACCCCGAACTTGAAGAGCCCGGCAATCGACGCCGCCGATGCGGGCTCGCAGAAAATGGCTTCGTGGCGGGCCACGAAACGGTAGGCCTCCAAAATTTCGTCATCGGTCACCGCTCGAATCGCGCCGTGTGATTCGTCGACCGCTTCCAAGGCGGGAATCCAGCTCGCCGGATTTCCAATACGAATTGCGGTGGCGATAGTCTCGGGCTCGTCCACGCGGTGGCCCAATACGATCGGTGCCGATCCCGCTGCTTGGAAACCCCACATTTTGGGCAGCACGGTCGATTGACGTGATTCGTAGAACTGATTAAAGCCACGCCAGTAGGCCGCGATGTTCCCGGCGTTCCCCACGGGAATCGACAAAATGTCGGGAGCGTCACCGAGCGCCCGGACGACTTCGAAAGCTCCGGTCTTTTGACCTTCAATACGATCGGGGTTAATGGAGTTCACGATGGTGATGGGAAGGTGCTGCGTGAGTTCTCGCGCCAAGGTCAAAGCACGGTCGAAGTTCCCCCGCACCTGAATAATTTCCGCGCCATAAACAATGGCTTGGGCCATTTTCCCGAGGGCGATTTTGCCTTCGGGAACCAAGACCACACAGGCCATGCTCGCCTTCGCGGCGTAGGCCGCCGCGGCGGCGGAGGTATTACCGGTGGATCCGCAGATGACCGTTCGCGCACCCGCAGCCTTGGCTTTGGTGACGGCCATGGTCATACCACGATCCTTAAACGAACCCGTGGGGTTCAGACC
>CAINHL010000062.1 GCA_903848885.1 uncultured Actinomycetes bacterium
AACCAATCCCTGGGCTCGAACGGTTTTGGTAATCGGAACTCCGGTCACCAACGCTGGTTATCCCGCGACCGATGGTGCCGTTGGAAGTGTGAGCGACACGATTACCGCAGGCGTTCAAGACGACATCAACCAAGCCACTGACTTGGTTGACATCATCGTTGCTCCGAGCGCTGGCTCGGGATCAGGTAGCACCGCTCCGGCTGGTGCCACCTACACCCACCCGGACGTGGCGACCTTGACGTCCATCACCGGAGCAGCTGGCCCTGCACCCATTGACTTCACCTACATGGGCGATGCATGGTTCATCTGGCAGTACTTCTCGGGCGGCGACCGTTGGTTATTCAACTATGTGACCCAAGGAACTTCAATCACCGAGACCTGGCACGTAGCAGACTCCAGTGGCGCAGCCTTGGCGAATGCCACCGTAACGTTAATGACCGGATATGCGGGAGTTGGTTCTCACTGGACAGCTACGGGCATTGACTCACGCGGCTTCGTGACCGGCACGACGGACGCCAACGGAAACGTCAGCTTCAGCATTACCAACACTGACACCGGTGTGACCAACGTTCCCGCTGACTTGACCGGCGATTGGACGGCGAATGGCGCGGAGTACTACCAAACCAATCCCTGGGCTCGAACGGTTTTGGTAATCGGAACTCCGGTCACCAACGCTGGTTATCCCGCGACCGATGGTGCCGTTGGAAGTGTGAGCGACACGATTACCGCAGGCGTTCAAAACGACATCAACCAAGCCACGGACCTCGTTGACCTGATTGTCGTTCCATAGTCTTAAAGTTTTGACAGCGATTCCCCGCTCCCAGCGCTATCTCACTGGGAGCGGGGAATTTTTTGTAATCCAGCAGTGCGGAGAGTTCCGAAGCGGAATCTAATCTCCCCTACCCCAAGGAGACCCCCGAATGACAGCCAGCCACATAAGCGCCCCACGTCGTTTCCCCGATGGGTTTATGTGGGGAACAGCCACTGCCGCGTACCAAATTGAGGGGGCTGTTGCCGAAGATGGTCGCACGCCTTCCATTTGGGACACCTTTAGCCACCACAGTGGTCGTGTCACTAATGGTGACACCGGCGACATTGCCTGCGACCACTACCACCGCTACGAAGAGGATCTCGACCTCCTCGCCGAGCTTGGAGTCTCCGCATACCGTTTCTCCATCGCCTGGCCCCGTATCCGCCCTGACGTCACTGGACTGGCCAACGAACGGGGATTGGACTTTTACAAGCGCCTCATTGCGGGGCTTCACGATCGCAATATCACACCCCTGCCGACGATGTACCACTGGGATCTCCCCCAGTCACTCGAGGACGTGGGTGGATGGACCAATCGCGACACCGCGTATCGATTCGCTGACTACGCCGCCACTGTTTTAGAGCGCCTCGACGGAATCGGGAAGTGGACTACGTTCAACGAGCCCTGGACGAGCGCCTGGCTCGGTTACGCCTACGGTCACCACGCCCCCGGACGTGAAGATATTGGTGCGGGGGCATCCGCCACGCATCACCTTCTTCTAGCTCATGGATTGGGCGTGGAGGCGTCGCGCGCCATTCGACCCGAAGTCGAAATTGGCTTGACCTTGAACTTAGGAACGCTCCGTTCGGGAACCAACGAGCAAGTTGATCGCGATGCCACTTGGCGTGCGGACGGTAACCAGAATCGTATTTGGCTCGACCCTCTTTTCCGTGGCTCCTACCCTGCGGACATGGTCGATCTTTACAGTGCCTACCCACCTGGTTTTTCGGTAGTACAGGATGGCGATATGGCGACTATTTCTTCGCCCATTGACTTCTTAGGGGTCAACTTCTACGGCCCGGGAACCGTCATGGGCGAAGGACGCGAGAGGGAAGCTCGTATGGCCGGCTACAACGTCGGTCCACGGCCTGAGAGCGACGCCATCAATAGTCTCGGTACCATTGGCGTTTCCACGCCGGGACGACCCGTCACGGCCATGGACTGGGAAATCGACGCCAGTGGTCTGCGCGAACTTCTCGTACGCATCAAAGACGAATACACCGACATTCCTCTCTACATCACCGAGAACGGTGCCGCCTTTGCCGACTACATCGGCACGGACGGTGCGGTCCGTGACCCCCAGCGCATTCGCTACCTCGATCAGCACCTCGACGCCTGTTTAGGTGCACTCGAGGATGGTGTCAACCTCAAGGGATATTTCATCTGGAGTTTGCTGGACAACTTCGAATGGGGATTTGGCTACTCGCGACGTTTCGGTATCGTGTGGATTGACTACGACACGGGGCGCCGTATTCCTAAGAGCAGCTTTCACTGGTATCGCGGCATCACCGCCAACAACGAACTTCCCGAGTTGAGCACAGCCCTTCAGGCGCGCTACTAAGAGCCCCCTTCGAATATCGAAACGACACGCTGGAACGATCGCGACAATCGAGCGCCAATTATTTCGCTAAAATTTTCACGGCCGTTCGCTGAGCATCGCTGGCGGACAGCCAACAGCGCGCCATATGCCCATCACCCAGGTCCACTTCGGGAGGTTGATTTCCTCGACAGATATCCATCACCTGAGGACAACGCGGGCTGAAGCGACAGCCCTCGTAGTTAAAGTGCGTCGAGTCCACGTTGTGCGCGGTCGGCGAGCTTTGCTTCGACAATTTCTCCGGATTGGGTACTGAGTCAACCAGAAGTTGGGTGTAGGGATGGATCGGAGCATCCATGACCCTCGTGCCACGTGCACGTTCCACAACTTGACCGGCGTACATCACTGCGGATTCGTCGGCGATATAACGTGCCGACGCAATGTCGTGCGTGATGTACATCATCGCCAGCAGACGGGTATCGCAGAGCTCGCGCAAAAGGTTTAATACGCCCAGGCGAACAGACACGTCCAACATGGAGATGGGTTCATCCGCTAGGAGGACCTTGGGGTTTACCGACAAGCCACGCGCAATATTTACCCGCTGGAGTTGCCCACCAGAGAGCTCGTGAGGGTAGCGATCAAGGTACTCATCTTGGGGGGTCAAGGCCACACTGGCCAAGACTTCGCGGGCGCGTACGACGACGTCTTCCTTTGGTGTGCCGTGAATAAGAAGTGGGCGCTCGAGGGAGTGCCGAACCCTCCGCACCGGATTCGCTGAGGCGAAGGGGTCTTGAAGGACGAGCTGCACTTCGCCGGCGTAAGCGGCCGTGCGGCGCTCACGTAATGCGATGAGTTCTCCGCGAAGCAGTAGTTCACCTTCGGTCGGTACGACAATTCGTGCCAGCATCCGGGCAAGAACAGACTTACCCGATCCGCTCTCCCCTACGATGGCCAGAACTTCACCCGCTCTTAGCGTGATGCTCACGTCGTCAACGGCTCGCACCCGACGTTTCTTGCGGAACAGACCACTCTCATTACGCCCTGCAAACTCACGCGAAAGTCCGCGTGCCTCGAGGACAATGTCGCCACGAGTGACCTGTTCCATCATGCACCTTGTCCTATACGAGAAGCTGCCCTACGTGATAACGACACGGGAACGACTTCGGTGGATGAGGAGTCGTGAAGCCAGCAGGCCACCGATCGGTGACCGTCTTCAATGGCGACCAATGGTGGTGCTTGCGTACGACAGCGATCGTGCGCCGACGGGCAGCGTGGGTGGAAAGCGCAGCCGCCGGGAGGTGACTTGAGGTTGGGTGGCGAACCGGGAATACCCGTCATGCGCACCCGATCACCCTGGAGAGGCGGAAAGGAATTCATCAAGCCCAAGGTGTACGGGTGACGTGGAGCGCCGTGCAATTCAACGGCCGGAGCACGCTCCACGATTTCACCGGCGTACATCACCATGATTTCATCGGCCAATTCCACCAGCAAGGAGAGGTCGTGGGTGATGAATATCATCGCGAAGCCCAGCTTCTGGCGCAGCTCATAGAGCTCGGACACAATTTCACGCTGCGTAACTACGTCCAAGGCGGTGGTGGGCTCATCCATGATTACCAGTTCGGGACGCAGAGCGAGAGCCATCGCAATCATTACGCGCTGGCGTTGACCACCCGACAATTCGTGGGGGAAACGTTGGAGTCGGTCGGCCGCGAGGCCCACTAATGCCAGTAGCTCTATCGCTCGCTCCTGTCGTGCCGTTTTGGACGACGTGCGATCATGACGACGCAAGACCTCATCGAATTCCTTGCCCACCCGCCGCAGGGGATTCAGGGCGTTGAGCGCACTCTGCATCACGATAGAAACCTGTGACCAGCGCACCTGGCGGAGTTCGTCCTCGCTAGCCGTGAGGACGTTGAAGGCTTCCCCATTTCGCTCTCCCGCGAGGTGCAGGGTCACCTCGCCGGAAGTAATGACCCCCGGCGCGCGCAGCAGGCGCGTCAGACCATAGACCAAGGTGGATTTACCCGACCCGCTCTCCCCCGCCACACCCAGAACTTGTGAGCGGCCAAGGGAAAAACTAACGTCCGACACGGCGCGGACGGCATCGTCTCCGTAGCCATAATCCACGCTGAAGTTCGTAACGTCCAGCACTGGCACCAACGAGTCTTCGTTCACGAGGAAGCCCCCTTCTTCCTCACTTCGCTACGTTGCACGGGAGTGAAACCAAGTCGGGGTCGTCGCGCCATACCCACACGGCGCCGTTGACGTGCCGTGAGTCCGGCGGCGCGTAAGCGTGGATTGATGAACTCATCGATGCCAAAATTAATGAGGGCTAAACTAGTCCCCACCAAGGCGATGGCGATCCCCGGCGGGGCGAGCCACCACCATTCATTCGCCAGAGCCGCGTTATTGGTCTGCGCCCAATACAACATGGTCCCCCAGTTCCACGTTGCGACGTTGGTCAGGCCCAAGAAGGCCAGGGTGGTGTAGACGCCTACGGAATACAGAATGGTAAACAAAAAAGACGCGGCAATAATGGGTAGTAAGTTCGGTCCGATTTCACCCAGCATGATGCGCCACCGGCTTTCGCCAATAATCCGAGCCGCTTCGACGAAATCACGATCGCGCAGCGACATCGTTTGCGCCCGAAGAACACGTGCCCCCCAGGCCCATCCGGTCAGAGCGATGACCAGACCCACCACCAAGGGGTTGGCCTGCTCCCCGGCCGGAAGGTAACTGTTAATCACGATGAGCAGAGGTAGTCCGGGGATTGCCAAAAAAACGTTGGAGAGAAGTGAGAGGCCCTCGTCAGTTCGTCCTCCGATGTAACCGGCTGCCAGGCCGACCACCAAGGAAATTATGGTCGCCAAGGTTCCGGCGATGAATCCCACCACCATGGTCACACGGCATCCCACGAGAAGCTGTGAGATCACGTCCTGGCCGAGAGTGGTAGTGCCGAAGAGGTGTTGCCAGCTCGGCCGCAGGTTCGGGACGAAAGATGTGTCATTCGGGTCGTAGGGCGCGATCCACGGTCCGATAAGCGTCAGCAGAATGAATATTCCTAAAATACAAAGCCCTACCAAAACCTTGGGCGAACGAGGAACCCTCATCGACCGCATCAGTTCACCGACGCCGTTCTGGTCCGAGGATCAAGGACGTAATAAAGGATGTCCGCCAACAAATTCGCTCCCAGCACGGTGAAGGTAATCATTAAAAAGATGCCCTGCAATAGCGGATAGTCCTCATTGCCGACTGCACTCACCAAAAGGTTCCCAACCCCGGGATAGTTGAATATTTGCTCCACCAAAAGAGAGCCCGACACCAGCAAGCCAATGGTGAGTGCGAGATTCGCTACCGACGGAAGGACTGCATTGCGCGCCGCGTGCCACATCACGCTACGGCGCGGAAGACCCTTTGCCACGGCCATAAGGACGAAGTCTTCGCTCACCGTGGTCACCATCATGTTTCGCATTCCCAACATCCAGCCCGCTAGCGAACTCAGAACGATGGACGTTAAGGGAAGTTCCGCGTAGCGAAGAACGCTAGCAATGTAAGCCCAACTCCATCCCGGGTTCAGGGATGAGTCGTACGCGCCCATAATAGGAAACAGGTGCAGGGTTCCGGCGAAGAGCATGATCAAAATCGTTCCCAGGAAATAATAGGGAACACTTTGAAGAAATGTGGCCACGGGAATGATCGAGTCGGCACGTGAACCGCGAGTCCAGCCAAAGAGGACACCCAAGGCGGTGCCGATAATAAAACTCACTACCGCGGCCGTACCGATGAGCCCAATCGTCCACCACATCTGCGACGAAAGCACCTGACTCACCGGAGCCGACAGGGTAATGGAGACTCCCATATCACCATGGAAAAGTTGCCCCCAGTAGTGACCGTATTGGACCCACATGGGTTCATTGAGACCCTGCCCAAACTGGGCCTTTATGGCGGCAATCATTTCGGGGGTAACGCGTCCCTGTAATTTCCCGATGAGTTGCTCAATGGGGTTTCCCGGCATGAGTCGCGGCAAGACAAAATTTGCTGTGATGGTGGCCCACGCAGTGAATACGTAGATACCTAAACGTCGCAGTGCAGTCCTCATGTCAGATCCAGCCCACTGTCGCCGCAGCCACAACTCTTCCGCACCATAAGTTGCGTCGGCAATATTTGCACTGTCCCAATCTCTATCTGTCTGTTCAGAAGACCCACCACCATGTTCACCGCAGCTACGCCTAGCTCGAAACTAGGTTGCGACACTGTCGTCAAGTTGGATTGGGATTGACTCGCGGCGGCGATGTCATCAAAACCAGTCACCAAAACATCGCGGGGGACCTTTCGACCGCTACGCAGTAGCGCGCGCACCACACCTAAAGCCATTTGGTCGTTCGCACAGACGAAAACTTCGGGAAGTGCCGATGTGTTCGCCATGCGAAGATCGACCGCATCTTCGGCCCGTGACAGGGAAAAATCCCCTAGCAAGAAGTTCTCCTGACGCAGAACACCTCCGCAGGCATTCAGCGAAGACTCAAAGGCTTTAAATCGAGCGGCAGCGTCAGAGCTATCGGGGCTGCCAGTTACAAAACCGAAATCTTTCACCCCATGTACGTCGACCAGGTGGCGTACTACCGCCTGAATTCCTCCGTCATTGTCAACACGAATAGTGCCTCCGAATTTCAACTTCCCGGAACCCGAAAGGTGCACGGAGTGCATTCTCTTAGCAATCCGCATGGCGCCGACGTTGCTCACAACGCGGTCCGACAAAATAATTCCGTCGACCGCACTGTAGAGATGGTGGACGGGATTGGAGGCGGATTCATTTCCCATCTGCACCGCACACGCAAAGAGCGAGTAGCCCAACTCCGTAGCCCTCCACGACGCACCACGGACGATTCCGTCTGCGTAGAGAACGCTCGCATCGTCATCGCGAATGGGAAAGGCTGAGTGACGATCCTCCTCGAGGGGATAGGCCAAGCCAATCGACCAACGTCGCCCACCCGACAAACTCCGCGCCGCGGGGCTAGGTACGAAATTGAGTTTTTTCACCGCCGCGTCAACGCGATCGCGTGTTTCAGGACGAACCTGCGCCGACCCGTTAAGAACTCGGCTCACCGTAGCAATGGACACGCACGCTACGTCAGCAACGTCGTATATCGTGGCGGAACCTTTGGCCATTGTCACCTCTTCTGTAAGCGATTACATTGTAAGCACTTTCAGGCTAGATGACCAAGCAAATTCAGAATTTGGCAGAATTTTCTTAGGAACTCGAAGCTCGCATGGACCACAGGCACGAGTCGAGAGTCGAGAGTCGTGAGTCGTGAGCCAAATTCACGTTCGAGATCTCCGTGATTGCGCAAAAATTGGAGTCGCACACGACGTTCGCACGACCGAGGATGCCACGAAACGATGTAAGAAAACTTTTTCTTTCTTTTCTGAAAGATAACTTGATACGCACCTCAGCCACCTTCGTGCCGCGAACATGCGATGAAATCTCATTCGTGGCGGCAACTATTCTTGTCCCTACCGTCGGTGCGTTTAGTGCCGCAAGAAAGCGAGACGTCCCGCGATGAAAAAATTTCTGACCATGCTGAGCGCCACAATGTGTTTGAGCGGCAGCATTGTGGGCTTCTTGGCAACCACGGGTGGTGCCTCCTCTTCCGGCCCCACTGTGCTTACCGAAGAAACCAACGTGGGCCAGATATTCACCAACAACTTCAACCCAGCGAACAGCCAATCAACCAGCACACAGATGTCGACGAACGGTTTGTCTTACGAACCCCTCATTATGTACAACTCGCTGAAGGCAAACTCTTGGAGTCCATGGCTCGCTACGTCGGAGATGATGAACTCGACTGGCACCGTAGTCACCTTCACCATGAACCCCATGGCCAGCTGGAGCAATGGTGCTCCCCTCACCGCCAAGCACGTCGCGAACGAATTCAACGCCATGAGCAACAACGCCACTTTGAATATTTTTGGTCTCCCCGCGCTCGCGGGACCCGCGACATCGTCCGGAAACAAAGTAACCCTCACCTACGCCACGCCACAGTTCTCGAATCTTGAGGCGCTCGGAAGCGTGCTCATTTTCCCCGTGTCCGGCGACGCAGGTATTCCCGCAAAATCAATCATCAAAAGTGGCAATGACAACTTGTCTAACAAGAACGTGATCGGAAATGGACCGTATGTGCCGACGAGCTACAGCGGTCAACTCATCAAATACACATTGAATCCCCACTGGAAGTTGACGCCCAAGCCCTACGTCACCGGGGTTAACATCCCGTACTACGCCTCCAACCAAGCAGCCACGCAAGCTCTCGTGGCGCACAAAATTGACTGGGCCGGAAACGACATCCCTCAAATTACGCGCACCTTCGGCGCTGCCGATCCCGCTCATAATCATTTCTATTACCCCGCAGGTTCAACCGTGACTCTCTGGTTCAATACGAGCCAGTCGGCCCCCGATGGTCAAACGGACTGCCTCGGTGACCCAACTTTTCGCAAAGCTATCTCTATGGCGATCAACCGCAGCCAACTGTCAACTATCGGCGAAACAGGCTTCGAGGCCCCCGCGACCTCAACCAGCGGGATGACCCCATCCCAGTTGGCGTACCAGGGTTCTTACGCCAATAACATCAACGTTCACGGCTGGACGCCGAGTCAGGTGTCCTCGTACCTCAGCGCGGCGGGCTACACCCGTGACGCCAAGGGCTACTTCCAGGTCTCGGCGGCCAAGGCTGTCACCGCCACAGGTTTGCCCGCTCGCACCGAATGTAAATTCAGTATTCAAGATCCTGTCTCCTACTCTGACTACGCCGAAGACATGCAATTAATTGCTTCCCAACTCCAAGCCGTACACATCAATGCGTCCTCACAAGGAGTGACCACGGGTCAGTGGAACGCCAATATTTACACTAGTAATTTTGACGCCATCATTCGCTGGGGCGCCGGCGGGTCAAATCCTTATTCGCAGTTCCAGAACTGGCTGGATGATCCCGCCAACACGGGCGGATCCACGAATTTCGGTGCCTACATCAACCCGATCGCGATCAACACCTTGGTCAAGTTGGCTGCGGCCAAACCAGGAACTCCCGCTTTTCAGACGAGTGTGAATACCTTGGCGAGCATTTTAACCACCGGCGTTCCTCAGGCACCGATTCTCTACGGAGCCGACTGGGATGTGTACACGACGATTCGCTTTACGGGCTGGGTAACCGCCAAGAACCAGTACGCCTACCCGGGACCTGCGGGCAACAGTATCGCCTTCGTTATTACCAAACTAAAGAAGTCGTAGCCCGAGCACTCGCTCGACAATGGAAAGAGGTGGCGCCATGCGTCGCAAGTTAGTTTCGATGTTGGCGGTATCTTCCGCTCTTCTTCCCGCAGGTCTGATTTCACTCCCTGCCGACGCGGCGGTGGCGGGATCCACTTTTCACGCATGTCGTTCCGGGTCAACCCTCTCGCACATCAGCGTGCTGTCCCACTCCTGCGCCAAAGGCAGCACCCTTGTAAGTGGCACATTCAATAAAACAAAATTCACAAATGCAAACTTCACCGGAGCCAATCTGACGGGGGCCAAACTTTCAGGTGCCATCCTTTCGGGAGTTAGGTCGGGGGCGATCAAGGGTGCGGCCAGTACCCTGCCCGCGGGATGGACCCTCTCGAGCGGGTATCTGCTCGGACCGACGGCTAATTTGTCGAATGCGAACCTCACGGGGGTCAACATGAGTTCTGCGAACCTCTCGGCTGCCAACCTCAGTAACGCCACTCTGAGCAGCGACGTCATCACTGGTGCAAACTTTTCTCACGCCAACTTCACGGGACTCACTTCATTTTCCCTCGTCGGCCGACCCAGTGCCGTTCCTACGGGATGGGGAGTTGCCGCGGGTTACTTGGTGGGACCAGGGGCCACCCTGAGTAGTGCGGACCTCACCAACGCCAATCTCACTGGTCTTAACCTTTCCGGGGCCAACCTCTACGGTGCGAATCTGACTCGCGCCAATTTCACCGGCACGAATTTGAGTGGCGTATCGATGGCGATGGCGACCTTAACTGGCGCTCGCTTCGCCGGGGCTAATTTAACTGGGCTTATTTCCTCCTACGAGATTGGTCGTCCGGCGAGCCTTCCGACATCATGGCATCTCATGAGCGGACCTTTTGAAGGTGGTGTCATTTCGTACCTCGTCGGGCCCGGTGCGCGTATCGGTGGCGCGCACCTGGAAAGTCTGTCGTTCAACGGTTACGACCTCACTGGTATTTACTTATCCGGGTCTCACCTTGCAGGAACGAGCTTCGTCGGAGCCACCGTGAAGAATGCTTCGTTCAACAGCGTCAGCATGGGAGCCGCCACCCTGGATCGAGCGAACTTTACGGGTACTAGTTTTCTCCAGGCGGACTTCAGCGGGGTCAGTATGGCCGGAGCAAACTTTACCAACGCGAACTTCAACGGGGCACGCTTCCTGAGCGTCAGCGGCATGGACACTGCGAACTTTACGGGGGCGACGTGCCCTAACGGCATACGACACGGCAAGCCCGGAGCCAGCTGCTAGTCAATCCGCAGAGCACTCAATTTGACGTGCTTACGAGGCGATCTGAGCGAAGCATGGGATGACTCGCGGCTCGCGACAGACGATTTTGCCGTAGATATTTCCATTTCAAATTCAGCGGAAACGGTACTACTTCTCTGCGAATTATTGATTTTTCTGCACACGACACCGAGCGGTCGAGGCTGTCGAATTTATTCAGCAGTGCCGAGTAGCCCACCACGTCGCAAGCGCTCGGTTCCGACACATCGGACGCGGAGGGTGAAATTGACGCCGCGCTTCGCCAGGTCTCAGAACAGCCCGCTCACCCCCGCGTGTATTACCAACAATCCACCACAACAACAACAAGGTCCCGCGAACATGTCGCGGGACCTTGTCTCGTTATTTGCTCTCAAAGAACGTGCTGTTAGTGCACCGTCAGCGTTCCGTAGTGTGTGTTTCCCACCGTATATTGGTAGTACTTCACCGAAGCCACCTTCATTGTGGCCGAAGCAGGGGTCGGCGTACCGGTGAGTTGTGACACACCACCGATTGCGTCATTCACGAGGATGAAGAAGGGCTGATTAAACGGCCACGATCCGCCCAAGGTCGGGTTATCCGTTCCAGGTCCGTAGGTCTTGTATTGGTATGAGTTTGTTCCGGTGCGAGTGGTTGTCATCAGCTGGCCCGTGGCCGGCGTGTAGGTATCACTCGCCCATGCCACACCATCCAAAATGAAAATGATGGAATTGGGTACCCACAAGATTCCGTAGGTGTGCCAACCGCTCGTCATCTGCGCCCCCGTGAGAAGCGACCGCTGCGTTAGGCCGGATCCGCCACCCCAGTCGGTATTTGTGTTGGGTTGGTTCGAGTGAATCGTTGACGATTCCGTCGAGTTGTTGTTCAATCCCTCGGCAATGTCAATTTCTCCACAGTTCGGCCACGTCACCGATGGGGCGGAAGTCAAGGAGGTGTAGCTCTGTCCCATCATCCAGAATGCTGGCCAGTTGAACGATCCTGAGGGCATCCAAATCTTGGCTTCGATTTCTCCGTATTGAAAGTTCACTTTTCCGTTCGTCCAAATTCGCGCACTCGTCCAGTTGGACGTCGCGAGATTTGAGCAGTTTGAGGTGCACTTTGCTGAAATGGCAAATCCGCCTGTTCCGTCTTGCGCTACGGCCGAGCTGGTGCTGAGCTCAACTTCGCCCGTGCCAAAACCCGTCTTTCCGCCTTGGACCGACCAGACTTTGCTGTTCAAAGGGGCGCCGGAGGTGCCAGATTCTGAGTCGGACCAGATCAAAGCACCTGGGTGAAGATCAAAATTGGTGGTGGGGAGAGTAGGCATCTGCGTGCCCTTGTCGTACACGTAGGGCTGACTCTTCTTGGTCTTCGCATTGGTGTTCGCAATACACGTATATGTAACCGAACCCACCAGGACGCTCGATTTCAGCGCGTAGCACTGTTTCCCCGCTGGCGTCGAGGCGCCTGCATTGCCCCCCGCCATAGCCACAACGCTGGAAGCAACTACTAATGCCCCAGCCAACATGATTTGAATTTTGCTTTTCATATGGAGAAGGTATAGCAGGGCAAAAACCGAAACGCGAGAGGAAACCTTCTGAAAGTTAGTGACTTCTTACAAAGTTTTTGACCCAAGAAAAAGGCTCGGAAATCAACAGCGGCACTCGAGCCCATCTCGATTGACCGACTTGCGGTCCTCACTGGGTTGGGAGACTGGGCGCACGTCACGGGGTGACAATCTGGACCTCCGTCAGCAGACCCCGACAACTTTTATATCCACGATCGTCCTCTTTGGCTGAACGTCAGCTAGGTCATCCGAACCCTTGACCATATTTTCTGCACTCGAACCAGTACGCCGTCACACCCATCACAGTGGCTTGTCGCGCCAATCAATATCGCAGGCGGTTTGCTCGTAGTCCCGTGCAACGTGGTTGGATTTAGAGAGTGGCAAATGGGAAATCAGCCGTTGCCCAGTGGCGACCATTGAATCCAATCATGAAAGCCTCATATTCGGGAATGTCGTTAATCAAAACCAAAACTTCTTCACCACCAACTGCCAAGGCGGTTGCTAGCGCGTCGGCTATTCCTAGGTCAGGCCCCGCCACGCTGGCGGAGGCCATCGAGGCTTCGTACACACCGGTGAAGGGGTTGACCAGGTGTTGCCCCCGCTCCCCTTCGCCCGACGTCGCGAGAGCGTGCGCAACCACTACCACGCGCACCAATTGCCCTCGATCAAATGGGTCAACAATTCCCACACGAAATTTCTCGCCGGCGGGAAGTTCCCCGAAGAGAGCCACATCACCCGCCGCGTTCACAATTGCTCCGACGAGTGGGCCATCCCGGAGAATGAGTAAAGCCCGTTCTGCCGCCCAGCCTTTGACGAAACCAGAGGGATCAAAGCCGTCCGGACACGCCCAGGGATCAAACCAACCGCCCGAAAGTGCTTTGAGTTCCTGGCATCTCTGAAATACGGTCGCCAGATCGCGCGGTAACTCATCGAGGGATTCTTCCGAGCGGCGCCATTTGCTCACGGCGCTATCGGCTTTCCACGTCGAGAAGGTCTCGTCGACCCACTGCAGGTCAGCCGCTACCGACGCCATTCTCTGATCCCACCATCTCGCATCGATGGGCTGCGTGGCATAACCATCCACCGTGATGGTGGTTCCCATGACCTCGATGCGAGCGTGGAGATGAGTATCGATCATCGCCCCAGGGCGCTGAGAGCTTCTTGCAGGGATTGGATGAAGCCCGCCGAGGTATAACTTGCGCCGGACACACTCGCAATGTTGGCGCTTTGTGCCCGCAAGGCCTCTTGCTCCAATATCGGTATGGAGTAGTCATCAATGTATCGACTCCTCCCGTTGCCGTAGTCGTTCAGACTCGGCACCGTGACTGACGTTATTCTCCCGCCCGCGAGGGTCACCTTTACGGACAATGTGCCCCAGCTGTAGTCGGTAAGCTGACCGGTCGCCGAACGAGGTCCCGCGGGAACGGTGGTAGGGGGAACGGTGGTGGGGGGAATAGTCGGGGGGACGGTGGGCGGCGTCCCCGGAACCGTTGTCGGAGGAGTGCGGGGCGATGTCGTGCTGGTGCTGGATGAGCTCGTCGTGGTCACGGACGGTGGGGGGGACAAGGTAACCGGAGTGGTACGAAAGAACGCGATTCCGAGCAATCCGAGGGCGGTGCCGGTGAGAACGTAGGCGGAACGTGGCATCAGAAGGAGAACTCCTCGCAGTGGATTTGCCCCGCCGGCACGCGGAGAGAATCCAGGGCTCGCAGCACCGAGGCGCTGAACTCGCTCGGCCCGCATACGTACACGTCGCTGTTGCCGAGTTGGGGAACGAGCTGATGTAAGCGCGGCGCGTTCAGCGGAACTTGGTGGCGCGTGCCGATTAACTCGTGCAGTACTCCCCCACGGCGCGCCACCAGGGCAGCGATTTCATCGTGGTGCACTAAATCCTCCAACGTTCGCGCGCGAACAATCACGGTGGGCTTGACCTTGACCGGCAAGTCCTCCAAGAGCGCGCGCAAAGGTGTAATGCCCACTCCCGCACCGATCAAAGTGACGTCTCGGCTCTGCAATGCGTGACGAGTAAATGAACCGTAGGGTCCTTCGACGAAGACGCGGGTACCGGGTGCGAGGTGACGCACGGCCGTCGATTGATCTCCCAGTGCCTTGATCGTCACCCGCAGATAGGGTGGCCGTGGCATCGCCGATATGGAATAGGGATGCGAATGCCATAACAATCCGGGACTGGCGAATCGCCACTGAAAAAATTGTCCGCCGTCCACGGCCAATTTGCCCACACGACGACCCTTCACGGTGATCGCAAACACGTCGGGTGCTACTTCTTTAACGGAAGCCACGCGAAGGCCCAAAATCACGTTGCGACCGAGTGGGAGCAGAACGCGGCTGCTCAGCGCCACGAGCGCCACGGCGATCCACAGTTCCACCCATACTTTTTGGGTTGTCGGGCTGTACATGAACATGATGCCGGTACGGATCTGGTGGGCGACGGCTAGGCCCAGGGCGAGATAGAGATAGAGGTGCACCGCCCACCAGGTTTCGTATTTCATCTTGCGCCGGACTTGCCGGTAGGAAGTAACTCCCGCCATCACCAAGAGAAGAAAAGCCACGGTGGCCATAAAAATATCGGGCGCGTGAAACACGAAGGTTAAGAACTGATGAATCACCCCGCTGTGCGAGGCCGTCGCGTAGCCCCACGTAATGGCGCCAATATGCACGGCGATGAGGACAATGGGCCAGCCACCGAGTGTGCGATGCCAGCGAATAAGTCGGTCCTGACCCACGCTACGTTCCAAGACGGGAAGTCGAATGGCCATCATCACCATGACGACCATCAATACCGTTCCCGCCATGCCCGAGGCCCGACCCACCACGTCGAGAATTCCGGAGGGTGAGCGTAGTGATGAAAGGGAATCCTGCGAAAGACTAAATCCCACCGCGGCCACCACCATGATGGCCGTCACCAGAAGGAATGCGTCGCCCACCCACGCCTTCGGAATTTTCCTCGGACGCGGCTGCCCCTTCATTTTGGCTGCCTCCCAGATGTTGGAGCTCCGCGCGCGCGTAGGGGGTGAGTTGGCCATAACAAAATCTTACAATCGAAGATAAGAATGGCTGAAGAAATGAATCAAGGTCGTCGAAAATATCCCCGGTGATATCGAGAACGCCCACCCGTTCCCGTCACCACGCGGTTCTACATTTGATGCTGCCAACCATCTCGCTCGAGGGCTACGCCGTTCAGGGTTCGCTCATTGATGTCGGCCACCACGTGACCAATGCGCAAGGGTTCATCTAAGCCTCGTTCGGCAAATACCGCGAGCAGTCGAGCGGCATCGTCCGTCACAATCAACAACTCATAGTCTTCACCGCCGGAGAGTGCTTCGTCATGCGTTGCTCCGAGAGCTACCGGAATATTGTCGAGCACGAATCCCACGCGTGACGCATCCGCCAAGCGATGAAGGTCAATAGAAATTCCGTCCGACAAGTCCATCATGGCGTGCACGTGGAGGTCCCGAGCGGCGATGCCTTCTCGCAGGCGTGGCCACGGGCGACGGTGCGCGATAACTAAGGGGTCATCCAGCGGTGCACCCTCGCGACGACGGCGAAGCCCCGCCGCCGAGCGACCGAGAGGCCGCGTCACAAAGATGACATCTCCGGCGCGGGCACCACTGCGCAATATCGACCCCTTGCCGGGAGCCTCGCCGAGTACCGTCACTGCGACCGAGACGTCGCGGGCTTGCGTGAGATCACCCCCCACCACGGGGCACTCGGTCATCGCTGCCGCATCGGCGATGCCTCGATGGAGTTCCTCAAGGTCAGTTCCCGGCGGAGCGCTCACCGCCACGACGCAGGCACGGGGGCGTCCGCCCATCGCGGCCAAGTCGGAGACGGCAGAGGCCACCGCCTTGTAGCCCAGATCCTCGAGGGGGAAAAGGTGGGAATCCAGATGAATCCCCCACACGGCCACATCCGTGGAGATCAGAGTTTCCCCTACAAATGGGGATAAAACGGCGGCGTCGTCGCCGATATGGACCTCGCCGGAGGGGGTTGTGCGTCGCCCCACGATGGCAGCGATACGCTCAAGGACGGCATCCTCGCGCCGAACGAGTTCCTCCCAGGGAACGGGTGGGTCGTTAGACGAGATCATCGCCCTGGCCCGCCAGTACATAGCCACCACCCGGTGGCGTAACTATGGAGGAATTACAGGTGTCATTACCCACAACAAACCAAAAGCTCATCGACTGGGTGAACGAGGTAGCGGAACTCACTACCCCCGATCGTATCCACTGGTGCGACGGCAGCGCCGAAGAATACGACGAATTGTGTCAGTTACTCGTCGACAATGGAACTTTTACGAAACTTTCAGACGCCAAGCGCCCCAATTCCTACTACGCCAAGAGTGACCCGGGCGACGTGGCGCGTGTCGAGGACCGCACCTACATCTGCTCGGCCAAAGAAGTCGACGCCGGCCCCACCAACAACTGGCGTGACCCCGCCGAAATGCGTGGCCTGCTGAAGGACCTTTTCCGTGGCTCCATGAAGGGCCGCACCATGTACGTCGTGCCCTTTTCCATGGGACCACTCGGTTCGGCCATTTCGCACATCGGTGTCGAAATCACTGACTCCGCGTACGTAGCTGTTTCGATGCGCATCATGACCCGGATGGGCAAGGGCGCTCTCGAGGTGCTCGGGGCCACCGGTGAATTCGTTCCGTGCTTGCACTCGGTCGGCATGCCACTCGCCGAAGGACAGGCCGACGTCTCGTGGCCCTGTGACGCCGAGAACAAGTACATCGTGCACTTCCCGGAGAACAAGGAAATTATCTCGTACGGATCCGGCTACGGCGGCAACGCCTTGCTGGGTAAGAAGTGCTTCGCCCTGCGAATCGCTTCCACCATGGCGCGTGACGCCAACTGGTTAGCCGAACACATGCTGATTCTCAAGTTGACCAACCCCGAAGGCGAAACGCGCTTCGTGACGGGCGCTTTCCCCTCGGCCTGTGGCAAGACGAATCTCGCCATGTTGATTCCCACCCTGCCGGGTTGGAAAGTGGAGACGGTGGGTGACGACATTTGCTGGATGAAGCCGGGCCCTGACGGTCGTCTCTACGCCATCAATCCGGAAGCCGGATTCTTTGGCGTCGCTCCCGGCACCAACATGGACACCAACCCCAACGCCATGTACTCGGTGGAGTCCAACACCATCTTCACCAACACCGCCCTCACCGCAGATGGCGATATCTGGTGGGAAGGCATGGGCGATGCTCCCGCCGGTATTACCGACTGGAAGGGACAGGCGTGGACCAGCGACACCGGGACTCCCGCGGCACACCCCAACGCACGTTTCACGGCTCCCGCGGCACAGGATCCCGCTATCGCACCCGAGTGGGAAGACCCCGCCGGTGTTCCCATTGACGCCGTTCTCTTCGGTGGTCGACGTGCCAGCGTGATTCCTTTGGTCTTTCAGTCTTTCGACTGGGAGCACGGAGTTTTCCTCGGTTCCATTATGTCCTCGGAAACCACTGCGGCCGCAGCCGGAGCCGTCGGTAACCTCCGCCGTGACCCCTTCGCCATGCTGCCGTTTTGTGGTTACAACATGGCCGATTATTTTTCCCACTGGCTCAAGATTGGTTCGCTATCCAGCGCCGCGGCCTTACCGAAGATTTTCTACGTCAACTGGTTCCGCAAAGGTGACGACGGGCGCTGGCTGTGGCCGGGCTACGGCGAGAACAGCCGCGTATTGGAGTGGGTCTTTGAGCGCTGTGCGGGTCGTGGTGACGCGACCGAGACCGCCATCGGCTACGTGCCTACCGCCACCGCTATCAACATTGAAGGTTTGAAAGTCAGCCAAGCAGACCTTGATGAGCTTTTAACGGTGAGCGTTGATGACTGGCGCCGCGAAGTGCCGAGTATCCGTGAGCACTTCGCCACCTTCGGCGATCACTTGCCCGCTGCCCTGCACGCGCAAGTCGACGCTCTCGCAGCACGCCTGGGTTAACGACACCCCAGCAGAAAGTTGGACGCCACCCGTCCCCAGAGTGAAATCTCGTGGGACGTGGTGGCAACTTTCATTTCGGCGCCCCGCACGAGTCGGTGAACTTCTTGTGCACTCGACACGGGGTGGCCCGGGTCGGTATCCCAGGCCAAGACAAGACTCGGCACCGCGAGTTCTGCCACCGCCGAACGTGGTGGCAGATCTGACAGGGCGGCGCCACGCAACACCTGCGGGAGAATTTCCTCACGCACGCTGGGGCCCGTGGTTGGCCGTGGTGTGTCCTCGAAGATGGGGGCACGCGCCTGGTTCATACTCACTTCGATCAGCGCCGCAAGACCCTGCGATTCCACGAAGTCAGCGGCGGCGCGATAGTTGGCCGCCTGGGCGGCTCGCGTCTCGTAGGCCGTCGGTACGGCCCCCAGTACCAGCCCCGCGAAGCGTTCGGGTTGTGCCAGGGCGGCGTAGATCAAAGTGGCCGTACCCATGGAGATACCTATTCCGTGAACCCTCTCACGGGGAGCAATCACGTCGAGCAAAGCGAGGAGATCCTCGGCCAGCTCGTTCCAGCGATAGTCATTTTCAACGGGCGCGCCGCCCGATTCTCCGTGACCACGGGCGTCGTACTGCACCACGCGAAAATTTTCGGTGAGTACCGACCAGTCCAAGGTGGAGCTAGCTCTACTTCCGGTGAGACCGTGGGCCACGACGAGTGTCGGGCCCGCACCTTGTTCCGACCACGAAATATCTACTCCGCGCACCTGTGTTACTGGCATAGTCCTCCCCGCTCACCCGTCACCGTAGTAGCCCCTTCGTATTCCGATTGGAAGGTGCACGCCAGTGAGTAGCCTGAGATTCCCGTGGCCATCCTTCTCGACTTACAAGATATTGGCCACGACGCGCCTGACCGGACCTTGGTGCAGAAGTTTTCCTTCACCATTTCCGATGGTGATCGTGTGGGCGTAGTGGGTATTAACGGCACCGGGAAATCCACCCTCTTGCGCATCATCGCGGGAGCCTTGCGACCCGATCGCGGCGCCGTGCGCCGCGGCAAGAACGTCAGCGTGGCCTATCTCGAACAGATTCCCGTTATCCCCGAGGGCACGGTGCGCGACGCCCTCGGTGGTGGTTGGCAAACCGAGTCCACCTTGGACACCTTGGGCATGCTGGATCAGCTCGACAGCCCCATTTCCTCACTCTCGGGTGGTCAGCTCAAGCGCGTGGCCTTGGCACGGATCTTCACTGATCCGGCCGACGTATTGGTTCTCGACGAGCCCACTAACCACTTGGACCTGCACGCCATTGAATGGCTGGAACAACAAATCCGGTCCTTCAAGGGTGCGATCGTCTTGGTGAGCCACGATCGCTTCCTTCTCGACCAAGTCACCACCCGCATGGTCGAAATTGATCGCGGGCAGACCTTTTTGCACGCCGGTGGTTACGCCAAACTCCTCGAAACGCAGGCCGAGCGCGAGGAACTCGCCAGCCGCACGGAAGCCACTCGCCGAAATATGGCGCGCCGCGAGCTCGCGTGGTTGCGTCGTGGTGTCAAGGCCCGCGCCACCAAGCCCCAAGCGCGAATCGACGCCGCCCAACGACTACTCGCCACCAAGGCCGACGGTCCCGCACGGGCAGGAACATTGGACTTCGTTACCGATACGCCCCGACTCGGCAACACCGTCATCAAGGCGCACAACGTTTCCTTCGCCTACGGCGCCGCGGCACCCACCATTCAAGGTGTGACCATCGAAATTGGGCCCGGTGACCGGATTGGTGTGGTGGGTCCCAACGGTGCGGGTAAATCAACCTTCGTCAATCTTCTCGCCCAGCAACTCGAACCCACCATGGGCACAATGAAGCACGGCCCCACCGTCGTACTGGCCTACTTCGATCAAACGGGGGCTCTGCCCAACGAGAACCTCACCGTTCAAGAGTTGGTAGCGGGACCCGGCGGAGTTCCGGGTTCGGTCAGTGATATTGCCCTGATGAAGCGCTTTTGGTTTACCGGCGCGCTCTGCGTCACTCCCGCCAAGGAACTTTCCGGTGGCGAACGACGTCGACTCCAACTCCTCCTCGCCTTGGCCCTGCGACCCAACGTCATGATCCTCGACGAACCCACCAACGATTTGGACCTGGAGACGATTCGGCTCATCGAAGACTTCTTGAGCGAATGGCCGGGCACTCTCATCGTGGTCTCGCACGACCGAACCTTTCTCAGTCAAACCACCGACCGTCTCCTCGAGGTGCGACCCGATGGCTCAGTCGGTGATATCCCCGGTGGTATTGATATGTGGATTGCTCGCTCGCTCAAGGTGAGCCTTGACGACGACACCCGTGCCGACAGTGACGCTCCCGCCGGCGCCTCGAACGCCAAACTTGCGCGCGAAGCGGGCAAGGACGTGTCGAGGTTGGAACGCCAGATTGCCAAGATGGCGGAGAAGATTGCCGCGACGAGCGATTACGAAGAAGCTGGTCGACTTACGAAAGACATGGACGCCCTGCGCCAACAACTCACCGAAGCGGAAGAACGTTGGTTGCGTTTGAGCTCCTCGTAGGTCCTAGGCCCCTTGCGCTTCCCGGCGATAGTGACTGCGCCACACCAGACGGTAGAGACGTGTGCGTCGCGGAATGCTCCGCAGACCCGGAATGAAGGGAAGAAATATCAGTCCCACGGTCAAAACACCCATGGTGGCACCCACCAAGATGTCAGCGTTACCGCTCGTGGTGTACGGAGGGATTTGGTACCAGAAGGTGTAGAGCCACAACCACGCCTGACCGGGGTAGGTTCCCGTCTCGTTCATCATGCCCCATTGCGAACCCAAGAGGTGTTGCGCGTTAGCTTGATCGGTGAGATAGGCACCATTGGAGAGGAACAGCAAGCCCTTGGTGAAGTCGGTCGTGTAAAAACTGTCTTTCGTCAGCAGTGCCTCATCCAAGGCACCACTTCGTGCCATCAGCGTCAAGTCATTAATGAATTCGGGTACCGGACCCGAGGCGGAACTCGCCGTCACAATCGAGTCACCCGAGAACGTCATCCCGGGAGCGACGGCACCATAATGAGCCAGCCAGGTGGTGCGCTGCGCGGCGGAAGCTCCCGACCACTCATGAAGAGCTCGTCGTAGTTGCGCATTTGCGGGGAGAGCTTCGAGCGGGGCCAGGACGAAATCACGCGCGGCCGCAATCGGAATATGTACACCAACTAATTGGGCAATGTGCAGGGGCCCCAAGGCTTGACCGGGTGAGTTCGTGTTGTACGGCGCACCGTAGGTCGCCGTATCCGACGTCCCGTTCAGTTCACTGAAAGCAGTCTGGGCAAAGTCCACCGGTGCCGCAATGGACCATTGCTTTAGGGTCACAGCCGGATCATCCGGTGAACCGAACAGGGCCGCCAACCCCGCCACCAGCACGGTGATGGCGATCAGGGCGTAGAAACCCTCTTTTAGAAGGTCGTACGGACGCTCGGCGCCGGTCCACTCCACGACGTCCACATCTGGACGGAATTTCTTGCTCATCGTGCCTCCTCGGCGAAAGGGGGCACTACCCCGCGCAAACGCACGTAGGCCACGTGCACACCCGTCAGCAGTACCAAGACCAGCGGCAGCAAGACGATGTGCCACATCAACATTTGGCCCAAGTTGAGAACGTTAAATATCGCTCCGACGCCCGCGGAGTTAATTCCGTCCTTGGCTTGCGTGGCGATCCACTGGGAATCAAAGTTGGACTGCGATACGTATCCCGTAAAGGCCGTCACGGTAGATACGAGGAAGCAAAAAGCACCGGTCATCCAGGTCACGGCACGGCGACCCCGCCACGCGGCCATGAAGAACTTTCCCCACAGGTGAACAACCATGGTGAAGAAGAAAACCTCCACCCCCCAGAGGTGGAGGGAGTTCACGTAGTGCCCCACGGTCGAGGTGTGCCACCACTGGGGGCCGAAAATCGCCAACACACAACCCGTGGCCATGACCACGATGAGCGCAGAAACTGTCGCGACGCCAAAGACGTATATCCATGACGCCACGTAGCTCGGCTGGGTATCCGGGAGGGCTTTGTCCAAAGTGATGGTGCGCTCGACACCTCGTCGCAGACGAGTCGTCCATTGGCGATCAATTGTCGACATCATTCACGTCTTTCGTTGAGGTGGAGGCATGCGGGAAAGGAGCGACCAGGGCGATGACGAAGACCGTGAGCATGGTCGCCACCACGATCACGTTGGAAACACTGATGTACAAGAAATGCCAATGGAGATAGTGTCCGAAGTGGCTCATCGGTATCAAAGAACTCAGTTGCATGGCCGTCGCCCTCCCGTGGAAAATTCGCTAACGCTGTCACTTCCACGCTAGGTCGGTGAAAAAAAGCTAACGATTGTTCCTACGGCGGTATCACGTATTCTGCGTGGCGCAGTTGCCGACGAATCAATATCGCCTACGAAAATGTGAACAAGTAATTCTCTGCTCCTGCCGAGCAATCGGAGGAAATTAGAGTGACCAGCGACGACCGATGACGTAGGACGTGGCCATCACGAAGGCCATCACGCTGAGGAAAGCGTCACCGTCACCGAAATTTAATGCGATGGCCACCGGGATGATTGCCCCGATCACCCAGGAGAGTTGTTGACGCACCGCGAAGCGGGCGAAGGTTTGACCTTGAGCACCCTCTGGTACGTGCCGTTGCGTGATGGCGTCGAAACTAGGTGACACGATGGCGGCCATGGCCCCAATCCAACCCACCAAGACGACTTGCGTGAGGACGCGGGGATCTCGACTCGCCGCAAAAGTTCCCACGGCGATACCAAACAGCCCCAGACTCATCAGAGTGGATTCGTGCAGACGATTACGTACGCGCGTTACCAAGGCCAATCCCAGCAATGATCCGACTCCCGCCAAGCTGAGCGCGAGGGCGAACCAGGTCAAAGGAGCGTGGGCACGACGCAGTCCGAAAGCCAGAAGGAAGGTGGCGAATCCGACCACGAAGCGCACCACGGCTGCTGCCGACAGCCCCCATGACACTTCGGCATCGCCCGTCGGCGACAGTGCGTGAATGTCACGTTCGAGAGCGCTGACGTCGGACGAGCGACCTCGGCTCTGGCGAACTGGTTGAACGAGACGAAAACTCGCGACCACGCCGCCGGCGAAGAGTACGGACGCTACCCATAAGACGCTCGACGCTCCGAGAGATTTCAAAATACCCACGCCGAGAGAACCCCCGATGAGGCCGGCGCAGGTGCCGAGCAGGGTGAGTTGCGCGTTGAAGCCAGAGAACCCGGTTTCGACGGCCTCACCACTACTGGGCCAACCGGCGTCGTCGGTGCTGGCGCCGTGGGCGTGGAACTGGTCGGTACGAGCCATTTCTGGAACCAAGGTCCCTCGCGTTACGACGTAGAGCTTGGACGACACCAACATCACGAAGGCCTCGGGGAACAGTAACCAATTCGTCAGGTCGTGACTCAACTGGTAACACAAGAGACAGCGAACCAGCGCAGAGACCGCAACCAGGGACCGTCGCCCGTTCGCCGAGCGATCGATTAAGGGACCTAGGAGGGGCGATACCACCGCGAAGGGGGCGATTGTGAGCAAGAGGTACAGCAAAACGTGACCTTTGGCCTCGGTGGGACTCACGGAAAAGAACAGCGAACCGGCGAGCGAGATGGTCACCAAGGTGTCCCCCGTCATCATGATGACGTGCACCAGAGCGAGCCGACCAAAGGCGGTGGCTTGGTCGAAAAGGTCCAGGGTGGAGACCCAGACCAATGAGAGAAAACCCCGCGTTCGCACAAGGGAAGCGTAGGCCACGACCATGAATGGCACGGCCACGTCCGCCGGCCAGTAAAACTGTCATCATGAACAGCACATCCTTCTTTGCCAACTTGCCCCTCGCCTATTTGACGGCGGTCAGCTGGGCCTTCATCGCCTTCTTGGTCGGTCGAGTGGTCAAACGCCACGCCACGATCGACATCTTCTGGGGTTCAGGTTTCTTGATGGTCCTCCTAGAAAGTCTGTTCGTTTCGCGTGCGTGGTCGCACAGTGCAGCCGCGCATCCGTGGTGGGCTGTGAGTCACCACGCGCGGGTTTTCCGCTTGATTGTTCTTATCTGCGTGGCCCTCTGGTCCCTGCGACTCTCGATCTATCTCGCTATTCGGCAACGTGGTTCCGCCGAAGACCCGCGCTATCTCTACATCATGCGCGGCGCGCGTGGCCGCAACGAGAATCTCTACGCTCTAACGAAGATCTACCTGCTCCAGGGAACTCTCATGTGGTTCGTATCGCTACCACTGCAGTGGATGGCCTTCGCTAAGAGTTTCAATGCTCCTCTCGTGTCTCTCGGTGTAGCCCTGGTGGCCATTGGCTTGTTCTTCGAAGCCGTCGGTGACGGCCAGTTGCGGCGCTTCGCTCAGAATCCCGCCAACGCCGGAACCACTATGTCGTCGGGATTATGGAAATACACACGACACCCGAATTATTTCGGCGACTCGGTGGTCTGGTGGGGTCTCTACCTCATGGCCATGTCCACCGGAATGGGCGCCGCCACCATCTTGTCTCCTCTCGTGATGACCTGGTTGCTGACCAGACTCTCGGGCGTGCCCATGCTCGAAGTTCGACTACGCAAGACCCGAGCGGGTTATGAGGAGTACGTTGCGCGCACTAGTGCGTTCTTTCCCCGTCCCCCCAAGAAGGCCTGATGGTGTTTGACCTCATCCCGCGCGCCTTGCACCGAGGAGAGTCCGAGCTCCCCTTCGTCGATATCGGTGACGGTAGTTCCATGCAGGTGCTGCACATAGATCTCGATCGAGGCCTATGGGTGGTGCGCACGCGTTTCCAACCGGGTTACCAGGTACAAACTCATCGCCACACCGGCGAAGTCTTCGCCTTCACCCTCTCGGGTTCTTGGCACTACCGCGAATACCCCGAGGTCAATCACGCGGGCTCGTACCTCTACGAACCAGCCGGCTCCACGCACACCTTGATGGTGCCCGCCAGCAACCAGGGGGTCACCGACGTCTTCTTCGCCATTTTCGGCGCCAACGAAAACCTCGACAACGACGGAAACGTCACCAGTGTGTGGGACGCCGCATTCATCAACATGGCCTACCGCGCGCTCTGCGAAGCCCAGGGATATCCCGCGCCGCAACTTGTCGGCGTCGAGCTCGTTTAGTTAGAGAAGCAGCCTTTTTCGTAGACGGCACGTGGCAATTGATTCGCCGTACACACCTGTGCGCGATTCAAGGCCACCCAGAGGTTGAGCCACGGGTCGAATTGCATAACTTCGGTCACCGAGATTCCCTGCGTACCACCATTACTGGACCCCGGTACTTGGATAGTGGCCCAGACCCAGGCGAACCCGTCGACGCATCCCATGTCGTGAATGGAGGTCGCGTAACCCACGGCATCAATGCTCTGGGAGATATTGAGAGAGTTGCAGGATTCCTGCGAGCTCGGCAAGGGCGCAACGTCCTTAACGAGGACTGTGCCCCAAGTGGCGCAGCAGAGTATTCCCACCAGCGCTATTCGACGGATTCCCATAGAAACAGTGAAACACACGGGCGGAGGGAAAAGGAGTTGCCACGATGAACGCGACCAGCAACGACCTCTACGGATACCGAGTGACCGTCATCATGGGGCTTACGAAACGAATGCGGAGCCTCGGTTCTTCTCGAGGGCCACTGCGGCATACAGGGCTACGCCCGTGGACATTGCGGCCTCGTCCATCACCATTAAGTTCGAGTGGCAAGGTGCGGCTTCAAAGAAATTCACGCCCTCGGGACAGGTACCGAGAAAGACCATGGCGCCAGGAACTTTTTCCAGAATGTAGCTAAAGTCTTCGGCACCCATGACGGGATTCGACATTTCGATGCTGCGACCCGGCCCCATCACCCGATCCATCAAATCGCGGGCGAAGATCGCCGCTTCGTGGTTGTTGACCGTCACCGGATAGCCCAATCGCACGTCGACGTCCACCGCGACGCCGTGGGCCGAGGCCAGGCCCTCGCAGACTTGCCGCAATTGGTGACGGACATACTCGCGATTCTTCGCTGACACGGTGCGAATCGTGCCGTGAATCATCGCCTTTTCGGGAATCACGTTGCTGGTCGTACCCGCAGCAATGTGAGCAATGGTCACCACGGCGGGATCGAAGGCGTCAATGCGGCGCGTGATCATGGTTTGCATGGCCAACACCATTTCGCAGGCCACCGGAATCGGGTCCACTGAAAGGTACGGGGATGAGGCGTGCCCACCCTTGCCGGTCACGGTCACGGTGATCTCGTCGGAACTCGCCATCAGAGTGCCACCTCGTGTCGCAATCATCGCGTTAGGTAACGAAGGCGACTGGTGAATCGCGAAAGCGAAATCGGGAGTCCCCGCAATTTCCAGAACACCTTCATCGATCATGATGGCCGCCCCGCCGTGACCTTCTTCGCCGGGTTGAAACATGAACACGACCTTGCCCGTGAGCTGGTCGCGACGTTGCACCAAGAGGTGCGCCGCCGACACCAACATGGCCACGTGCGCGTCATGACCACAGGCGTGCATGGCGTTTTCTACCGTGCTACGGAATTCGAAATCGTTGTCTTCGTGCATAGGCAGGGCGTCCATATCGCCGCGCAGCAAGACGGTGGGTCCCGGTCGTCCCGAATCCAGGACGGCGACAACCGAGCTCAAAGACTTCCCGCGCACCACGGACAGACCTAGACCCTCCAGGGCCTCGACGACCACGCGCTGGGTGCGTGGAAGGTCATTGCCCAGTTCAGGATGGGCGTGAATATCTCGACGCAGGGCGATGGTTTCGGGGAGAAGCGCTTCGGCTTCGGCTACCAGATTGTCGAAAAGGTTCATGCCGAAAGAGTAGGTCTGATTTGCCCTATTTACTCAATTTAAGGAAAAAAGACTTGCTTTATGGAACAGCGTTCTGTAGTATGAATGGGTAGTAACTCGTGGGGGGAAGAACCAGGAGTCAAAAATGACCACACTTACCTACCTCGTATCCGCCGCCTTCGGTCGCCGCGCTTCACGCATTGCCGGCATGCCCCAGTATGGCGATGCCGTCGCTAAAGAGAGTCAGCTGCGCCGCCGCGAAGAGGCCTACGCCACTTTCGGCCGTTAGAACTTCTGGGTAGAGTTCTCCTACCCACCTAGAGGAGTTCCCGTGAAGGTTGAAGTGAACGGTGTTCGGCTCTTCTTTGAAGTTGTCGGCGAGAAAATGGAACTTCACGGGACTCAATTGGTCGAGAAGCCGACCCTGCTCATCCTGCACGGCGGACCCGGTTTTGATCACCACGGCATGCGGCCATACTTCGATCGTTTTAGTGACGTCGCGCAAGTTATTTATTATGACCACCGCGGTAACGGCCAAAGTGAACGAGGTCCCCTCGAGTCACTGAATTTGTGGCAATGGGGTGACGACGTGAAAGCATTCTGCGATGTCCTTGGGGTCCAGAGCCCCATCGTTCTCGGGCACTCTTTCGGAGGCTTCGTGGCCGAGTCCTACATGACGCGTCACCCCGAGCATCCCGCCAAGGTCATCCTTTCGTCCACGCAGGGTCGTAGCGGCAAGGACGAAAGCTTCGCCACCTACCAGCGCCTGGGCGGTGCGCCCGCAGAGCAGGCCGCTCGCGCGGCTTTCACCGATCAGAGTCTCGAGAACATGCTGGAGTTTCAGCGTGTGTGCCGACCGCTCTATCACCGCACCGAGGGGCACGGACTCCCCACCCGACCGGGCATATTTACCGCCGAGACTCTCCTCTACTTCTGGCGTGACCACGTCGAAGCCTCCGATGGTGCATGGCGCGATTTCTCTTTTCTCGAGGGCTTGGCTTCCACTCAATGTCCGGTGCTGATCTTGGGTGGGGATGATGATCCCGCCTGTCCCCTTTCGTTTCAAGAAGAACTGGCCGCGGTGATTCCCCCGGCCTTGGTGAGTTTTCACCACTTCGCGAATTGCGGTCACGGCACGTACTTTGACTGCCCCGAGGAAACCGAACGGGTGCTCAGGGACTTTCTGGTGGAGTCCACACACCCTGCACAGTGATGTGTCCCGCCGGGTGACGGGCGAGTAGTTTTATTCGGGAGAACTGCGAGACGTTCTCCCGAAAGATATGGGGAGAACCATGAAATTCACGACCGACTTGCCTCCTTTCGAGCTCACCTACAGCGACGTATTTCTGGTCCCGAGCTACTCCGAAGTGGAATCTCGTTTGGACGTGGACTTATCCACGCCCGACGGGATTGGAACCATCCCCCTCGTGGTGGCCAACATGAACGCCGTGGCGGGTCGCCGCATGGCCGAAGTCACCGCGCGACGCGGCGGCATCACCGTTCTGCCCCAGGACATGCCCTTTGACGTGGTCGCCCGCACGGTGGCCGCCGTCCGCGCCGCTGATCCCGTTCTCGACTCCGCCCTCACTCTCGGACCGAGCGACACCGTTAATGACGCCTTGAACATCGTGCACAAGCGTGCCCATGGTGCCGTGGTGGTGGTGGACGGCGAGCACCGGCCACTCGGAATCTTCACCGAGAAAGATGGTGACGGACTCGACCGTTTCACCAAGGTGGAATTCGCCATGAGCCGACCCGTGGACACCGTGTCCGCACGACTCAGCCCTACCGAAATGTATGAGGAACTGAGTCAGCGCCGACTAGGTGTGGCCCCAGTCGTTGACGAGCAGGGCCGCCTCGTGGGCGTAGTGACCCCTACTGGTTGCGTACGATCCACTATTTATCGGCCCAACACCGACGATCAGGGTCGACTGAACGTGGCGGTGGCGGTGGGAATCAACGGCGACGTCGCCGGTCGTACCTCGCGCCTGGTGGAACTTGGCGTTCGCACCATCGTGGTCGACACCGCGCATGGCCATCAACGAAAGATGATTGAAGCCATTCGCCTCGCGCGCGCGGCCGCTCCCTCGGCCACCATCGTGGCCGGTAACGTCGTCACCGCTGACGGCACGCGAGAACTTCTCGATAGTGGGGCGGACATTGTCAAAGTAGGCGTGGGTCCCGGAGCCATGTGCACCACCCGCGTGATGACGGGTGTCGGCCGACCTCAGTTCACCGCCGTGGTGGAATGCGCCGCGGCCGCTCGCGCAGCGGGTGGGCACATTTGGGCGGACGGTGGTATTCGCCACCCCCGTGACGTTGCGCTGGCTTTGGCTGCGGGAGCCAGCAACGTGATGTTCGCTTCGTGGTTGGCGGGTACCTACGAAAGTGCCACCGACCTTTTGCACGACGAGCTCGGTCGCAAATATAAAGAGAACTACGGAATGGCGTCTCGACGTGCCGTGACGGGACGCACGCAGGCCGAACACGACATGGAGCGCGCCAAGAAGCAGCTCTTCGAAGAGGGCATCAGTTCTTCGCGTTACTACCTCGACCCTCAACGCCCGGGCGTGGAAGATCTCATCGACCACATCATGGCGGGTGTGCGTAGTGCCTTTACCTACGCCGGCGCTCGTACCGTTGTCGAATTCGCCGAGCGCGCAGTGGTGGGTGTGCAGTCAGCCGCGGGATACTCCGAAGGGCTCCCCCGTCCCACGAACAGCTAGGCGGGTTCGACAGGTATTTCTGACGTCCTTTTCGTGACGACGCGATATTTCTCGTCATCCAATTGACATCATGGGGTGACCTCGACGGCTTCGTGTTAGTCATCGTTGCCGTAGACGACAACGTGGTCAATGCCGCCGTGGTGGCCGAAGCACAGCAACGCGGAATTTGGATCAACGTGGTGGATAATCCGTCCCTGTGTGACTTCTATTTCACTGCCGTGCATCGCGACGGTGACGTGGTGATATCGGTGTCCTCCTCGGGGTCGGCGCCAGCCTTGGCGCAGGCGATTCGTGACCGCATCCGATTGCTCCTTCCCCACCACCTCGGCGAGGTCGCAGGCACCTTGCGTCGCGAACGCGATCTCCTCCACGCCGAAGGTGAATCCACCGAAGATTTCTCGTGGCGTGAACGAATTGAAGAGTTATTGACCGAACCAAAGGCGCGGATTTAAGCAGTATCGGGAGTAGGGCCGGTGGGGATCGAACCCACAACCAAGGGATTATGAGTCCCCTGCTCTAACCATTGAGCTACGGCCCTGCAAACAACGACTCAGACGCTAACACTCGTCGCTCCCTTGTCGTACTCTTGCGGGGTGACCCAACTTCGTGCCCGCAGTTTCGAACCCAATGACCACCTGACCATCACCTTGCCGGGGGGGCAGCGCGCGCACCGCGACCACGTCAGCCAGTCCGATCGTGTCGCCAAGACCTTCTACGAGGTCCGCCCCGGAGTGTGGAACTTCGTTGGCAATGGATTTTCGAATCAAAGCTTCGTCGAGGCTCCCGACGGCATCATCGCCATCGACTCGGGCGAGTCGGTGGAAGAGATGCGTGAAGCCATCCACGAGTTACGCCGGCACACCAGCAAGCCCATCGTGGCTGCGCTGTACACCCACTTTCACTACGTAGCGGGCACCAAGGCCATTGTGGAAGAGACCGGCGAAGTGAACTTTCCCATTTGGGGTCACGAACGCATTGCGGGAAACCTCGTGCGGGCCACCACCGAAATTGGACCCACGTACGCCCGTGGCGTGATTGAGCAATTCGGAATGTTCCTCCCCGACGATGGCCCCGACGGTTTGGTGAATGCCGGCCTCGGCCCCTACTGGCGAGACGCCGCCCACGCACCATTCTCGCCAGGGTTTATCGCGCCCACCCACACCTTCGGTGACCAAGCTGTCACCATCAACGTGGCGGGGCTGCAGGTCGACGTCACCCCCGCACCTTCCGACGCCGACGACTCTGTGACCTTCTGGTTTCCCGAGTTGGGACTGTGCGTCAACAACGCAGTGTGGCCCGTACTTTTCAATGTTTTTGCCATCCGTGGCGAGGAGTACCGCGACCCTCGGGTACTCGTCAAAGGTATTGAGCACATCTTGGGCCTGGCTCCGGAGTACCTCGTCGGTGCCCACGGTCCACCCCTCACGGGACAAGCCGACATCCTGCGGAGGGTCACGGTGTATCGCGACTCGATTCAGTACCTCTGGGATCAAGCCGTACGCGCCTCCAATGCCGGACTCACCAGCACCGAGGTGGGTTTATCGGTGAGCCTCCCTGACGCGTATGACACCGACTACCTGACATCTGAGCTCTACGGGGTAGCCGAACACCACCTCCGTCAAATTCAAATGGGACTCTTCGGTTTCTTCGACGGTGACGAAGCCAATCTCTTTCCCCTCCCCACCCCCGAGCGCTCGGCTCGCCTCATTGACGGCTTCGGTGGACGCGCAGAAGTGCGACGCCAAATGCAGGTCGCCATCGACGGCGATGATCTGCGATGGGCTTTGGAACTAGGAAGTTGGTTAGCCCGTTCCCCCGAGGCCGACGACACCGATCGTTTGCTGCTCGCGACCGCACTTCGCCGCGTCGCCGAACGTACGCCGGCCGCCAACATTCGTAACTGGTGCATCACCCGAGCACGATCGCTCGATGGTTCTTTGAACTTCAAAAGTTTTTACAAGCAGCGCATCGCCGAGTTTGCGGTTTTGCTCTCACCACCGTCAACCTTCGTCGACTTACTGCGCGTGATGCTCGACCCCACGAAGATCGCGGGAATCAACTTCTACGTCACCTTCGAATTTGATGGCGCACTGGCGTCAGGCTTGCACATTCGTAATTCCATCGCCGCGATTCGCACCGACGGACAGCCGGACGCCACCGTGTCCACTTCCCTCGCGACCTGGGCCAAAATTCTGGGTGGCTCGCTCACCTGGAGTGCGGCGGTCGCCGCGGGTGAGCTACGGGTTCGAGGGGATGAGTCGGCCCTGCGTCGCGCGATGGCGGGCTTCGAGGTTCCAGGACTGCAGGCGTGAGCGCACCCACGGGCCTGCCGCACGGCACTCCTGCGTTTGACGGCGAAATCACTCGACTCATCGCCGACGCCACCGCGCGACGTCTGCACGCACCCGGCGCCCCCGCCGGGGCCCCCAATGTGCTGCTCATCATGTTGGATGATGTGGGCTTTGGCTCCTTCGGTACCGTCGGTGGCCCCGTGCCCACTCCGGGTTTTGACGCGGTGGCGCAACGTGGTGTTCTCTATAACCAGTTTCACACCACCGCCTTGTGCTCTCCCACCCGCGCCGCCCTGCTGACGGGACGTAATCACCACTCGGTTCACATGGGTGGCATCACCGAAATTGCGAACTCCTTTCCGGGATACGACAGTGCCATTCCGCCCGAAGCCGCCACGGTCGCTCAAGTCCTCTCGGCCTCGGGTTACGCCACTAGTTGTTTTGGCAAGTGGCACCTCGCACCCTCCTGGGAACAGAGCCCCGCCGGGCCCTTCGACCGCTGGCCTACCGGGCTGGGCTTTGATCGCTTCTACGGCATCATCGGGGCCGAAGCGTCGCAATACGAACCCGCCGTCTACGACCAGACCACGCCCATCAACCCGCACGTCGGTCGCGAGGGATATCACCTGACCGAAGACTTGGCCGATCAGGCCATCACCTGGATACAGCGGCAAAAAGCTTCCCGGCCCGATCAACCCTTCTTTTGTTATTTCTCTACTCCGGCCGTGCACGCGCCCCATCACGTGCCCGCGGAATGGAGCGACCTCTTCAAGGGGCAATTCGACGACGGTTGGGACGCCCTCCGCGATCGTATCTATCAGCGCCAACTCGAATTAGGTGTCATCCCCGCGAACACCGCGAACACCTCACGACCCGAGGAAATACCGTCGTGGGAGGACTACCCCGCGCGTTACCGTCCAGTGGCTGCTCGCTTGATGGAGGTCTTCGCGGGCTTCCTCGCGCACACCGACGCGCAGATCAAGCGCGTCATTGATTCACTCACTGACATGGGTCTTGACGAGAACACTTTGGTGATTTACATCACCGGTGACAATGGTGCCTCCGCCGAAGGAACCATTCACGGCGCGTGGTCCGCGCCGTCATTTCAAAATGGTGTCGAGGAAGATCCCGAGTGGCTCCTCGAGCACATGGACGACTTTGGAACCGCCGCGTGCGAAAACCACTTCAACGTCGCCTGGGCCTGGGCCTTGGACGCGCCGTTTCAGTGGATGAAACAGGTGGCCTCGCACTTTGGGGGCACGCGCAACGCCATGGCCATTTCTTGGCCGCAGTCGATTTCTGAGGGTGGCGGCCTGCGCACCCAGTTTCATCACGTCGTGGACATCGCCCCGACCATCTACGACCTGGCCGGCATTACGCCTCCCACGCATTACAAGGGGCTAGAACAAATGCCCCTCGACGGCGTCTCGATGGCCTACAGCTTCGCGGCACCCCACGCCCCGAGCACCCATGTCACCCAGTACTTCGAAATCTTGGGTAACCGGGCGATTTATCACGACGGTTGGATGGCCTCGTGCTTCCACGGACGCGTTCCCTGGGTGCGATTGGTCGGTATGCCCTTTGACGGCGAGCAAGAGCGCTGGGAGCTCTACGACATCACCACGGATTTCTCCCAAGCCGTAGACCTCGCTACGCAATACCCAGAAAAATTGGTCGAGCTCCAGGAAATTTTCCACCGCGAGGCTCTGCGCAATCAGGTCTATCCCCTGCGGGACCCTTCCGGTCCGCGTCACGGTGAGTTTGCGGTCCCCCATTCCTTGGGCGACCTTCGCGAAATGACCTACACCACCGCGCACGTCCGCATGCCGGAAATTTCGGTCATCAACATCAAGAACTGCGCCTTTCGCATTAGTGCGGACATCTCCATCACTCAGCAGTCGGCTTCGGGGGTTATTGCCTGCCAGGGCGGCAACATGGCCGGTTGGTCGCTCTATCTCACCGAATCCGGTAGCGCGGCGTTTCATTACAACCTCTACGGTCACGTCCACACGATTATTACCGACGCCCAGATCCTGCCCGCGGGGCGCCACCACCTCGAAGTGGTCTTTGACTACGACGGCGGCTTCGGCGCGGGTGGCCAATTTCACCTCTTCGTGAATGGCACCATCATCGGTAACGCTCGCGTCGAAAAGACCGTGCCGCTCGTTTTTTCCATGAGCGGCGAAACCTTCGACGTCGGCGTCGATACCGGCTCTCCCGTGGGTTTTTACCCGCACCACTTTCCCTGTACCGCCCAGATTCACGGGGTTACTTTGACTCGTCTCTCGGACGTCATGGAGTCGGTCAAAGAGGCGGTACGCGAGGGCATGTTCCGTGCATCGCTCAGTACGCAATAGCCACTAAAAATCCTCGCTTATCTCACCCGACGCCAGCTCGACCACGACCATCACCTCTTCAGTCGTTGATCCACTCGTCGTCGGGCGTGAGAAGCACGAG
>CAINHL010000063.1 GCA_903848885.1 uncultured Actinomycetes bacterium
ATGATGACCGAACCGGAACGCTATTTGCCCGCCTTCGCTAAGGCCGGCGCCGACGGTTGCACCGTACACGTGGAAGTCGGTCACACCGCCGCGCTGATTTCCCAATGTCGCGACCTGGGAATTCGAGTCGGCCTGGCCGCGAATCCGGATACTCCCTTTGAACAGGTGGAAGAGTTTTTGGGTGACATTGATCTCTTGCTGCTCATGACGGTTTTTCCTGGTTTTGGCGGACAGTCGTTCATGGGCGAGGTCATGGACAAGGTGTCGGTTGCCCGTGCGGCTATTGACGCCGGAGGACTGCAGCTGGATCTCGAAGTAGATGGCGGCATTGACATCCGCACGGCGCCAATCGCCGTGTCGGCGGGCGCGAATGTTCTCGTCGCCGGAAGTGCGATCTTCGCGCAGGAGAGTCCCGTGGAAGCCGCGCGATCGATTCGCCACGCAGCCCAACTCGCCCGCGCATGATCTCTTCGGCAATGCGCCAGGCCCTCGTTGCCGGCGGGACCGCTCGTCGGATATCCCCACCCAACCCGTGGGTGGGTGCCGTACTGGTTCGTGACGGCGAAGTCGTAGGCGTCGGAGCAACCCACGCTGCGGGTGGGCCACACGCCGAGGTAGAGGCTCTGCGCGTGGCGGGAGACTTAGCGCGAGGAGCGACGCTCTACGTGACCCTCGAACCATGCCACCACCGGGGTCGAACGGGACCGTGTACCGAAGCCATCGTGTCGGCGGGCGTCAGCAAAGTAGTAGTGGGCGTCGAAGATCCCGATAAGCGCGTCAGTGGACAGGGCCTCGCCGCACTCCGCGCCGCGGGCGTAGCGGTGGAAGTGGGCGATGGGCACGAGGAGATATCTAATCAACTCCTGCCCTATTTGTTTCAGCGAACCACGGGACGCCCCTTCGTGGTGGCCAAAATTGCCAGCACCCTTGACGGACGCGTCGCTATGACGGACGGTTCCAGTCAATGGATTACCTCCGAGGATGCACGAAGGGACGGCCACGAATTACGCGCAGATTCACAGGCCATCGTGGTGGGCGCCGGAACGATACGGTCCGACAATCCACGTCTGACCGCACGCCTAGGAGATATCACCTACGAACCCCTCCGCGTGGTTCTGGGCACGGCTCCGGACGACGCGGCGGTGCATCCGTGTCGTGAATTCACTGGGGACCTCGGCGACCTGCTCGATGATTTAGGTCGCGAAGGTGTCATTCAGGTACTAGTAGAAGGCGGGCCACGAGTGGTCGCGGCCTTTGTGGAAGCCGGATTGGTGCAGAAAGTCGTGTGGTATCTCGCTCCTGCACTAGCAGGAGCAGCGGGCGGTCTCGCAGCCTTAGAAACGCTGGAAACTCCTACGCTGGAGACGTTACGTCGTGGCCGATTTTTATCCGTGCGGACAATCGGCGAAGATGTACGTATTGACCTGGAGGTCTCGTGGCGTTAAACAGCATCGAAGAGGCGATTGAGCAGTTGCGTCGCGGCGGAATGATTGTGGTCGTCGACGATGAAGACCGCGAAAACGAAGGTGACCTCATAATGGCTGCCGAGGACGTCACTCCCGAGTCCATGGTCTTCTACTTAGAACACACCTCCGGCCTGTTTTGCGTCCCTCTGGAGTCATCGCGGGCGGACGAGTTGGACTTACCCTTGATGGTCGATAACAACACCGAAGCCCTGCGCACCGCCTTCACCGTGTCGGTGGACTACCGTCACGGCACCACCACCGGAATCTCGGCACACGACCGTGCCGCCACCATCAACTCCCTAGTTGCCGATGCCACCGTTCCCACCGACCTCAACCGACCGGGACACATATTCCCCCTGCGGTATCGACCCGGTGGTGTTCTTAAGCGCGCCGGCCACACCGAAGCTTCGGTGGACTTGTGTCGTCTCGCCGGAAAATTTCCCGCCGGGGTCCTCTGCGAGATCGTGACCGCGGATAAGAGCGACATGGCGCGGCTACCCGAACTCACCGTTTTTGCCGCCGAGCACTCGCTACCCATTGTGAGTATTGCGGATCTCATTCGCTATCGTCGGCGTCACGAGAAATTGGTCAAGCGCGTGGCCGAGTCGTCACTGCCCACCGAGCACGGTGAATTCCGTGTCTACGTCTACGAAAATGTTTTAGACGGCGTACAGCACGTGGCCTTGGTCTATGGCGACATTGAGCCGACGGCGAGCACCCTGGTGCGCGTGCACTCCGAGTGCCTCACCGGAGACATTTTTGGTTCGCAACGTTGTGACTGCGGTCCGCAGCTGCACACAGCGATGGCCAAGATTGTGGCCGACGGATCGGGAGTGGTGGTCTACCTGCGCGGTCATGAAGGCCGCGGGATTGGACTGGGCCACAAAATTCGTGCCTACGCCTTGCAGGAGCAAGGTCGCGACACCGTGGAAGCGAACGAGGACTTGGGACTTCCCGTCGACTCGCGTGAATACGGAATTGGCGCTCAGATTTTGGTGGATCTCGGTGTGTCGCGGATGCGCATCATGACCAACAACCCATCGAAGTATGGCGGACTGGACGGCTTCGGTTTGGACATTGTGGAGCGGGTGGCGATTGAGTCTCTGCCGACGGAACACAATATTGGCTATCTGCGCACGAAGCGTGAGCGAATGGGGCATTTACTGGAGGGTCTCGATGACAAGTAGTTCTGACACCGAACTAGATCACTCCGTCCACGCCAGTCTGGCTCCTCGCGTTGGTAACTACATCGTGGGCAGCCACTCGGGCCAGGGTCTGCGCGTGGGCATTGCCTGCGGACAGTTCAACGGTGGAATTACCACACGACTCCTCAACGCGTGTCTCGAAGCGTTGGAAGAAGCGGGCGTGAAGGGTGCCGACATTGCTATTGCGTGGGCCCCAGGAGCCTTCGAGATTCCCCTCGTGGCGCGCGCCTTCGCCAGCGCTCCGCAGCCTTTTGACGCAGTGATTACTCTCGGAGCCGTGATTCGCGGTGATACCGGTCACTACGAAGTGGTGGCGGGAGAGTGCGCGCGTGGCGTACAGGACGTGTCCTTAATGACGGGCGTTCCCGTGGTTTTCGGTGTCCTGACGACCAACACCATCGAACAAGCGCTCGAAAGGTGCCTGCCGGACCACAGCAACAAGGGTCGCGAGTCCGCCCACACAGCGATTGAGATGGTGCGAATTCTTCGTAGCGCACCTCTGCGCTAATGGCGACAGTCCTGGCAACCGTCGAGAGTTTCGACGTTCGCCGCGGAGACGGTTGGCTACGTGACGAAGCAGGGGAGCGTTTCTACTTCCACTGCATCACCATCGCCGATGGAACACGATCGATTGACGTCGGAGTCACGGTGCGTGCCCGACGTCGCATCGGGCTATTGGGCCGTGACGAAGCGGAACTTCTAGAAACTCTCTAGTTCGCGGAATCCTGCGCGTGAGCCGTGGCGGCGCGCACGTAGGCCAACTGCATCTGACTCAGCGAAGCGGCAAAGAGCTGATGGTGTTCGCCGATACGCTCGCCAACCTTCTCCAGGAGACCGGTGACGGCATCAATGACGACCTGAGCCTGGCGGAGATTGGGTGGGGTAGCGGAGAGATGGACCGCGGCCAACTCCATGAGGTGAAAGACGTGGTTGGCCAGAACCTGCTCTACGGGAGTCGCCAATAGGGCAGAAATGGCCTCGTCATCGAAGAGGGAGTTGTCGGTTTGAGGCGTATCGGACATGTCTGCTAGCGTAGAACAGTTGTCCACAGCAAGTGAGACCGAAAGGTTTCCACCCCGCCATCCATGGTGCGCTGGGTTGAATAGAGAATCTTCACGTCTCGCTTGCCGTATCGATCACAAGATCGAAGAACGCAAGGAGAGACTTATCGCAACAGTGCCCGGTGACCACCGCGTGAACGACAAAATTCGCGTGCCCAATGTCCGCCTCATCGATCACGAAGGAAACCAACGTGGCGTCGTTAGCAGCCGTGAGGCCCTGACGCTCGCCCAGAGCTTGGACCTGGATCTCGTGGAAATCGCCCCGACGGCTGATCCTCCCGTATGTCGCATTATGGACTACGGGAAGTTCAAGTTCGATGAAGCCCAAAAGGCCAAGGAATCGCGTCGCAAGACGGCCAACGTCGGCGTTAAGGAAATGAAGTACCGCCCCAAAATCGGGCCCGGTGACTTCGATACCAAGACGCGCCTGGTGGAGAGGTTTCTCCATGAGGGTCACAAAGTGAAAATCACCATCATGTTCCGTGGACGCGAGTCGGCGTACCCCGAATTGGGGCGCAAGATTCTTGACCGAATCGTCGAGAAAATTGAAGGCGTCGGTCGTGTGGAAGCAGCTGCCAAATTGGACGGTCGCAACATGATTATGGTTCTCGGTCCCGACAAGATCGGTAAGCCCAAGGCCAAGACCGCGGCCTACGAAGTCGAGGTCGCAGATGTTCCCGTCGTACCTGAAGTACCCGCAGTGGAGAGTTCGAACGAAAGTAACGAGGAGAGTTGAAATGCCAAAGATGAAGACCGACAGTGGCGCCAAGAAGCGCGTCAAAATCACCGGATCGGGAAAGTTGCGCCGTGGCAAAGCTTTCCGTGGCCACCTGATGGAGACCAAGTCCTCCGTGCGGGCGCGCCGTCTGGGCAAGGAGACTGATTTTTCTCCGGGAATCGAAAAGCGCGTCAAGCGCCAAATGGGTTTGTAGAAGCGAAAGGTAAGGAGAAACAGTCATGGCACGTGTAAAGCGGGGCGTTAACGCCAAGAAGCACCACAAGGCAGTACTGGAAGAGGCCAAGGGTTACTACGGTGACCGTAGCCGTACCTTCCGCGCCGCCAACCAAGCCGTTCAGCACGCGGGTGTGTATGCCTTCCGTGACCGACGCGCACGCAAGGGTGATTTCCGTAAGCTCTGGATCCAGCGCATCAACGCCGGAAGTCGCGAGTACGGGCTCAGCTACAGCCGCTTCATCGCCGGGCTCTACGCCGCGGGCATCGAAGTCGACCGTCGTATTTTGGCCGACATGGCCGTGAACGACAACGCCTCATTCAAGGCATTGGTCGAAGCCGCTCAGGCTGCATTGGCCGCGAAGTAAGTAGGTCGTTCTGAACGAGACGCTCGCGTCGTCGCACCAGCGTGTTCGCCGCTTGCGGCGTCTCGTTCAGAAGCGAACCCTTCGCTGGAGCGAAGGGGTATGCATTATTGAAGGCCCCGACCTCGTACGTAGTGCGATCGAAACGGGACAGGAGTTCGAGGCTCTCTACGTCGACAGCGAATCAGCCGCTGCGGTCAGCGATATCGTCAACCTCGCCACGCAGCACGGAATTCGAGTTTTCCATCTCGCCCCCGGTGTTCTGGAGAAAGTCGCCGACTCGCAATCGCCACAGCCCGTCATGGGCGCTGTTCGTTTCACTCCTCGCGCGGTGAGTGACCTACAAGCACGAGGAACTGTCGTGGTGATTCACCATGGTCGCGATCCGGGCAACGTCGGAACCATTATCCGTACCGCGAGCGCCTTTGGCGCCACGGGGGTCATATTGACGGGACAGTGCGTGGACCCGTACAACCCCAAAACTCTTCGGGCGACAGCCGGAATGATCTTTCATATTCCCGTGGTGGTGAACGATTCGCTTCCGGATGTTCTCGAATGGTTCCAAGCGGGTGGCGGAGCTACCTACGCCACGGTGGTGCGCGACGGAACACCCGTGTCACGCCTTCCCCTGGGTGGCGACGCCCTCTTGGTCATGGGTAATGAATCCGAGGGTCTCAGTGATGATGATGCCGCCCTATGCCATGAGCGCCTGACGATCCCGATGCCGGGTGGAACCGAGTCCTTGAACGTATCGGTGGCGGCGGGACTGGTGCTGTACGAAGCGATGAACCAGCGCGCGGCACAGAATGTTGCCGGCCACGCCGTAGGCTAGATGCGTATGGTTGACGTTTCTCTCGACAATTTAGATGCCGTAGTAGCGCAATGCGTGGGGGCAATTTCCGATGCTTCGTCCCTCGATAGTCTGCTCAGCCTGGAAGCCGAAATGGTCGGTAAGCGATCACCCTTTACCGCCCTGCAAAAGAGCTTGGGATCTCTGTCGCCCGACGAGCGCAAGTCTGCGGGGGCTCAATTACAGGCAGCGCGCCAACGAGTCGAAGAGGCTTTCGCCACCCGACGTACCTCACTGGCGGCTGAACATCGCATCGCTGTGTTGGAGGCCGACCGACTCGATTTAGGTGACGTGGTGAGTGCGCGAGTTCGCGTTCCCGTGCGTGCTGGTCATCCCGGAATTATCTCGCTGACCCAGGAATCGCTCGAAGATACTTTCGTGGGAATGGGCTTCGTGGTCGCCGACGGACCCGAAATCGAGACGGACTGGTACAACTTCGAAGCTTTAAACATCCCTCCCGCCCACCCGGCGCGTGGCATGTGGGACACCTTCTACTTAGATATCGGTGAACCGGAAACCGTGCTCTTGCGTACGCACACCTCGCCGACGCAGATTCACCTGATGGAAGAGGCGGTGGCTCAGGGCACTCTTCCTCTTCACGCGGTGATGCCCGGCCGTTGTTATCGCCGCGACACTCCGGACGCTCGACACTTGGCTTCCTTCCACCAAATCGAAGGTTTGGTAGTCGATGAAGGAATCACCTTCGCCGACTTGGCCGGAACAATTGAGACCTTCACGCGGGCCTTTTTTGGTCCCGACATCACCTCGCGACTCCGTCCGGCCTATTTCCCCTTTACCGAGCCTTCGGCGGAGTTCGAAATCACCTGCACTATTTGTCGCGGCGCAGGCTGCCGTACGTGTTCGCAAACGGGGTGGATTGAACTAGGTGGTTGCGGAATGGTGGACCCCGCGGTCTTTGCGGCCGTCGGAATCGACACGGATCGTTACAGCGGATTCGCTTTCGGCTTCGGCATTGACCGTTGCGCCCAGATGCGCCATGGAATTGCGGATATGCGCGCGATTACCGAAAATGATGTGCGCTTCTTGGAGCTGTTTTCATGAAGGTAGCGCTCAGCTGGCTACGAGAATTCGTGGACCTGCCACAGGATATTTCTTCCCTCGTTCGAGAAATGGACGACCTGGGCCTGGTAATTGAAGGCGTAGAGCACGTCGGCGAAGGTTTGGAGCAGGTCGTCATCGCTCGGATCGACGAGATCCGAGCGATCGAAGGCGCAGACCGAATTCGTCACGTCATCGTGGATGCCGGAAACGGTCCCGTCGAGATTGTCTGTGGAGCAACAAACTTTGCCCTGGGTGACTTCGTGCCCCTCGCTCCCGTGGGTGCGGTTCTTCCCGGTGGATTTGAGATTGCCCTCCGAAAAATGCGCGGAGTGGTGTCCAACGGAATGCTCTGTTCAGGGAAAGAACTCGGACTGGGCGATGATCACTCGGGCCTGATGCTGCTCACTCATAAGCCCGGCATCGCCCCGGGTCAGCGCCTCATCGACGTCCTGTCCCTCGAATCTGATGTGGTGTTGGATATTTCTCCTGAAGGAAACCGACCCGATGCGTGGAGCGTGGTGGGTATTGCTCGCGACCTGGCGGCGCGATTTCAAACTCCGCTGCGCGATCCGGCTCGTCCCGGTTCTGATACGGGGGCCATGGGTGGGGCCCGGGCTTCCATCCAGTCACCTGAACTCTGTGGGGCTTTGCTGGTGGCCGAACTGAGTGGGGTAGTGGTGACGAGTTCGCCGAGCACCATCGCTCGGCGCCTCGAGATGGCGGGTATGCGATCCATCAATAATGTCGTGGATGCCTCCAACTACGTGATGCTCGAGCGCGGTCAGCCCACGCACCCCTACGATGCCGCCGCGGTGGCCGGTCAACACATTGGAGTTCGCCGTGCGGTCGACGGCGAAAGTCTCGAGACCCTTGATGGTGTGACGCGCGTGCTCGGCCGTGCGGGTCGCGGCTGGGGTGATACAGGAATCGATTGTGTGATCACCGACGGCAACGACGCGGTCATCGGTATCGCTGGTGTCATGGGTGGAGCGAGCAGCGAAATACGTGACGCAACGACGAACGTTTTGTTAGAGGTTGCCTTCTTTGACCCCATGACCATCGCTCGTACCTCGAAACGTCTCGGCCTCCGATCGGAAGCCTCGCACCGCTTTGAACGCGGAGTGGACTTTGCCAACGCTCTCACGGCAACGGCTCGTTTCGTCGAGATTCTCTCGCTCAGCTGTCCCGATTTGGTATGGGTAGCAACGCAGCGTTCTGAAGGGCTCCTCCCGGAACTGCCCGCGATCACCGTGTCGGAGCAGGACGTGGAGCGCCTTCTGGGAACGGCTATTCCGGCCGACGAGATTGCTCGTATTCTCAGCGCCCTGCACTTCTCGGTGACCATTCATGGCGCGAGTGTGTCGGTGACCGCACCCGCGTCTCGTTTGGACATTCGTTCGGGCGTGGCTGGTCGCGCGGACGTCATCGAAGAAATAGCTCGTGTGTATGGCTACGGTCGCTTGGCCCGCCGTGTTCCTACCTGGTCGCAGCCCGGTGGGCTCAATGTCGCACAACGCTTTCGACGCACTGTTCGCGCGAGCGCCACTGGCATGGGCTGGCTAGAAGCGTGGACCCCATCGTTGATTTCTGATGAAGACTTTTCCGTAGTGGCACCTGAGGGAACGGCCGTTCGCGTAACCAACCCTCTGGCGAGCCAAGAATCCATCATGCGAACGTCGATGCTCGTGGGGCTGACTGATGCGTGGGCGAGCAATGCTGATCGTGGTCACGGCGAGGTGGCCTTGTTTGAGATGGGTGTCGTGGCGACGCACCCGAGCGACACGTCGATTCAACGCGAGTCCGCCGGTGGCGTCGGTGGGGCTTCTCGACTTCGTTTGCCGGTCGAGACCTCCGTGCTGTCCGCCGTCTTGGGACGAGAAGGTGACGACGCGCGCGTGGCCGTGGCTAGCGTGGCCGCGTTGGCCGAACGTTGGGGTCTGGCGGAGTACGAAGTTCGCTCCGCTCCCGGATTGCCTGGTTGGCACCCCACCCGAATGGCCGAAATCATCGACTGCGGAACCGGAACTGTCTTCGGCTACGTGGGCGAGGTTGATCCCGAAGTAGTGGCGCAACGATCGACTCGTGTGATTCCTGGCCAAAGATTGGGATTCCTGCAAATCGATCTCAACGTTCTGAGCAACACGCAAAAAGTTCTTCGTCGTCCGCTACTCACACCCGTGCCCTCGCGATTCCCGAGCGTTATTTTCGACCTCAGTCTGCTCGCGCCGAAGCTCGTGAGTGCGTCCGTCATTCAACGCGCCCTGCGCAGCTCGTCGCCACTGGTTGAGTCAGCGACCCTCTTCGATACTTTCTCCGGGGGCGCGTTGAGCGATGATATTCGTTCAGTAACCTTCGCGATACGACTGAGTTCGGACGAGCGCACTTTGAATGAAGACGAAGTTCTGATCGCCCGCGGGCAACTCCTCGCCGCGGCCGCAGCCGCGGGGGCGGAGCTGCGCCTGTGATGGCCACCCTGTCGCACGGGGCGGTGACGGGAAACGTAATTCTGTGTCTCTCAGTTTTTCTGGCCAGCACGGTGGAGATGGTGGAGGCACTCACCATTGTGGTAGCCGTGGGCTACAGCCAGTCGTGGAAATCAGCGCTACGTGGCGTGTACGTTGCCCTCGGCGTACTCGCGATTTTGGTCGCGGCTTGTGGACCCGCGTTGACCTCGATTCCTCGCACCCAACTGCACGTGGTGGTGGGTGGGGTTCTTTTGGTGTTCGGTTTACAGTGGTTGCGAAAGGCCGTGCTGCGCTCTACCGGTTACAAGGACAAGCATGACGAAGACAAAATATTTGAGGAAACTTCCTTGCTGGTCCGCCAACAAGCCTCCGAGAGGGCAGCTTTCGTTTTGTCGTTTAAAGGGGTCTTCTTGGAGGGTCTTGAGGTCGTCATCATCGTATTAACGATGGGCAGTTCGGCGCACAAAGTCGGCCTGGCTGCCATCACCGCGATCGTGGCGGTGGCGTTGGTGGCGATCGTGGGCGGCCTGGCTGCTCGACAACTCTCCAATGTTCCGGAGAACGCCCTCAGGATGGCCGTGGGCTTGTGCCTTATTTCCTACGGCACCTTCTGGACCGGACAGGGAATGGGTCTGCGCTGGCCCGGTAACGACGCCGCACTGCTCGTCCTGGTCGCGTTCTATTCACTGGGTGCATTCCTCATGGTTGCAGCCTTCCGACCTCGCGTAGCGAAGGTGCACGTATGAAGAGTCTGCAACGAGCCCTTGTTGGTTTCGGGCGTTTTTGGTGGGACTTTTTGGTGGGCGACACACCAGAGATTTTCATCACGGTGGTGATGATGCTGTCGGTATTGGCCGGCGTTTCGATGTGGCTGCACCACGCAAGTGCTGCGGTGTACGTCTACCCGGTAGTCGTGCTGGGCGCCTTGCTGGTCAGCGTACGGCGCGCGATCAAGCGCTAGGACGCGGGTCCGCCGTGGCGGCGAGTTCGTGTTCGTGCGGACTTTTACGCGTGGCGTAGTACGAGCCGGCCACAATTAAGGGGAAACCAAGCGCCATACCCACGGTGAAGTTTTCGTGGAGAAGCCAGACCCCCAGAATGACGGCGAAAGCCGTGTTGGCAAAAGTCACCACCACGCTGCGAGCGGCGCCCACCTCTTGAATGAGAGCGAAGAACACCAAGAAGGCGGCGGCGGTACAGATCGTGGTCAATATGGCGATGGAGAGCCACGTTTCGGAGCGAAGGTGGTCTGGCCAATGGCCGATGCCCCAGGGGAGGTACACCATGGCGACAACGGCTACCGAAGTGGCCACCACGGCCAGGCCGGAAGCATCAGCCATTTTGCGGTCGAGGATGATGGGCCCGATGGAATAGCCCACGGTGACTACGACCATGGTGCCCACCCAGAACCAGTTACTGCCGTGCGTATCGAGACCAACGAGCACGGTGACTCCCGTGGCTCCCAAGACCAGCCCGGAGAGCCGAGCCTTTCCGATGGCGCGGTGGGGGTGCGCGAGTTTGGCCAGCACGATGCTGATGAGGGGCACGGTGCAGACGATCAGTCCCGTGAGCGACGAAGAGATATGGCGTTCGGCATCACTCATAACCAACCAGGGGATTCCGAATTCAATAAAGGAGTAGGCGATCAGCCAGCCCCACTTGCCACGTAGGGAACCCAGAACCTTCTGGTGGTAGGCCAGAGGCAGAAGAACACACGCAGCGGGAAGCGTGCGAGCTAATACGAGACAGCCAGGGTCGATCTCGCGCACTGCCACCCTGATGCAGAGGTAGGGCAGGGCCCAAATGACGACCATGGCTCCAAATAGAGCCCAACCTCTTCGTGTCATTGCCTGTCCCGTCGACTATCGCTCGCAACAAGCGTAGTGAGCCGGCCGCGACCCATTCCATGATGATCGCGGTGGTTCTGTCAGGCTCATTCTGATGAAACACGCACGTCGCCGTCACCGTGGGGTGAAATATTTCTTAACGGCGGTGACGACCTCGATAGTCCTGGTGCTGGTGCCGGCGTCTGTATCCCGATTGACCACTCCCCACGATCGTGAGAATCGCATCACCACGAGTACGACCTCGACGCTCGTGACAACCGTTCCTCCCCCCTCGGAGACGCTCGCTCGTGCGCTCACAGCGGTTTTGGCCACGCGCACTGATGATGTCCAACTAGTCGTCATCGATCGCCGGTCCGGTCGGAAACTGTCGCTGGGGGGCAATTCCACAGAAATGCCCGCGAGCATGTTCAAGGTGTTCATTGCCGAGGAGGTGCTGTCCTTGGCACAACCCTTGTCGTTAAGTGCAACGTTGCCCTACGTCGTGACGCCAAATACCCTGCCTCCCGCTCCGACAAGCACGTCAACCACCACCTCAACCACCACGTCGACTACCACCTCGACGACGGCGTCGACCACGAGCACCACCCTTGCACCGGTGCTGCAGTTGACGGTCCGAGAATTATTGACCCGAATGATTGAAGTAAGCGATAACGATGCC
>CAINHL010000064.1 GCA_903848885.1 uncultured Actinomycetes bacterium
CGAGATAGGACGCGGGGGCTTGGTGCGGGGCGTGCATGGCGCCGAAGGCTAAGTAGGTAAAGAAGGGCTTGGCCTTGTGAATCGACTTGGTGTCGTGGATGAAGGAAATAGCGTGGTCGACTAAGTCTTCGCTCACGTGGTACCCGTCGGCCACCGACTTGGGTGGGTTGACGCGGTGGTTGTCGTAGACCAAGTCGGGTGCGAATTGGTCGGTCTCACCTTCCAAGAAGCCGTAGTAACGGTCAAAACCTCGTTGCAGCGGCCACTGATCGAAGGGGCCCGCGGACGAAGCATTTTCCATCTGTGTGAGGTGCCACTTGCCCACCGCGAAAGTGGTGTAGCCGGCCTCGCGAAATACCTCGCCCATAGTGGCCGCATGATTCGAGACTTGTCCACGCATGTGAGGAAAGCCCGAGCTCCAGTTAGAAATTCCGCGCATCCCCACGGTGTGGTGATTTCGACCCGTCAAGAGAGCGGCCCGGGTCGGCGAACACAAAGGGGTCACGTGGAAATTCGAATAGCGCAGTCCCCCGGCGGCCAAACGGTTGATGTTCGGGGTATCGAGGTCCGAACCAAAACAATTGAAATGCGAGAAGCCGAGGTCGTCAATCAAAATCACCAGCACGTTGGGCGCGCCGTCACGTGGGCGCACCGGAGTCGGCCACCAGGGCGTGGACTCAGCAAAAGTGCGACCAATAACGCCTTCAAAAGGTTCATACTGTTTCATGAGATCTCCGTTTCGTCAAAGAGCTGGTGCAAAGCGTGGCGCAAACTCGTAATAATTTCTTTTTTTGATTTTCCGAGAGCGGATTGCAAGTAGTCCAAGGAATCAAAACTCAAGAGGGTGTCTACCATGCTCACGTCGTAGCCGGCAGCTACCTCGGTGGCGAAGTGCGACAGCACCTGCCCGTGCAGGGCGTCACGATTTTCAAAAAGCCGTTGCTCGATGACCGGATTTCCCGTCGCCGCGGCGCGGGCTGCGCGGTACATCTGTCCGGTCTGAAAGAAGAGATTGACGCGCGTCGCGCAGATGCCGGCGATTCTCTCCGTCAGATTTCCGTGACCGTGCGAGGGGATTTCGGTCATGTCGGCGAGCTTGCTGGCTTGGTGGTCGATGGCCGCGCGAATGAGTCCGTCACGATCATCGAAATAGCGATACACCGACCGCAAGGACACCCCGCTGAGGGTGGCCACGTCTTCGGGAGTCGGCAAACCACCGGCCGTAAAAATCTCAATGCAGGCATCCAGAACGCGCAATCGATTGAGGTCGCGTCGTGCGGTGCGACCATCAGTGGTTACTGAATTCTCGATTTGCGTCACCTTGCTCCCCGTCTCCACGAAACTACCCTACATGTGGCGTAGTTACTGACAGAACTAGGAGGCGGAAGGCCTACCCGTCGCGCGGCCGATACCCGGCTGCGTCCAGCGCTGATGCTCATCCTCAGTGGCGGGCCGCGTTTCGCTCTCCAGCAGTACCGGGATAGACCCCTTCACCGGATAGGCCACGCGCGTGCGGGGGTTATAGAGAACCGAATCCGATTCCACGTAGAGCAGCACTTGGTGATCCGCAGGGTCTTCAATCAGACTCAAAACAAAGCTGTCCAAGGACATTATTTCCCTTTCGCGGTCGCGATAAGTTCGCGAACCTCTTCGATACGTTGTGCGAGTTCTTCCTTGCTCGACGCTTCGACGTTGAGGCGCAAGAGGGGTTCGGTGTTACTCGGTCGCAAATTGAACCACCAGGTGTCGTACTGCGCCGTGAGTCCATCCAGACGATCCACCGTTTCGCCACGCGCACGTAACAATTCGGCCACGCCGTCCACGCTGGCAGCCGGTGAAGCAACTTCCGTATTGATCTCACCCGATGAGGCGTAGCGCTCGAAGGGGGCGGCGAATTCCGACATCGTCCCGCCGGAGAGGCTGAGGAGTTCCAAGATAACTAAGGCAGTAATAATTCCCGAGTCCGCCCGGTAATTATCTCGGTAGTAATAGTGACCGGAGTGCTCGCCACCGAAGATGGCCCCCGTTTCGGCCATGACCTGCTTGATATATGAGTGACCCACCCGTGTCCGCACGGCAGTTCCGCCACCTTCGGCGATGACTTCGGTCACCACGCGCGAGCAAATCAAGTTGTGCAAAATCGTGGCTCCGGGATGACGTCGCAACATGGCCGCGGCCACCATGGCGGTGGTCACCGATCCAGAAATGGGCTGCGCCTTTTCGTCGATAAGAAAGACGCGGTCGGCATCACCATCGAAAGCCAAACCGATATCCGCGCCCGTTTCGAGAACGCGGCGCTGAAGGTCGCGAAGATTTTCCGGCTGGATGGGGTCGGCGGGGTGATTGGGGAAGGTCCCGTCGAGTTCGGGATAAAGAATTTCGACGTCACAACCGAGACCGTCGAATACCAAAGGAGCGATGAGCCCACCCATACCGTTAGCCGTGTCCGCGACGACCTTGAGGGGTCGCAGATTCCCCGTGTCAACGAAGGAATGAACGTGGCGAACCCATTCGGGCAACAGCGACTTCTCACTCATCGCGGCCAAAGGCCCGGTGGCCGGCTGCTCGTAGAAGCGGTGAGTGAGGGCCTCTATCTCCACCAATCCCGTGTCGCTCCCCACTGGCTTAGCTCCGGCCAAACACAGCTTGATGCCGTTGTATTGGGCTGGATTGTGCGACGCGGTAAACATCGCTCCGGGAACATCCTCGTACCCAGCAGCGAAGTAGAGAAAATCAGTCGACGCTAAGCCTAAATCGGTAACTTCGACGCCGACGGCGCGTGCACCTTCGGCAAATGCGGCGGTCAGGGTCACCCCGGAAGGTCGCATGTCCCGGGCCACCACGATGCGCTCGGATTGGACAAAGGTGGCGAAAGCGGATCCGATTGCACGCAGCAGGCGCTCATCGAGTTGGTCGGGATAGGTACCACGAATGTCGTAAGCCTTGAAAATAGCGCCGGTATTCACTCGGTCAGTCTACCTTTCGCACTCGACCTTCCCTTTTCGGTGCATTAGCGTTATCTCATGGCATCTCCGACTCCCACCATTTGGTTCACTGGCCTTTCCGGCGCGGGGAAGACAACCACGGCCGCCGCCCTCGTGGCCGAACTTCTCGGTGATCAGATCCCCGCCATTCACCTTGACGGCGACGATCTACGGCGTGGTCTCTCGGCGGACCTCGGATTTAGTTTTCAGGATCGCGCTGAGGCCGTCCGCCGGGCTGGCGCGGTTGCGCTGATGGTCGCGCAACAAGGTTTCGTCGCGGTGGTTTCCATGATCAGCCCCCAGCATGATGCCCGGCAAGCCGTCCGCACACTCCACGAAGCCGCCGGTGTTCCCTTCGTCGAGGTCTACGTCGCTACACCATTGGAAGTCTGCGAATCACGTGACCCGAAAAAGCTCTACCAACTCGCCCGTCAGGGTTCCTCCCACAACATGACCGGAGTGAATGACCCCTACGACGTACCGTCGCAACCAGAACTCGTCATTTCCACCGATGGTTCTTCGGTACCGGACTTGGTCCGTCTCGTTCGGTCCATCAGCAATTTGTAGCGTCGATGGCGGCGAGCGAGCCACCAGAGGCCGAGTGCTGAGAGCGCACTGCTGCATTCACCTAATCGCATTGACAAACTCGCGCCGTACGTGAGTTCCACGTGAGTGGACGTGGGCACCACCACCATCAAATTGGGTGACACGCGATAGGGACCTTCGGCCCCACGGACACGCCACCGGGGAAAGTAGGAGATCTTGACCAAGGTCGCCACGCCGATCCGCGACGTGGTGAAGGACAGTTTGTTGCTCGTGACCACGATCTGACTAATTTTCTCGCTGACCTGCGGAGGACTGCTCGTGACGACCATTTTCGTTCGGGGCCACGATGGAGGGCCGGCAGCAGCAAGGACGGTGGAGGGCAAGGGATAGTTCAGCCACCAGCTTTGGTTGGCAGCCAGCCAGTTACTACGTGACCCGAGCGCTGGATTCACTGCCGGGAGGTGACTAAGCCCCGTCACCAACTCCGAATTTTTCACGACATAGATGTGCCACGCGGCGGCCGGGGCGTGCAAGGCGTGAGTGGGAGTGACCTCCACGAGCGCAGGATTCACCTTCGCCTCGGCAATTACCTCGGGCGAGAAGGCCACGAAATAGCGCACGCCGAGGGCCTGCAGGTGTGAGACCCCTTGCGTCATATCGAGTCCCCCGTACCGCAGACCCACTTGTGCCTGGCTCGGAGCCACCGACATCTCGGACTGATTCAAAAAGTGATACGGCGTCGTCGCCGAAGATTCAAAAAACAGACCCTCCTCTGAGTCAATGCAATTGTTGGTCCAATAGGGCATGAGCATGAGGGCCATTGGCGTACCGAAGCGATTTTGGGTGGCGGAATATTCCCACATGGCGCGGCCACAGCCCGTACGAGCACCCACCTCGGACATTTCCGTCATGAGCTGGTGGTACTCGGGCCATGCGGGCTTTCCTTCATAACCGCTGTAGTTCCAAGTCGCCCACGCCGATACCTGATTCGCATCCGTCGTGATTCCCAGCGCTGTCGCGGCACTGGGGATCATCGGAATCACGGTCATAAGAACACTCACGACGATGGCTGCGTAAATGCCGGCGCTGACAAAATTTTCTGTCCCGTCGGGATCTTCGTGTCGTTTGGACCACCACCCTGCCAGCCACCAGAGCAGGTACCCCACGAGCCACCCACTAAGGAGATGCACGCACAGAAACCAAAACGGAACGAGGCGTTCGTTCCAAATCACACTTTGTGGATCTGCAACAAAAGCAACGAGGGAAAGAATCGCTCCGGCGCTGAGCAAAACCCCCACGCGCTCACGCGTCCACAACGCGACCACGAGGGCGAGGCCGGCCAACACCAACACCCAGCGGTCACCGCTGACCCCTCCCGTGGCGTTCCACCAACCAAGCTTTTGGAAGATTTGGTGCCAGGACCCAACAGTGTCATTCGTGTAGCCCATGGAATTAGTAAGTGATTGGCTGGCGGCGAAGGGCCACAACCACCACATCGACAGACCCACTCCACCGAAACCGGCGAGAAGGGCGAACGATGTTGCTCGTCGCGATCTTCCACGGATCACGTCCGTCGGGTCAGTAAACCATCGCCACGAGCGGACCCATTCCATCCCCACCGCCGCGACAATCATGACGATGGCGAACAACCACGGCAATACGTGGGCCGCCAAGGTGGCCGCCAGCATGAGCGCGGCGCGGGCGTGACCACGTCCCGTGCGCATCCCACGGAGGAAGAGCCCAATGGTTAAAAGAGCGAACGACAGGGAAAGGGAGAAGGCGTACTCCCCCGCCAGCGTCGAGAAGAGATTCCCACCGTCAATGGTGTAGGACGAGTCAAAGAGAAAGGGCAAGGTGGCGAGGCTCAGGAGGGCCGGAATGGGCTCCTTCGCCCCCGCCCATCGCCCGAAGGCGAAAGCGGATATCGGCAGCAGGACCGAACCCACGACGGTCACTAATTTGAGAGCGACCGAAAGCCCCAGGATGTAGCTCCCCAGTGCGGCGATCAGATCGGGAAGTACGAAGTAATAACTGTAAAGCGGCATGCCATCAAACCACCCCGGATACCACGAAGTGAGACCCGACGACACGTGTTGACGCAGAAAGGCCACCGTGGCCAGGTGGGCTCCGGTATCCCCCCCGGTGATCGTGCTGCCCGCAAGCAGTAGTGCCGGATGGAGTGACCACACGGTCACGTAGATCACCGCGGCGACGGCCAGAAAATTCGGAATCGAGATTCCTCGGTACCAGCGATTCATCCGTGGTGGCGGCTCCACACCAAGGCCATGACTGCGAGCGAATTAAAACCGGCGTGCATTAAGACGCTAGGAGCCACACGAGACGTCCGCAGAGTCACGTAACCAAAGATGATGCCGGAAACCGCAAGAGCGGGTAACTGCAGCATTTCGCCGTGGGCCAGTCCGAACAGTAACCCGCTCACCACGATGGTGATCAACATCTGACGCCGCGCACTCCCCCACGAGGTGACCACCCGGCGAACACCCTGCAGGAGTACCCAGCGAAACAAGAGCTCTTCCGCTACGGGGGCGCCCACCGCTGTGCCCAGAGCTATCGCGGCGAAGAGGGCCCCGTGCGCTCCACCGAACAGGGCGGTAACGGGGTCATTCAGATGCCGGAGATGAAAAGGTGCGTAGGCAAGGTCGACGAGGATCTGCAGACCCACCCCCATGGCGAAAAATTGCAGGTCGTTGCGACGTACTTTCCACGCACCCACCGGAAAGAGTCCCCTTCGCCGATGGGCGAACCAAATCGCCATTGCGAAGCCGCACCACTCGCCGATCAAGGTGGCTGCAATACCCCATCCCGGTAACTGGTGCGCCAAGAGATCGCCGAGACCATGCCGGTCACCGACCGCGCGCGCCGTCAGAGCCACCGCTACCAGCGCGGTAATTTGGCCCACAATAAAGCCAGCCACGGCCAGAAAAATGAGTGCGCCACCAAATCCCAGCGACGTGGATTGGTCGTTGTCACCCGCAGGAAACTTTTCGGCGGTCACAAGACAGAGGCTAACAAAGTCCCTGTGCATAACTCGCAGACGGTGTTGTTACGCAATGCGTTTAGCATGGGGGCTCATGGCTCCCGCGAAATTACCCCGTTCTCGTTTTTCGAAAGATCCGAAGGATCCGAAAGCACCTAAGACCCCCCGGCCCGACATCCGCCGGCGGATCTTCACCATCTTTCTTGTCACCGTGGCGCTGAGTCTCGTTCTGTCGCCCTATCTCAAAAAGCCTGCCCACGTCACGCACATCTCGTACTCCTCCTTCTTGACCGATGCCAGTCAGCACCACGTACTGACCGCCGTCGTTGACAACGCGAGTGGCACTATCACCGGAACGCTGGATAACGGGAAGAAATACACGGTCGCGGGAGCCTTCCCGGTCATCTCTAAGGACATCGATTCGCTCCACACCGACGGTGTCGAAGTTACCTTCACCAACCCTTCCGGGTTTTTGGCGCTCTGGGGCCCCTACCTCATCTGGATTTTGATTTTTGGTGGATTCATGTTTTTCGCCAGTCGCCAGGCCCGCAGCCAAATGAACGGCATGATGTCCATTGGTCGCTCCAAGGCCAAGCAATTTGACGAAGATCGCCCCAAGACCACCTTCGACGATGTCGCCGGCTACGACGGGGTAAAGGACGAAATCTCCGAAGTCGTGGACTTTCTAAAGAATCCCGATCGCTACAAAGAGATGGGTGCCTCCATTCCTAAGGGCATTTTGCTCGTAGGTCCTCCCGGAACGGGAAAGACGATGTTGGCGCGAGCCGTAGCTGGCGAAGCCGGCGTTCCCTTCTTCTCGGTGTCGGGTTCCGACTTCATGGAGATGTTCGTGGGAATTGGTGCGAGTCGCGTCCGCGACCTCTTCGCCACGGCCCGCAAGAATGCTCCGGCCATCATCTTCGTCGACGAAATCGACTCGATAGGTCGGCGACGTGGCACCGGAATCGGTGGCGGTCACGATGAGCGCGAACAAACTCTCAATCAGATGCTTTCCGAAATGGACGGCTTCGATCCCACAGTCGGCATCATCATGATGGCCGCGACCAACCGTCCCGACATTTTGGACCCCGCGCTCCTGCGTCCGGGTCGCTTCGACCGCGAGATTGTGGTTCCCCTTCCCGATCTGCGCGAGCGTTTACCGATTCTGGCCGTGCACAGCAAGAACAAGAAACTCAGTGACGACGTATCACTCGAAGTCGTCGCCCGCGGAACTCCCGGCATGAGTGGAGCGGACTTGGCCAACCTGGTCAATGAGGCCGCGCTTCATGCCGTACGCGAGAACCGCCAAGAGATTCGCATGATCGACTTCGAGCGCGCACGTGACCGAGTCACTCTCGGTCAGGAACGGGCCACCATGGTTCTTTCCGACAGCGAAAAGCGACGTATTGCCTTCCACGAGTCGGGACACGCCGTCTTGGCCTACGTCCTGCCCAAGACCGACCCCCTCCACAAGATCACCATTATTCCGCGAGGAATGGCGCTCGGCGTGACCTGGACCTTGCCGTCTGATGACGCGCACATCTCCACCCGCGAGGAGATCGAAGACTCCATTTGTATGGCGATGGGTGGTCGAGTCGCCGAACTGCTGATCTTCGGGGATATCTCCACCGGAGCGTCAAATGATCTCGCAGTCAACACCCAAAATGCCTACCGCATGGTGGACGAGTGGGGAATGTCCAAAGAAGTCGGTCCGGTGAGTTGGTCCACGGAACGTGCCTACTCTGACCGCGCGCACAACATTCGCGACGAAGAGGTCAAGCGGATTTTGTTGGAGCAAGAGTCTCGGGCCATTGAAGTCCTTACTCAGCACCAACGTGGTCTCGAAGCCCTCGCACAATCCCTGCTGGAGAACGAGACTCTTGACGGTGACGCTGCCGCGGCTCTCATTGATGCGGCCAACGGCTCGCCCGTTCACCCCGCGGGTACCAAGACCGTGGGTACTTTCTCACAGCAGATGTCTGCCGCCGAGAATCCTGCGCCTAGCCAGCCGGAATAGCACCCACGACCCTGTCGTCGACGCGCACAACCGCCACGGGTTCGGTCGACGTCACGAGCACTACCTTGCCCGCACTCGTGAGCTGATACGACGCACTTCCACGTAGTTTCACGACACGTTGCGATCCCGACATCGACGTGACGGTTACCACGGCAGTCCGCG
>CAINHL010000065.1 GCA_903848885.1 uncultured Actinomycetes bacterium
ACCTTGGCTCAGTCAGTGGAGCTGTTTCGGCCAACGGCCGCCTCATAGTTGATGAGACGCTTCGCATTGGTGGAGCCGACAACATCTGGGTCATTGGGGACCTCTCTGGAGCGATTGGACCAGGTGGCCGCCCCTTGCCAATGGTGGCACCCGTTGCCATTCAGCAAGGTCGCCACGTCGCTGCCCAAATCACAGCACTGAAGCGTGGGAAAACCGTTGAGCCTTTCCTCTACAAAGACAAGGGCTCTATGGCAACCATTGGTCGACACAAAGCCATTGTCGAGACCAAGCACCTTCACTTTGGTGGATTTGTCGCCTGGTTTGCGTGGCTTGGGCTCCACCTCGTCCAATTGATGGGTGGAAGAAACCGCGTTGGCACCTTGGCTGACTGGTCCTGGAACTACCTGACCTTTGATCGCGGCAATCGTCACATCATCGACGTGGAGTAGTCGGCGCTCGACGAAAAAACGTTCGTAGTCAGATTCTGCATGGCGTCGAGCTGCGCCGGACCTGGTCACGACAAACGCTGGACCGCCGATTTCTGGCTCTTGGGAGCTCAGCGTGGTGTGACGGTTTTGGTCAACGTCTCATGGGGTGTCGTTTTGCGTAAGGGATTGATCACTCTTTGGTGCACTTTGATGCCGAGAACGTTCTCCTGGCCACAATCGCGATCGCCCAACCAGCACGTCGAGTTACTGATTTCGAAGAGCGAGTTTGGGCCTAGAGCAACGTCCCGCAGATCAAAACATTGAAGACTATGAAGCCGTAGAGGAATCCTCGGTAGATCGAAAGCCAACCACCGAGAATCACCAATGGACCAATGAATGGGGTCCGGACAAAAAGTACTGCACCACGGAAAACTACCGGACTGGCCATGCGGGTGATTTTATCCGCTAGGTAGTGACTTTCCAGGTGAGCCGTGCGGCCTTCGAGGCGTTGGCCGCTTGATCAGAGGCGTACACGGACAAAGTGTGTGTGCGAACGGATAATCCGGCGAGTTTCAGCCCTGAAGTGCATAGCTTGGGTATCGCTCCGTCGAGTGAGCAGAAGAAGGTAAAGGTCTTCGATACGTTGTCCTTCGCACTGAAAGTGACCGACAAGGTCTTCAGTTTGGTCGTACCGGGCGACTTGGTCGTGATGGTGACGGTGGGCGGAGCAAGATCGAGAGCGGCGCCCTGATTCAAATTGAGTGCCACCATCTGGTTGCCCGTCAAGGTTCCCATCGTGCTGAGGGCTTCACTAAGCGCTTCGTGGCTCTCGCTGTCGTAGCTTCCCGTGTACTTGTAGAACTCGTAGCGCCGCACCACCGACAAACTGCTCTTACTGAGTTGGAGCTCGCTCTGGATTTGGCTGGAGACGGATCCATTGTCAGCACTGCACTCGCCGCCCGTTTGAATCAATATGGGCTCGCTGCCAGATTGGGCACCGTTGCTCCCCTTGCTGGAAGTGTCGGCCTTCGTCGGGACTTCTTTATCCCCCGACATCAAGTGGCCCAAACTCGCCTTGCTTGCCGCTTGGTTCATGAACACTTTCACCCACACGGCGTCACCGCAGAGGCCGGCACCGTCCGTCTCGGGCGCGATCACCACCGCCTGCACCTTGGGTGGGGCGTTGTTGGGCTGGGGTTGCACATTCCAGCTTGGGGCAAGGATGGGTAAGCCAGTCGATGTCGATGATCCCGCCACCAAGTGTCCGGCATGCGCGGGATCGGCGATGAGCCAGTTGTAAATCACGTTGGTGGGGTTTGCGGACAAACCAAAACCAAAGTGTTCGCAACCAAGCGTGGCGTAGGAAGTGGAGCCTCCCGTCCAGCACTCGTGTCCCATCGTCGTACTGATCGCTGCGGGGATGGGGGTGCCGACCTGCCAGCCCGCCGCGGCGTCGTAGGGGGAGGCGTAGGTGATCAGGGTGTCGAGGCCGCCGTGGATGGACGTCACCGTGGGGTTGCCGTAGCGCTCGTAGGGCGCACCAAATTCGTAGGGAACATCCAACGGCGATATTCCGTCGAGTTCTACTTCAAAGCCATGCGTAACTTGGCCCGTGTCGTTAAAGACGTCGAAGTTCGAAAGGGCTCCGTACATCGGAGGGGTCGTTCCCGACGACGAGTTCACGACCGAAAGTAGGGTGCCACCCACAATCGCCACTACGGAGACACCACGAAAAATGCGCGACGAGTATTTCATTGTTCTCCCTAGTGGATGTGATGTGATTTTAAATCAACTTTATGAGAAAATTTCTGCAGATTTCGCAGATTGTCGTAAGAGAAATACCTCGAATGAACTCCGACGCTGCTGACGGGGATGGCCCTGCGAGTCCGATGGCTTAGAGAACTCCGAGGCTCGCTGCCAGCAGGAGATTGGTGCCTCGTGCATCGTCGCGTGGAGCCATTTTGTTCATGAGATAACAGAAGGTCAACTTGGTGTCTTGATCCATGAGGCAAATAGACCCGCCACTGCCGCCCCAGGCGGCGGAGCGAGGACCAATGGGAAATTCGGCTGAGGTCAGTCCGTAACCCATTCCGTAGCTGTATTCCGCTCCGAACACGGATTCGAAGCCGTGATACTGCGAGACAAAAACCAGGTCACAGGTGGACTCGGAGAAGAAGCGAATTCCCCGTGCCGACCCACCATTGGTGATGATGGACTGGAGAAGCGCGATCGAACGGGCGTTTCCCATCCCGTTGACCGAGGGGAGGTTTGCTCTCCGAAACCACTCTTCCAGCACCGAGCCGGGAAGCAGAGGTGGCGAACTCATCACGCGACGACCCATCTCGGTGCCCCCTTCGGTCGCGGTGATTTCGAGGGGAACGACATGGGAAACGCGGTGGTCCTCGCTGGCGGGTAGACCAATCCAGAAGTCGGCCTGGAGGGGGTCAATGAATTCTCGCTGCAGGACAACTCGAAGGTGCTCACCGGTGACGCGACGACAAATCTCTCCGAGAAGAAAGCCGTAGGTGAAGGCGTGGTAACCAGCAGCGGTCCCTGGTGTCCACCACGGCGCTTGCGCGGCCAACGAGGCCACGGTGGCGTCCCAGTCTTGAAGATCAAATTCGCTCGCGACACCGTCAAATCCTGCGAGTCCCGCAGTGTGCGACATGATGTGGGCGGTGGTGATGTTTTCTTTACCGGCGGCAGCGAATTCGGGCCACACCGAGGCCACCGGAGCGAAGAGGTCGAGTTGGCCGCGATCGTGCAACTGCAACATGACCAGGTTGCACATCATTTTGGTGATGGAGAAACTCACCGCGATGGTGTCGCGGTCCCATGGAGTCTGGCTCACTTCGTCGCTCAGGCCGCCCCAGAGGTCTGCAACGACGTCATCGCCCGACATCACACACACGGAGAGCCCGAGGTCGACACCCGAATCGAGATTCAACTGCATGGTGTGGCGTAGCACTCCAAATCGTTCGGCGGCGGTTCCGTGGATGACACTCATGGGGCTACTTTCCAAAAACCTTCCGGGTGGTGGAGAAAAGGTCGTCAGCACGAGAGTCGTTATCGAACGGCGCCATTTTGTTCATGACGTACGACATGGTGAGTCCGAGTTCTTGATCAAGGAAGGTCATTGAGCCACCAGCCCCACCCCAGCACGCCGTGCGGGGACCAAAGTTGAACGCTTCGGTAGACAGTCCGTAACCCAGGCTGAAATTAAATTCTGATCCCAGCACTAAATCAATTCCGCGGTGTTGGGAGCGAAACGCAAAATCGCAGGTTTCACTCGTCAGGAATCGGTGACCGTTGACGACGCCATCGTTGGTAATTACTGACTGCAAAAGAGCCACCGATCGGGCGTTTCCGATGCCATTGACGGTGGGTAAATCGGCCCTCCGAAACCACTCTTCGTAGATACCCGCGTCGGGTCCTGGCGTCATCGTCCGTTCCCCCAGGGGCCCACCTTCACCCCGGCCGAGCCAGGGAACAATCTGAGCGAGGCGTCGATCTTCGCTCGGGGGAAGACCAATGAAAAAGTCCGCCCCGAGGGGTTCGATGAATTCGCGTCGCAAGACCTCACGCAAGGTCTCGCCGACGGCCCGGCGGCAGATTTCGCCGAGGAGAAAACCATAAGTGTGTGCGTGATAGCCCGACGCCGTTCCCGGTTCCCACCACGGGGATTGCGCCGCCAAGGTGGAGACGGCAAAATCCCAATCGGCAAGCTGTTGGTAGTTGTCGACGCCGTCGAAGCCCGCCACCCCTGAGGTGTGCGACATGATGTGGGCGGTGGTGATGCCGGCCTTGCCCTTGGCAGCAAATTCGGGCCAGAGGTCAGCAACCGGAGCAAAAATGTCCAGCTGTCCGCGATCGTGCAAGAGCAAGGTCACCAAGTTGCACATCATTTTGGTCGTGGAAAAAGTAAGAATGATGGTGTCGCGGTCCCACGGAGTTGCGGTGTGTTCATTCGCCAGCCCACCCCAGAGGTCGACAACCACTTCGTCACCCAACATGACGCAGAGGGAGGCACCGACGTCTTTACCCGACGCCAAGTTGTCCGCGAATTGCTCAGCTAGTGGGGTGAATTGCTCGGTGCGAAATCCCTGAAGGTGGTTCACGGTGCTCCGTATGGTTGAAAATTCTCAAGGGCTGCATACAACATGTCGGAAACCACGCGGCCAATTCCCGAAATTGGTTCCGAGTCGGGACTCATTTCGGTGACTATCTCGAGGCAGATGATGGAGAGTTGGTTTTTGGGATCGAAGTACAGGTTCGATCCACCTGAACCGGAGTGGCTGCAACCGCCCGTGGGCTGGAGCGCTCCGTTGAAATAGCGAAATCGCGTTCCGGTATCCATCATCATCCCGTAGCCGTAGGCCGGATCTTTAAAGACCAGGCTGCCGAGCCGGAAGTCCAGATTCGGGAACTGGCTCGTGCAAATTTGATGGATGCTGGCGGGGCTGAGAATGCGCGCGCCGCCGTAGGTGCCGCCATTGAGATACATCTGGGCCAGAATTGCTAAGTCCTTGGCGCTGGATTTGAGGGAACGGTCGCCGAGCTGTGAATTCGCGAATTCGGGCCGTTCGGTGCTGTAAACGGCCTTCGGTCCCAGAGGAATGTTTCCGAATCTTTTGACGCGGCGTTCTTCTTGCTCGGGGGTTAAAACGAAGGCCGTGTTGGTCATTCCCAGCGGGCCAAAAATTCGTTCGTGAGCAAAGTGGGCCAGCGACACGCCACTGACCCGTCGAACGATTTCGCCCAGCCAGAGATAATTGATATTGGCGTAGACCATGGCGCTTCCGACGGGCTGCACGCGAGTGCTCTCCCAACTCGAGGAGAGCCACAGGTGGGTTTCCAGATCAAAACCCTCGGGTACGTCGATTTTTTCTCCCGACACTGCCTTGGCGAACCACCGCGGCATTAATGTTTCGTCGTCGTATCCCGAGGTGTGAGTCAATAGGTGGTGAACGAGTAAATCTTCTTCACCGGGGCGACGAAGTTCTTCTAGATAATCGCCGACCGGCTGCGTCACCATCAGCAGACCGTCTTCCACCAGGGCCATAATGCAGAGAGCGACGACTGATTTGGTAATGGACATGACGTTGTAGGGATCATCCGTCGTGACGAGCTGATCGCCAGGAGCGCGAGTTCCTAATGCCTCATTGAAGATAATCTCCCCATCGAGGGCGGCAACGACGCAAAGGGCGGGTGTGCGCCCGCTCGTGACGTGATCAGCAATTCTCTGGCGCAAGAGGTCGAGGCGTCCGGGAAGAACGCCGACGGGCAAAGAATCCTTAGTATGCAGTACTCGGTCGTTGACCATTACGCCCCTCACTCTCGCTGGAAACTATCACCAGACCACGCTCGGTGAACGTGTGAACCATCCCTGGAGGACCACATCATCGATGCGCGCTGACAAGATGCTGAACTCCTGCTGGGCCACCGTGCTAGCTGCAGAAGATTCGTCGTGACGACCGAGCCCTTCGAGAGCCCGTGATCGCAGGGCGTGCAAGCGCCACGACAGGGGAAGTTGCCCCGTTTTCTCCGTCACGAGGAGACCTTCGTCCGCAAGGGCGAGCGACTCGT
>CAINHL010000066.1 GCA_903848885.1 uncultured Actinomycetes bacterium
CTACACCTCGACACGTAGAGCGATTACTGACCGACCCCTATCAGAGAATTTTTTCTAGGAATATTCATCGTGGTTCAGCAGTGGTGATCATCGACCAGTCGGGATCGATGGATCTTGATGTGGAAGCTGTTGATGCGCTTCTGACCGCCGCTCCGGGCTGTGTGGTGATCGGCTACAGCCATCGCCCGGGTGACTCGGGTACACAGCCCAACGCATGGGTAGTGGCTCGTGGAGGCCTTCGAGCCAGCTCGATTCCCACGGGGAACGTTGGAAATGGTGTCGACCTACCGGTACTGGAATGGGCCCTGCGCCAACGGCGAAATCGGTCCCGGGTGATCTGGGTGACGGATGGCCAAGTGACGGATTCCCATGATCACCCCTGTGAAGCCATCGCTCGACAGTGCGCCGACCTCGTTCGTCGGCATCAAATAGCCCTATGCCGTGATACCAGCGAGGCTTCGCGTTTGTTGAGAAAAGGAACTCTTTCGAGAGCCAAACCCCAAAATATGGGAAGAGTAGGGCGTTTTCTGACTGGAAGGTCAGGAATGTGACAGGTGGGGAGCAAACTTGACCCGAACAAATGTTTGGTCTACTATACGAACAGGTGTTCGCTTAGAACAAGGAGTGTCGGACATGGCAATAGCAGTTTATGAAGAGATGGAATTGGAAATGGCCGAGGCCCGCCCTCGGCACCTTCGGCTCCTCGAAACCACCCACGAGGTCCCGAGGTACATGCGCGGACCCACCATTGCGGATCGACGTCGAGCACGGGCGGCCATGATGCAACGCCGCCGCCGCAGCCTTGTTGCCGTGACCGTTCTGGCTTGTGTGAGCATCCTCTGTGTTCCAGGAACCGTTTTCGGAGCCACGACGTCTACGGGCGTATCAAGCGACATGGGTAATGCCTCATCGTTGGCCCCCGGAATGGCTTACACCGTGCAGCCCGGGGACACGTTGAGGAGCATTGCGACGCTGATTAATCCCGACGAGGTTGCTCGCGTCATTGCGCAGCTGAAGGCGGAACTTGGCTCCTCGGTCGTGGTGCCCGGTGAGCTGGTGTACGTACCGTAAATTGCCGTTTTTCGGTAGTAGCGTTGTCTCGTGCGTTGCCCCTTTTGTTCCGACGATGATGATCGGGTCGTTGATTCGCGTATGGCAGAGGACGGTGTCGCTATCCGGCGGCGGCGAGAATGTGCAGCCTGCCAGCAGCGCTATACGACCTTTGAACGGATCGAAGAACAAGCACTTTATGTAGTGAAGCGATCGGGCGACCGTGAGCAATTCGACAAGGGGAAAATCTCGCGCGGGCTTGCATCAGCCTGTAAAAACCGCCCCGTGGAGGAAGAAAGAATTGTGGCGATGGTGGTCGCCGTCGAGGAAGAAATGCGACTCTTGGGCCGCGACGTCACGAGCGAAGAAGTGGGGATGGCCACCTTGCACGCTTTGCGCGGTGTCGACGATGTGGCCTACGTACGGTTCGCGTCGGTCTATAAGGGATTCGAAGATGCCAGCGACTTCGCGAAGGAGCTCCGCATGCTGGTCAAAACTACAGCGCCCAAAAAGAAATCGTAACGATGCGGTTATTGGATTTGACACCCCAAATTGTGTTGGCGGTGTACGCACACCCCGATGACGCAGACGTGGCGGCGGGGGGAATCCTCGCCTTGTGGGCTTCAAGGGGTGCGAAGGTTCATCTCATCACGGTGTGCGATGGGGACAAAGGGTCTAGTGATGCGCAGGAGAACCCTGAATCTTTACGTCGTCGTCGACAAGAAGAATTTGAAGTCGCCGCGAAGCATCTCGGATCCGTCGAAGCGAGCTGCTTGGGTTATCACGATGGCGAAGTCACGAATGATGTGGAGTTCCGAGAAAAACTCGTGAGCTTGATTCGTAAGATTCGCCCTGACGTCGTCGTAGGACCAGATCCCACGGCAACCTTCTTTGGTGGTGTGTACGTAAATCATCGTGACCATCGAGAAACGGGATGGGCTTTGCTCGACGCCATTGCACCGGCCGCGGCAATGCCTCTGTATTTTCCAGAGACGGGCGTTGAGTACCAAGTGCCGCGAGTTCTCCTGTCGGGCACCCATGAGCCGGACGTAACCTTTAATATCGCCTCGGTTATTGAGACCAAGATTTTGGCAGTGCTCGCGCACGCCTCTCAGGTAGGCGGACAACCCGACCTGGTTCGTCAAGTTGTCACGACCCGAGCGCAGCAGTCCGGTCGTGATGTGGGAGTGAGCCACGGCGAATCGTTCCGATATCTTGAATTCGCACACTGACGCACCCGACTTAGCGCAGGCGCCAATACTGCACGTCGATATTGACGCATTTTTTGCTTCCGTCGAGATTCTTGATGACCCTTCCCTTCGAGGACTCCCCGTAGCGGTTGGCGGAGCGGGGGAGCGTGGCGTCATCGCCTCGGCTAGTTACGTCGCGCGTACCTTCGGCATTCATTCGGCGATGTCGAGCATCCAGGCTCGACGACGGTGTCCGTCGTTAATTATTTTGCCGGGACGCTTTGACCGTTACGAGTCCTATTCGAAGTCCTTCCACGACCTCGTACGAGATGTCACGCCGAACTATGAACCATTGGGACTCGACGAGGTGTTCTGCGACCTATCGTCGCTGGGGCTTTTGGGAAGTTCACCGCTGGCCTTGGCGCACGATCTCCAGGCGCGTCTGAAAGCTGAGTTGGGGCTGCAGAGTGGAATCGGAGTGGCTCGAAACAAACTCTTCGCCAAACTGGGATCAAAAGCGGCGAAGCCGAAGTTCTCGACGGGGGGAGTCACCGAAGGCGCCGGTGTCTTTTGGGTGTCACCGGATGTGGAAGCACAATGGCTCGACAGCCTACCGGTGGAGTCGTTGTGGGGCGTGGGTCCCAAGACAGCGAGCAAACTCCACGGTCTCGGACTTCGGCTCGTCCGAGATCTCCTGAGCGTCGACGAGAAGTTGCTGGCGAGCCATGTGGGGGCGTCAGTCGCGCAGACTTTGTGCGGTTTTGCGCGGGGCGACGACGACCGATCTGTGGAGTCAGCGCGGGCGTCTAAGTCGATCGGGCACGAAGAAACCTTCGCGCGCAGCGTGACGGATGCCGAAGAGCTGGCGCAACATATCCGACGCCACGCTTCGGTAGTTGGAAGGGCTGTACGGGAGTCTCATCAATTGTGTCGCACAATTACCGTGGTGGTTCGTTTCGATGATCTTTCCGCAGTCACGCGGCAACAGACGGTACCGTTCTCCTTAAACGATGAAGAAGCCATTGCCACGATTGCCCTCGCCCTGATCGACTCCATCGGAATAAGCCAACCCGTGCGGCTAGCGGGGGTCAGCGCCTCATCCTTTGTCGCCGAAGGCCAAGGAGCGGTGCAATTAAGTTTTGGTGTCGCCAACAACACCATCGCGTCGCAGTCGGCTGAGGTGCAGGCGAAGCGGGAGTCCCTCCGCGACGCCATTGATGATATTCGTCAGCGTTTTGGCGTGGCCAGTCTCGGCCACGGCGTGGAATTCGCAGACGGGAACTTACGGGTTGATCGACAGCGCGGCTCTCACGCGTTCGGTCCCGAAACCTTGGGGACGTCGAGCGAGAGCCAGTGACCGTGAGGGTGGCACCAGCCCCACGGAGCGGGGTCTCTTCCGGGTAGAGACACCACGATACGAGATGCCCCACGGCGCGGTGGTACCCCGTCGGTGCGGATTGTTGGTCCGGTGACCACCAAGGGGTGTTCAATAGAAATCCAGGCCACGTTGTCGTGGCGGCAAAGATTTCTGATTCGCTCGATGTAGCGCTCGCGTTCGGATCCACTGAAGTAGTAGGCCACCCAGGTATTCACTACGACGGTCAGTACATCTGCTCGGGGAGTACCGATGGCTTCATCAAGACGTTCGAGTACGGAACCATGGAGAACGGAGAGGGCGGGGAGCTCGCGCGAAAACTGCGTAATGGCCTCGAACCTTTCGATACGACGGCTCTCCTCGGGCCAAATGCAGGCGGTCAGCCACAAAATGTCGTCGGGGTTTTGGAGGCTGAGCGGTGAAGGATCAATACCAATACGTTCGGTAATGACGGGCAATTCGTTGCTCCGATCAACACCCAACATGTCCTCGCACACGAGAGTCACTGGGTTGCCGTCATCGACCGCACGTACCTGGTAGTGGTCGAGATAAAGGTTGAGTCCCGCCGAAGTTCCCACGTCGACCAAGCGAATAGACGAGTAACCCAAGCGTGAGAATTCATGAAGAACTCCCTGCAAAACCGAAGACCGTCCCGGTTCGTTGGTCTGGGTGGAACGGTGGAGGTCGGACTGGATGAGCTCGGGATTCATTTCGAGTACAGCAACGACGCGCCGCGCTGCTACCACGGGATCGTCGAGTGATCCGCTGCGGGCTGCGAAATATATCGGAGCCAACACGGGGTGACCCCGGAGTGCGTTGAGGTGCAGCGCCGCCAGAATCAACATGGGGTTACGTTGCTCGACCCGAACGAGGGCCAACAGGGCAACGGCGGTGTCACTGTGTTCAAGCTCATTCAGGAGTGCGGAGTAGAAGGGAAGCCGAGCTCGATCTTCGGGGCTCATCGCGTGGTGATAACGGTTTTTTGCGTCAGTGAGGTCTAGGGCCATGTCTCTAGTATCCCGCAGGCAAGACGTAGGCCACGGCTTCGAACAAATTCCAGATGATTATGCCAATAATCGACAGGGTCAAAAGCCAATAAATTACCCGTCGGCGATGGGCAGAGTGCAGCCGCAGGCTCGTGACGGCCGCGAGGAGTAGCAGGGCGCCGTAGAGGACTACGGGGGTTCGGGAGTGCGCACGGCCAAGGGTGTTGACGGGCAGGGGCTGTGGTTGATGATGTTCAGGGCTCGTCGCGGGGGAGCTGATACCGGTCACCGATACCAGTCGGCTCACCACGATGAGACGATTGGTGGTGGTGTACGGGGGAGTGCAGGTCACCATGGTTAATACACCGGTCTCGCTCGGGTTCAGCACGGAAAGATCGGTCGCCGCTACGGTCAGTGTCCGCACCACGCGATACTCAATGCGCGATGTGGGGGTAAGGATTTCGATGGGGTCGTTGACAAGCAGATGGTCGAGATAACGAAAAGGTTCTCCCCACGTAGTGCGGTGTCCAGCCACTACAGCATTTCCGCTGGTTCCCAGCTGGGCCGTATCGGGGTAATGACCGGGTCCCTGTCGAAGGTCCCCCTCGTCCACACCCTCAATGATCATTTGGGAAAGGTGAATTCGAGCGATGTTGAGGCTTCCCAGCCAACTTCCAGCGACGGGTTCGGGTTGAGGTGCGAGAGGAACGAGTGGGCCAGATGTTACCTTCACGTCGGTTGCTGGCGGTAGTGGTAATTGGCTGCGAGCTACGTTCTGAGCCAAGGTCTGGAGATGGTTGGTATAGAAGAGCTGATAGGGAATAAAGAGCGCGACGAGCAGGCCACTGGCAACGAGCACCCAACCCACCACGTGGACTATTTTCCACGCACGTTCAGCGGTAATCACTCAACGATGGTAATGGGGGTTCCGATGGGCGTCTGCGGCCAAAGGATTTTTGCGTTGGCGTAGGTCTGCTCGATGCAACCCAATGACTGGGGGTAGCCGTAGCCGGGCCGAAGGAATCCGTGCAGGGCTTCACCACCTTGGAAGTAGGAAATCCATGGAACCCAGTCTGAATATTTTGAACCATCGGGATTCGTACCCCGCATTGTCTGGGTCGCGAGTCGCAAATACACCGGATGCGTTCCGTCGGTGGTATCACTACCCGGAATCCCGGTATTGATCAATTCGGAGTAGGTCATAACACCGTTGGAGAAGAGGTACAAACGTTGTGGGCGAGTCTTGGAGACGTAGACATTGTTGTAGGGCAACTTGTCGAAAGCGTTTGCCACCTGTGCCGCTGCCAGCGCTCTCATGGTGGTGGAATCAAGCAGCCCTGAACTAGTGAGGTGATTCTGGCTCTGGAAGGACATGATGGCGCAGCGCAAGAGAACGTTGTCGGTCCCAATGTTCCATTCGCTGGTGAGCGCTCCGGGAAGGGTCGTATAGCGCCATTGAAACGTTCCGGCGGCAAAGGAAGTGAGGGCCCTCGAAGATTGGGGAGTGAAACTCAGGGGGAGATAGCGCAGTGTCGCCAAAACTTCGTCTGCGAACAAGTAACTAGAGGCGGTACCTAGTGTTACCGACCGCGTACGCGAGCTGGTGCACGTACTCGCGCAGGACAAGGCGACCGGAACGGTGGCGCGATAGTGGGCGTCTACGGCCAGGGCTCCCGTGTCGAGAAGGTCGAAGGTTGCTGATCCGATGCGCACCCACTTGGTGGTCAATGGTGGCTTCACGGTGATGGTGGGGAGCGCGGAGGCTGGTAGGGGCGCCGAGGTGGTTATTTGCAGCAGGTTCGTCTGAGCGAAGCCTTGCGCCTGGTGGGAGGTAGTGAGGGTGACGCTCGTCGAAGCGCTGGCTGAAGCGCCCGTGACCACGATGGTCGCGAGACAAACCGAGACGGCAGCGAGGATCCGCGGTGATGTACGCACCCTGTGATGGTATCGCTGCCAACTCACCGATTCCGCTATAGCGAAGTCTGGATGAGGGGCGAAATCTCCCCTATGAGATGGTCGACCTCGATGGTGGTGAGGGCGTAGCCGCTGGTAGTGACCACGTAGAAAGTGTCGATGGCAATATCGCCGACCGTACTGAGTCGCGCGGAAACGACGTTGACCTGGCATTCAGCGAAGGTTCGTGTGATGTCAAATAGCAGTCCAAGCTTGTCCAAGGCTCGCACTTCGATGACCGTTGCCTGGTGGCTCGCTGCCGGAAGCTCAACGACGTGAGGATGTACCTGATGTCCCGATCGCCGTTTGGTGGGGTAGGAGATGTTGCGCTGCTCTACCCTGCTCAGGAGCTCAGTGGGATGATCGAAGCCCCACGAAAGTTGCTGACGCAACTCGTGGGGGCTGGGCCAACCCCGGAGGCCCACCTCGCAGTAGAAACGATCGAGTGCGGTGTTTCCGACGTTGTGAACGTCGGCACTACGAACGTCAATACCGAAGAGGCAAAGAGTACCCGCCACCGTCGAGAGAAGGCGAGGTCGATCAGCTGCCGCGACGGTGATCCAATCGCCATCGAGGTTGACGGCTATGCCCTCTCGCTCGGCCATTTCCAGAATAGGCATGAAGGCGTGGGGCTCGGCGGTGCTGTCGCCGGGCCGTAGACCCGACTGGACGATGGTGACGAGCTCGTCGACAAGTTGGGCTTTCCACGGTCCCCACGCCGAGCTACCGGTCGCTAAACCATCGGCACGAGAGAGGTGCTGTAGTAATTCCAAGGTCACACCGTCACCGACGGCCGCGGAAACGAACTGGGCCGTAGCGGGGTCGTAGAGATCGCGTCGCGTCGCGGTATCCGCTAATAAGAGGTGATGTCGCACCATCTGGGTGAGGATGGCTGCGTCGTTATCCGAAAGCCCCATTCGTGGCGCCAGCTGATGCACGATATCGATCCCCACCTCGGTGTGGTCGCCGGGTAGCCCCTTGCCAATATCGTGCAGCAAGGTTCCCAGGACCAAGAGATCCGGCCGCGAAACCTTATCGAGAGAGTCATGGGCGTAGCGCACAGCCTCGAGCAGGTGGCGATCGACGGTGAAGCGGTGGTAGGCGTTGCGCTGATGGAAGTTCCTGACATGGGTCCACTCGGGGAGAATCGCACTGAACAGAGAGGCATATTCGAGTGATTCCACGACACGAACAAGTCCTTCACCAGATGAAAGTAGGCGGACGAACGCCGCGCGTAACTCGGCGGACCAGGTGGAGGGGGTTTCCAGCTGCCGCGAGGCGAACTCACGCACGACTCGCAGTGAGAGCGGCAGGTGATTCTCCGCGGCGAGGGCCGCAATCTGCAACAATTTGAGCGGCAAATCATGAGTAAAGAACTCATCATCGGCGTCGACCTCTTCGGATTGCACGAAGATGTTCTCACTCAGGTACATCCGTTCCCGTGATGATGGGGTGGTCGACGAGTGGAAGCGACGCCAGCTGGCATCGCACACCTGGGCCACATGGCGAGCGGCCGCTGAAAGCTGCGTCATGAGGAGGTCAGCGTTGGTTCCGAGACTAAGTGCGACCTCATCTTGTTCTTGGAGTAAAAGTCGGTCGAGTTCGCGATCGGCGTTGGCGTGGAGTGCCACGCGAGCTCGCAAGAGTACGTCACGGGCCGCGTCGAGCGACGAAAGAATCCCCGTCTCGACGATTTCTGGATGGGCAATGTGTACGGCTCGCACGACATTGATGTCACGAAGGCCGCCGTGCGACTCCTTGAGATCGGGCTCCAATAGGTCGGAGAGGTCACCATGCTGTTTGTGCCGCTCGTCCATTTGAATTTCCAGTTCTGACAACCAGAGGTCAGAAAATTCACCACGCCAGCGTGACTGCATATCGGTGAGGACCTTGTTGGCAAAATCTTCGTCCCCCCAAAGAAAGCGGGCGTCAATGAATCCCAGGGCAACCCGGAGATCGGCACGGGCGGCGTTTAACAATTCCCTGGGGGTACGAACGGCGTGGTCGAGGCGGATGCCGTCATTCCAGATGGGGTAGAAAATCTTCTCTGCCACATTGCTGGGCGAGCGAAGGCCGCCGTGGAGAACAATGAGATCAAGATCAGAAAAGGGCGACAGTTCACTTCGTCCGAACCCGCCCACGGCGATGAGGGCAATGTTCTTGGTGGAAATTCCGCTGGTGGTGGCAATGTGGCGGATCCATTCGTCAGCTCGCCGTGAATATTCACGGCAGAAATCTATGCCTTCGAGATCACGGCTACCCAGTAACTCCGCGCGTTGTTCTCGCAAAGATCCGTACTCCACATAGGGAAGGTACCACCCACTTCGACGATGTGATCATCCAAAACCTAAAGTTCACGTGCCGGAAACCTTAATTGCATGGAGAAGATCAATAGACAAGAGCACGACTAACATAGGTGCGTCTGGCGGCTGGTCCGGATGGTTAGGTAAGCGCCTGCAAAGCGCTGTAAGTGGGTTCGATTCCCACAGCCGCCTCTAGTTCATCCTCGCGGATGACGCATCGAGAGAAGTTCTATTACCAAGGTGGCGGTACGGTCGCTTTGTTTCGGCGGTAGACGGCTACAAAGTCCTTGGTGGTGCCTGCCCGCAAGAAGCGATCCACGTATTGGTGTGGATTGGCGATGCGCATGACGCCACCGACCGCATTCGGTCCCGAAAAGGTTGTGTAGAGGGGCCAGGCTTGGTTGATATCCAGCTCCATGGCGCGTACGGCACCTAAGCGAACAAACAGGGCTGCTAACGAAGCGGGGGATTGGTAATTCGCGGCGGCGTAGATCAGATTGCCGCGAGAGTCCACCCCAATACCTGATCGCCAGCCGTTGGGCGCCACCGTCAAAGTGAGGCCCCAGTAATAGAAATTTTTGCCCAGGTTGACCACGTGATGGTTCGCCACCATGAGGGTGAGGTTTTGACGTGCCGTGACCACGTTGCTCGGAACTCGCGCACCGTAGGGCCACGCGATGACGTCCGCGCTGCCGTCGACGTAGGTGACCAGCGTCGCCAAACCATTCGTGAACGGGAAGAAAGTCTTCTTATTTGTGTAAAAGCCTGCCAGCTGTCCGCCCACCAAAGGTGGTTCGTAAAACCCGCTGTTGAAATAGCCCAACAAATTCAGACGGCCCGTGGCGGGAACTGTTTCGGGCCCACGCTGTCCGCTGGGAATCCGTCCGGGTCCGGTGGAGCCTGGATAGAGACCAAATGACAGGTCGTGCACACGCATCCAGACTGCGTAGGCCTGAGTGTACGCAGGACTAGCGACGCCGGAACGGGCACTGAGCGAGGTGTATTCGATTACCGGACGCTGCTTCACGTCCGCCCAGGGAGTTGCGTCGGCCCATTGGCCATCGGTGACGTCGTTGGCCACCACTGAGGTGATTACGGGAGGATTCTCTGGAGGAACAGTCGTTGTCGTTGTTGTCGTTGTCGTGGGGGCTTCGGCAAAAAGGTGTGCGGGAAGCATTCCGCCCAGGATGAGACCCAGCGCAATGAGCAATAAGGCCACGACAAAATTTCGGGCGTAACGAATGCGCAGCACAGGTTCTCTCCGCTGGGCTCGCTCGCTCACGGAACAAATCTAGTGCCGTGGTTGTTCATCGTTACAGGAACGTGTAATAGTCATTGCGTGGA
>CAINHL010000067.1 GCA_903848885.1 uncultured Actinomycetes bacterium
CGTCAGGTTCTGGTGGGTGAGGAAAACCAGCCCATCGAAGTACGGGGCGACTTCACGGTGACGCCCAACGGTGACATTCCGGTCGGCGCTCCGATCGATATACCCCTGGCTATTAACTTCGGCCCCTTGCCCTTGGCCGATGGGGAGCGCTACGTATGGCGATTCGTCGTTGATGGAGAAACGTATCCGGGGGCGACGGCGGGCTTTTACACACGCCCGGCGCCCTCGGCCTAACCTGAATGAGGGATTGAAAGGAATATCCGTGACTACCTATGAACGCCCTTTTGGGCGCTACCTCGAAGACTTCCAACCGGGCGATATCTTTCGCCATTGGCCCGGTAAGACCATCACCGAAGCGGATGATCACTTGTTCTGCATGATCACCATGAATCATCACCCACTGCACACCAACTCGTGGTTCGCCGAACACGAGTCGGTACAAAAGCGCAACGTGGTGGTGGGCAACTTGGTCTATTCCTTGATTCTGGGCATGAGCGTTCCCGACGTGTCGGGCGCCGCCATTGCCAACTTGGAAGTGGAATCGCTGTTGCACAAGAACCCCACTTTCCACGGGGACACTATTTACGCCGAAACCCGAGTTCTCGCGGCGGCCGCGTCGTCGTCGAAGCCGGATCGTGGGATCGTGACCGTTGAGACGAAGGGCTTTAATCAAGACGGACTCGAAGTCTGCTACTTCCGTCGCAAGGTAATGGTGTGGAAGCGTGAGTTCGCGCCCGTTCGCCAACGGCCATATTCTGACGCCGCCTGGAACTAAAGAGTTCGACGCCTTTCGGCGTCGCGTGCTCGCCTCTCGCCAACGGGTCGCGCGCGACCTGCCCTGGACGGGGTCGTCCCCCTGGGCTATTTATCTCAGTGAAGTCATGCTGCAACAAACCTCCGTGGCCCGCGCGCGTGAACAATGGCGCATCCTGCTCCATCGCTATCCCACCCCCGGCGATCTCGCCGCCAGTTCACTCGCGGAGCTTCTGCGGGCGTGGGCGGGACTGGGCTATCCCCGTCGCGCCGTCGCCCTGCACCAGGCGGCGCAACGCATGGTCGCGGTGCACGGTGGTGACGTCCCTTCGACGGTAGAAGAACTTCTGGATCTGCCGGGAGTGGGTCCGTACACGGCCAACGCGGTGGCGTCCTTCGCCTTCGGTGCTCCGGTGGGCGTGCTGGATACCAACGTGGGACGGGTATTCGCCCGCGCGGTGGTCAACGCCCCCTTGCGAACTGCCGACGCGTGGGCCTTGGCGCACCAACTCGTGTCGCGCCGGAGTTCCGCGTCGTGGAATCAAGCTCTCCTCGACATTGGTGCGCAATATTGTCGCCCTCAACCTACGTGCACCGAGTGCGTATTAGTGAGCGTCTGTCGGTGGCAACGCGAGGGCGGTGAAGACCCTGCCGTGAGCTCAGCGGGAGTCTCGCGGCCACAAGCACTCTTCGCTGGCTCTCGACGTCAAGCACGTGGGCGCATGATGCGCGCCGTCGAAGAAGCACCCCGTAGCTTGGCCGCACTCGCGGAGGCGGCCGAGGTCACGCTGGACAGTGCACGTGACATCGTCGAGTCTCTGCGACGCGACGGACTAGTGGTGCAACGTCGACAGACCTACTACTTGCCGGGTGATGAGCCGAGGAAATCGGCGATCAGGGTATTGACGTAGTCCGGACGTTCGAGGTGCATGAAGTGTCCCGCATCGGGCACCGACACGAATTGGGATTCTGGTGACAGAAAGTCCAAAGGATTACCAATGGTCTCTCCGGCGATGCAGCCATCATCGTCAGCATGGATATAGAGCACGGGCTGTGGCGGAACGCTAAAGACGGCGGGAAAGGTGTCGAGGTGACTTTCGTCGACGCCGGTGCCGTTACCAAACATGCTGCGGTAATACCCCAGGGCCGCGGTGAGGTGGCCGTCGGGGCGTAGGCCCGCCTTGGCGTTCTCCAAGGCCGCGGGGTCCGCGAGATTCGGTGACCAATCACGCCAAAGATCGCCGATGAAGGAATAGTCGTTCGCGCTTACGACAAATTCGGCGTTGGGCTGTTGAAAATAGAACATGTACCAACTGTGCCGTAACTGGACGTAATTACTGAAGGCTGCGGCCATGGACATCAGTGGGGGCACGGCCATGGCCACACCACGAGTCCAGCGTTCCGGTGCCGCGGCGAGGGCGGGGTAGACGGCGGCCGCACCCCAATCGTGCCCAATCAGAACGGCTCGTGAATCGCCACCGAGTTGCTCGTGAATTTGGTTGGCGTCGTTGGCGAGAGAGGGGACACCGTAGGCGCCGGATGGTGACACCGAGGAAGGGTAGAACCCACGCATGGCGGGGGTGGCCACGCGGAAGCCGCGTTCGTGCAGCACCTCGCGCAAGGAGTCGTAGGTGCGCCAGGAATCAGGGAAGCCGTGGAGGGCCACCGCCAAGATTCCGTCGTGAGGTCCGGTAACCTCCACGCTCAAGGTGACGTCCGACACGATACAAGTCTGAGTACTCATGTCCTCACCGTACTCAAAACTCGCCGGTAGTCTCGCATGGTGGATACCGCACACGTAGACGAGTTCAAAATTGCCGCCGGCCACTACGCCACCGGCGTGGTGGCTGTTACCTCACTGAGTGATGAAGGCCCCTTGGGTTTTACCTGCCAGACCTTTACCTCGCTGTCTCTCGATCCCCTGTTGGTGTCCTTCTCCGCCACGCATGGAGGATCTTCGTGGCCGAAAATTTTGGCCGAAGGTATCGTCGCCATCAACGTGCTCTCGAACGAGCAAACGCAGGTGGCGAACGCTTTAGCACGATCGGGGAGCGAAAAATTTGCGGGAGTGAGCTGGGCCCCCGGTGAGAATGGTTGTCCGCTCATTACGGGTGCTCTGGCCACCATTGAAGGCTCCATCCTGGACGTTGCTCGTTACGGCGACCACGACATCGCCATCATCGGCGTCGACAGCTTCAGCGCATCACGGGGTGAGCCCCTGCTGTATTTCCGCGGGAATTTCGGAACCTTCTCTTCCGAGTAGGGGCGGTTCGGTACGCTTCCAGTGCGTTCTTGTTGGTCCGACCACGAAGGAAAAGGAGTTGCCCATGCGTGTCCTGCTGGAAGCAATCCTCGTCATCGCGGGAATTTTTGTGGTGGCGGTAGTGGCGTTGCGGGTGCGCAAACTCCATCGTGACGAAGTGCGCTACCACGCGCGCGTGGAAGCGATGCGAGCCGGAACCTCATCGCGTTCGCTGACGGCGAACCCCGGCATTCGCGTTTTGGGCCCCCACGACGCTCCGTCGGTGCCCCTCGATCCTTCGCGCCCTCGACTCGACGCCAATCGCCACTACGTCTTTTCGGAAAACTCCGCTCCCGATTTTGACTACGAATCTCCGCCCGACCTGCGCCACGATTCTTCGTGGGCCCTGGAAAGGTCTCTGCGGGGGGGTCGTCTCGCACCGGGAACCGTGAAGACGATTGGTGGCGCCGTCGGGCTACTCGTCGTTCTCCTTATTCTGGGTGCGCTCCTGCAGCACTCGTCGCCGTCGATCAAACGCCCTCCCCAGGTCGTGGTGCATCAGCATCCGGTGATTCATCCGGCGACGTGGCCGGCAACGATTCAGCCGGTGACGCCGACGCAGGGGGGATACGCGCTCGTGCGCTCGACCTACACCATCTCCTTATCTGCGGTGAGAGGCACTAGTTGGGTGGTGATCTCTCGAACGTCTGACAAGGTCATTTATTTTCAGGGAAGCCTGGCGCGAGGAAAGTCGACATCTCTGGCAGTTACTGGGGGAACCACGGTGGAATTGGATTCGCCCAAGAGCGTCGACGTCAGCATCTCGCGGCATCCGGTGGTGTTCCCGACGCTTCTGACGTCGCCACTCGTGCTGGTCTTTACGACGCCGACGAAGTAATTCGATCGAGCAGGAACGAGAGCACCTGCGCCTCGTCACGCCACGAGTCGTAACGTCCCGATGACCCACCGTGACCCGCGCCCATCTCCGTTTTGAGAAAGACCACGTTGTCCGGATTGACGTCGCGAATCTTGGCCGCCCACTTGGTGGGTTCCCAAAAACCCACTCGGGTATCGTTTAAGCCCGCGGTGGCCCAGATGTCGGGGTAGCGACGCGGACTCCCGTCCGCGTTGACTGCCCGCACGTTGTCGTAAGGCGAATAGTGCTTCATGGTGCGATAGGCAGTCGCATCCGCGAGTGGGTTTCCCCATTCATCCCATTCGGCCACGGTCAAGGGAAGGGTCTCGTCCAAAATCGTGGTGAGCGAATCAACGAAGGGCACCTCGGCGATGACGCAGCGAAAGAGGGTCGGATCGAGATTGATCACCGCACCCATGAGCAAGCCGCCGGCCGAGCCACCGCGCGCGGCGAGCTGCTCCGGTGTGGTCCAGCCCTGGTCGACGAGGAAGCGACCGACACGGACGAAGTCCGAAAAAGTGGTGGGCTTTTGTGCCATCTTGCCCATTTCGTACCAATGGCGTCCCAATTCACCGCCCCCACGAATGTGCGCAATTCCAAAGATGACTCCCCGGTCTAAGAGTGAGAGGCGGGCCGGGGAGAAATATGGGTCGATAGAGATTTCGTAACTCCCGTATCCGTAGAGCAGGAAAGGAGAGGGTGCCACGGCGTGGAGAGTGCCGTCCGCGTCGCGCCGCAGCGCCGTGCGGTGCCCCACCACGCTCACGGGAATGCGCTGGCCATCACTGGCGCTGACCCACAGGCGGCCCGTGACGTAGTCGTCGGCCGTGAAGCCACCCTTGACCTTCTGCTGCTTGCGCACAATGAGCTCGCCGGTGGTGAGGTTCAGATCGGCGACCGTGCTGGGAGTGATGAGTGACGCGACGTGAATGCGGAGGTGAGTGGTGTCGACGTTGAGATTCGCACCCATGGTGACCGTGGACGGCGCAACCTCGGTTGGCACGAGGTACGAGTGGGCGAAGAGATCACCGGCAAAGGGATCGTCTCCCTGTCCGAGGGGCACAATGCGTACGGCCGCGGCCCCGTCGTGCCGTTCGGCCACGGCGAGAAAGCCCGCGAAAATTTCGACATCGTCGAGGCGGCTCTCCGAACGTTCGGCGATAACCGGACGCCAGTTCTGTTCGTCGTCGCGACGCACCACGAGGCGAAAGTTGGTGGCCTCTTCGTTCGTTACCTTCAACCACCACAGGGAGCCATCGTCGTGGCGGTATTGGTCGATGCCGTATTCGATACCGTGTCGTCGCTCCTCAAATATGGTCGGAGTCGCGGTCGGGTTGTTGCTGGGAATAAAGGAGCACTCGGTCGTGATTTTGGACGACGAGGTAATGAAGATAATTTCTCGGTCACGACTACGCGACACGTCCACGTTGTACTGGGCATCGTCTTCCTGCAGGACCAACACGTCCTGTTCGGCCGACGTGCCGAGTTCGTGGCGCCAGACCTGCCAAGAGCGCCAGGCATCATCGGCTCGCGTGTAGAAGACGTGGCGAGAGTCACTCGCCCAGGCGAATCCGTAGTGCACATTGTCGAGGACGTCGTCGACGCCCTCTTGACCGTCCAAGGGGCGAAAGGTCACGCGGTGCTGCTCGCCGCCTTCGAAGTCCGTCCCCACGGCCACCCAGCGATCATCGTCACTGAGAGCGAGGACGCCCACCGAGAAGAAGTCGCTGTCGCCCGCTTCGAGATTTTCGTCGATAATGATCTGCTCATTCGCGAGCGCCACCCCGGGGACAATGTGGGGAGGGGTCGTCAGGTCGTCGCCCACGGGTACGCGACAGACAATGGGGTAATTTTGACCTTCGGTCGTGCGTTCAAATATCCACCAGCCACCACGTCGCGTGGGCACCGAGGTGTCCGTTTCTTCGATGCGACCCTTGATCTCCTCATAAATGAGTTCCGTGGTGGGCTCCAAATGGGACAGGGCTGACGTCAGGAATTCGTTTTCGGCCGTGAGGTGATCAATGACCTCGGGGTTCTCCTTGTCCATGACCCAGTAGTAGGGGTCGATACGGGTGTCACCGTGATGGGTGAGTTCGTGCGGACGGGCGGTCAGTTTCGGTGGAGTAATCACCGAGCCACTCTGCCACCATTTTGTCCGGCACGTACGGGTGGGGAGTTAGTACTATCTAGATAGGTGTAACTACAGAGGGAACCGTTGTGGCTATAGAAAACTTGGACTTCAGTCGTTACCAGCTCGGTTGGAGCGACGAAATGGCTCCCGTCTTCAAGCCCAAAAAGGGTATTAACGAAGCCATCGTCCGCGAGATGAGCGACATCAAAAAAGAGCCGCAGTGGATGCGTGACTTTCGCCTCAATGCCCTGAAGCGTTTCGAAAAGAAGCCCATGCTGCCCTGGTTCGCCGAGCGCATGCCGGACCTCGACTTCAACGACATTTATTACTACATCAAGCCCACCGAAAACCAAGTGGATAAGTGGGAAGACCTTCCCGACGCGATCAAGAATACCTACGAGCGTCTGGGCATTCCGGAAGCCGAGCGTAAGTACCTCGCCGGCGTCACCGCGCAGTACGAATCTGAAGTGGTCTTTCACCGCAATCGTGAAGACCTCGAACGCCTCGGGGTGTTGTTTTGCGACATGGACACCGCGGTGCGCGAGTACCCCGATCTGGTGCGTAAGTATTTCGGCACCGTCATTCCGCCGAACGACAACAAGTTCGCCGCGTTGAACTCCGCGGTGTGGTCGGGCGGTTCCTTTATTTATGTTCCGCCGGGCGTAGCCCTGGACCAACCGCTGCAGGCGTACTTTCGCATCAACACCGAAAACATGGGACAGTTCGAACGCACGCTCATCATTGCCGACGAGGGTAGCCAAGTGCACTACGTCGAAGGCTGCTCGGCTCCCGTGTATTCCACCGATTCGCTGCACTCGGCGGTGGTCGAACTGATTGCTCTTCCCGGATCACGCATTACCTACACCACCATTCAAAACTGGTCGAACAACGTGTACAACTTGGTGACCAAGCGTGCACGCGCCGAAGCCGAAGCTCACGTCGAGTGGATTGACGGCAACATTGGTTCGCGTTTGACCATGAAGTACCCCTCGGTGTATCTCATGGGTCCTAAGGCCTCCGGCGAAGTTCTCTCCGTCGCCTACGCCGGACCCGGTCAGGTGCAAGACGCCGGGGCGAAGATGGTGCACTGCGCACCGGAAACCACGTCGACCATCATCTCGAAGTCCATCTCCAAAGACGGTGGTCAAACGACCTACCGCGGTTTGGTCAAAGTCGAAGAGGGTGCTAAGGGTGCGAAATCCTTCGTGCGCTGCGACGCGTTGATTCTCGACGATCGATCGATTTCCGAGACAAAGCCCTACATGGAAGTGGGCGAGCAGGACTCCTCCATCGGCCACGAAGCCACCGTTTCTAAGATTGGTGACGACCAGCTCTTCTATCTGATGAGTCGTGGATTGACCGAGGCGCAGGCCATGGGAATGATCGTCAACGGATTCATCGAACCCGTCACCCGCACTCTCCCCATGGAATACGCCGTGGAGTGGAGTCGTTTGATTGAGCTCCAGATGGAAGGCTCCATCGGCTAACGACTGGGTCGTTGCATTGCGTAGAGCGGTGGTCCGTTTTCCACGGGCGTCAAAGTCGTCACCACATCAAAGCCGAATCGCCGGTAGTAGGCGAGGTTGTCTTCTTTTTGCGTTTCCAAATAGGCGATGACGCCGTCGGCGTCAATCCGAGGCAGGGCGTCGTTCATTAAGAGCGAGCCGATTCCTCGTCGCTGGTATTCCGGATCGGTGACCAGTAAGAAGAGATACCAGTGCGGTTCGTGGGGGTGCTTCTTGGCGATGGCGTTCAGAAACGAAGTCCCCAAAGAGAGGGCCGCGAGACGTCGGTAGAGAGCGCGAATCGTGCCGGGCACCTGCGCTAGCTGCGCGCCCACACCTTGCGGGTACGCCCCGGGGGGTAGCCACGCGGCCGCCCCGACAATGTGATCGCTCTGGTTGCGCACGGTCACGATGTGTCCACCTGCCCAATGGCGCAGGTTGGCACGAAAGAACAAGGTGACACCGCGACTGCGCAGGTAGGCCTTCGGTGACAGAAACCGAAAGAAGGGGTCGGTGTAAAAGGCGCGTGAGGCCACCACGGCCACTTCGTTGATTTCCTGCTTGGACAAGGTGCGGTGGTCGAGGCGGAAGGTGTTTTCGGTCACCTGCGTAGCGTACTCAGGTGTGAACGTGACACGATGGAAGTATGGGCATGCGCGAAGAATGCAAACATTTTCAGAGTCGGACCTATCCTTCGGGCGAAGTGGCACGTTTTTGCGTCTTGGGCAATGCCCCCGACCAACCGTGGAGCTGTCCGGCGGAGTGCATCACCTACGAAAAACGGTTTGCTGACGTGGGCTGGCACCACGGAACCCTGGTTGATCGACCCGTCGAATCTCCACCGACACCGTCACCCGACGACCGCTCGGACGTGCTCGCGGCCGCTGCGGAAATAGTCAATGCCATCGCGCCCGCCGCGTTCACGGAGCGACGTGCACAGTTAGAAAAACAGACCCAAGCCCGCGGGTCCTCGCGGTGGAGATTCTGGCGGCGTTAGTTACCGGTGAAGTTCCCCGGTCGTCGTTCCATGAAGGCCATCATCGCCTCGGTCAGATCATTCGTCTGCAGGTAGGCCGTGTTGTGCGTAGCTACGTATTCCAAACCTTCGTGCACCGTGTGGCCGTCGTTGTAGGACAACACCGCTTTCGTCCCCTGCACGGCAAGTGGCGGATTGGCGGCAATCTCGGCGGCTACTTCCATAGCGCGTGCTAGTACCTTGTCGGCGCCCTTGCCGGTAACGCCGTTCAAGAGACCAATCTTCTCGGCGTAGGTCGCCGAGAAGTCGCGAGCGGTATAGGCCAATTCAGCGACGTGTCCGGCACCGATGAGGCGAGGAAGTCGCTGCAGGGTTCCCAGGTCAGCGACGATGGCAATCTTGGCCTCGCGAATGGAAAAGATGGCGTCGTCGGCGGCGAAGCGGATGTCGCAGGCCGAGATGAGATCCACCCCACCACCGAGGCAGTAGCCGTGCACTGCGGCAATGACGGGCACGCGAATCTGGGCGATGGCGGTCACGGCGTCTTGAAGCTCGCGGATGTGTTGGTAGGTCTTGTGGTTCGCGACTGCTCGCGAGTCACCCGACGATGATCCACCACCCGCCAGGTTGGCACCCACTTCCTTCAGGTCCAGACCCACCGTGAAGTCACGCCCCTTGGCCGCCAGGACCGCGCAGCGTATCGAGCGGTCATTATTGATGGCGGCGGCGACGTCGGTCAGTCCGGTCCACAGGGCACTACCCATGGCGTTTCGCTGATCGGGTCGGTCGAGCCAAATCGTCGCAATGTGCCCGGTTACTTCGAGAGTGACGACATCTGATTGGAACGGCATGGGACCCCTTTGTTGTTTCCTTGAGATTACAGGTCAGGGGGCACTTTTCTTGGCGTCGCCGGTAGCATGGTCGTGGTTCACTTATGACCACATTCCTTGAAGCAACAACTGACTTTGTCACCCTTTCGCCCGATGATTCTCGTCGGGAACTCTGGCGCGCCTTCGAGACAGTCGGCTTGCCCACCACTTCTGACGAAGTCTGGCGATACGCCCCATTGAGTTCATTTTCACTCGAGCCCTATCGCGTGAACTCCGAGCCCACCTCGCGCGACATTCCCGTCGAACTACGCCCCGCCGTCGCGGTCGCGGGCATGGTGATTCGCACGCACAACGGGCAACTCACCGACGTCACCGGCGCCCTGACCGGCGTGAGCGTCACGAGTACTGCGGCCGGAGAATCACGGGGTGGACAGAGCTTCGCTGCTCGCTACCACGACGACGCCTTCGCCTTGATGTCCGGCGCGCTCGCTCCGCACACCTTGGACATTGACGTCACCAACCAAGTGGACGTCGACCGTCCGATCGTGATTATTCACGACGTGGTGTCGAGCTCGACTTTTCTCAATCTTCGCGTGAGCGTGGGTGGTGGGTCTCGCGTCAACATTATGGAGTTCTACGTCGGCGGCGCCGACGCGCTGGTCGTGCCGCTCAGCGAATTCTTCGTCGCGGCGAATGGCGAATTACGCATCTCCACTTTTCAGCGTTTGGCTAATTCGGCGTGGCACGTCGCGCGTACGACGTCATTTCTCGAACGTGATGCTCGCGTGCACCAAGCCATCGTGGGTTTGGGCGCTCGTTACAACCGCGCCCGCAATGACGCCGAGTTTCTCGGCGCCGGTGCCTCCAACGTGCTGCACACCACCTTCCTCGGCTCCGGTGATCAAGTGCACGATTTCCGTACGCACCAGAATCACCGCGTCGGACGAACGAACTCCACCCTCTTGTCCAAGGGCGCCGTGGCGGAGCGTTCGCGCTCGGTCTATACCGGACTGATCGAAATCGAAAACGGTGCGCGACGCACGGATGCACGCCAGACCAATGTCAATCTCCTCCTGTCACCCGACGCACACGCCGACACGGTTCCGAACCTCGATATTCGCGAAAACGACGTGGTCTGCGCACACGCATCCAGCGTGGGCCCATTGGACGAACTGCAAATTTGGTACTTAGAGTCGCGCGGTGTGCCGCCGGAAGACGCCCAACGCCTCTTGGTGCAGGGCTTCTTTAACGAAATGACCGTCTCACTCCCACAGGCCGTGGCCGACTTGGTAGCGAGCGACGTCAGGGACGTCATCGCGAAGGTGGGCGTATGACCACCACCACGCTCCTTGGACCAGTGAGCGACTTCGTCGCTGGTGCCGCGACGAAGGTAGCTATCGGCCAACGAACCTTGGTCGTAGTTCGCCTGGGCGAAGACTTTTACGTTCTCGACGACCGCTGCTCGCATGAGGACTTCCCCCTTTCGGAAGGTGAAGTGAACGTGGAACGTCGCGAGATCGAGTGTGAGCGCCACGGGGCGCAGTTCGACCTCGTGACTGGCCTGCCCGTATCGTTTCCGGCTACTCAGAAGGTAGCTACCTATCGCGTCACGGTCGTTAATGGCCAGGTAGAAGTGGAACTCCCGTGAGTCACCATCTCGTCATCACCGACCTGCACGTGAGTGTGGGGGACAAAGAAATTCTCAAGGGCCTCTCCCTTACCGTGTCGTCGGGTGAAGTGCACGTAGTGATGGGACCAAATGGATCTGGCAAGTCCACACTGGCCCACGCCCTGACCGGGCGACCGGGATACCACGTGACCTCGGGTTCCGCCACCCTCGACGGGGTCGAGCTGCTGCACATCGCTCCGTGGGAACGAGTGCGGGCGGGCCTATTTCTCGCGCTGCAACAACCCATGGAAGTTCCGGGAGTTCGTCCTTCCGACATGCTGATCGCCGCCGGTGCGGATCCGCAGCGAGTGGCGAATGACATTCGGCGCGAGGCGCAAGCCGTGGGCCTACCAGATTCCATTCTGGAGCGTTTCGTGAACGTGGACTTGTCTGGTGGCGAGCGCAAGCGCGCGGAAATTGTTCAATTGGGCGTGCTCCGACCGCACGTGGCGATTCTGGATGAAATTGACTCGGGGCTCGACGTGGACGCCCTCGGCATGGTCGCTCGCCGACTGCAAGAAGCCACCACGGAGTGGGATTTGGGTGTCCTCGCGATTACTCACTTCCGACGTTTGCTCCAGGAACTCACCCCCGACGTCATTCACGTGATGTCGGATGGCCGCATCGTCACCAGTGGCGGGCCCGAGCTCGTGGAAGTTCTCGAGCGTGACGGCTACGAACCGTTCCGACAAAAATAATTTTCCTCTAAGACGACGACGCTTGTTCGACCCTCAAGGTAAATTGCACTAATGCCTAATTCACGCGACCAGCGACGACGCCATGCCGCGCCACGATCTAAAGAATCTGGTCGTTTGGCTAACGAGCAGCGACTGGTGGACTTAGGCGAGGCCATCGACAAACGTAACGGTGTTAAAAGATCGAGTCGTCGATCCACGACGCGACCGGGTACCTCTCGGTTGCCGTTTCGGGTCAATCGGCGCGTGGTGGCTATCGTGGCGATTACCTGTGCCGTTCTCGCCGGAGGGGTAATCGGCGGAAGCTACATCTATACGCGCGTCATCTATGACCGGATTCAGAAAATTACGGTAAACGCGGATACCCCCGTTATCCCGGGACAACCCTTCAACGTTCTCGACATCGGCTCGGATTCACGCGCGGGACTCAGCGGTGCGGTGGCCGCTCAGACCGGAGCGAGTTCCGGTCTCACCTCAGGCCAGCGCTCGGACGTGATCAAAATTATGCACTTCATTCCGTCCAACGGCACCGTGCAAGTGATCTCGATTCCCCGCGACTTGGTGGTGCAACTTCTTCCGGCCGCCGCCGCGTATTTTCAGAATCACTTGGGGAAAATCAACGCCACGTATTTTCAAGGTCCCGACCTTCTCGTCCAGACCATCCAGAAAACGTTCGGCATTCCGATCAACTACGTCGTGCAGGTCGGTTTTGCGGGAGTCATGAATATCGCCGAAGCTTTGGGCGGCGTGTATTTGAACTTCCCCTATCCCTCTCGTGACGCCTGGTCGGGGCTCACCATCACCCACCCCGGTTGTCAATTGGTATCGGGATTTCAGGCCTTGGCGGTCGCACGGAGCCGGCACTTTGAGTACTTCTACCAAGGTGCGTGGCACAGCGATGGTTTGAGTGACATCAGCCGTATCCAACGACAGGACCAATTCATCCGCGGCATGGTCACGCAGGCCAAGAAGCAGTACAACCCGGTGGTATTAGCCAGCGCCTTGAGCAAGATTCCTGAGGGTCTGGTAATCGACTCACGCTTGAGTCTCGGTCAGTTGATTGGCATGGCGATGACCTTCCACGGCGTATCGGGGCCAAAATTTCAGACCTACACCTTGCCCTACGTCAGCGCGGGAAACGTCCCCTACGTGGGGGACTCACTCGTGGAACAAGAGCCGCAGGCGCAGGAACTCCTCGTCAGTATTTTCGGCAGTCAATTAACGACGCCTACTCTGCTGCCGATTGGTCTCGATCACCAGCCATTTATGCCACCGACGATTGCCCCACCGAAGGCCACGCCGGGTCACCCGCTCAAGCCCGGTAATCCCGCTACCGTTCCGACCGCCGCCGCGGACGTCAGCGAATTCTTTAATCCCATGGCCTGCTAGGTCGGGGAAATTTCTTCCAGCCCCTGAATGAGGGTGTTCCAGGCCAAGGTGGCGCACTTGATGCGCACCGGAAATTTGACTACTCCCTGCAAGGCGGCGAGTTCCCCGAGACGACGAAGGTCGACGGCGTCGCTCGCCTCGCCGTCAAGAGCGGCTTCGTGCACGGTCATCAAGGCCTTAAAGGTATCGATTCGCTCACGCACATCGCTGAGAGGCTTACCCTTCACGGCGGCGGACATGAGTGACGCCGACGCTTGGGAAATCGAGCATCCCTGACCGGTCATTTTTATATCCGTCAATACGCCGTCGTCCACGATGAGGTACACCACAATTTCGTCGCCACACAGAGGGTTAAAGCCTTCGGTGCGTGTTGCCGGAGGTGAGAGCAGTTCCCCGCGATTACGCGGGGAACGATAGTGATCCATGATGATCTCTTTGTAGAGGTCTTCCATTCCGGCCATGATTATCCAAAGACTCCCACGGCATGATGCAGACCGTCGAAGAGAGCGTCGAGGTCGCCGAGAGTGGAGTAGGGGCCAAAACTCACGCGAGCCGTGGCCACCACGCCGAAGCGCCGCATGAGGGGCTTGGCGCAGTGGTGCCCGGGACGAACGCACACCCCAAATTGGTCGAGAACTTGAGCGAGGTCATGAGGGTGGACGCCCTCGACGTCGAGAGAAATCACGCCCCCACGTTTCTCCAGCGTGGACGGTCCGAGAATGCGGACACGTCCAGCGAACTCCGTAGCCAGACGCTCCAGGGTGTGTCCGGTGAGTTGCGCCTCGTGATCGGCAATGGCCGCCATACCGAGCTTTTCGAGATAATCAACCGCGGCGCTGAGACCGGCAGCTTCGGCGATGGGTGGGGTGCCGGCTTCGAATCTCGTGACACCCGATGCGGCCGTGAAGCCCTCCAGGGTGACGTCGGCAATCATTCCGCCTCCACCGAGAAAAGGGGGCATCGCCGAAAGAATTTCTCGCCGCACCCACAAGACGCCGAGCCCCGTGGGTCCCAGCATCTTGTGCGCGGAAAACATGATGGCGTCCGCTCCCATTTCCACCACGTTGGTGACCGAATGGGCAACCGATTGTGCGGCGTCGACCACCAAAATGGCCCCCACCGCGTGCGCGCGGTCCGCGAGTTCGCGGACGGGGTTGATGGTGCCGAGCACGTTCGACATGCCGGTCACGCTGACGACCTTGGCGCCGACGAGTAATTCGTCGAGCCCGGAGAGATCCAGACGGAAGTCGTCGCTGACCGGAATAAATCGTATTTCAATTCCGATCTGATCGCGCAATTGAAACCACGGCACGATGTTGGCGTGGTGTTCCATCTCGCTCAACACGACGACGTCACCGGGACGAAGCTGCGAGGCCCCCCATGATTTGACGAAGAGATTGAAGGCTTCCGTGGCGTTTTTGGTAAAGACCACTTCTTCATCCGGATGGGGTGCACCAATAAAGCGTCCGACGCGACGTCGAGCCCCTTCGTAGGTGGCGGTAGCTTCTTCGGCGGTCACGTAGACGGCGCGGTGGACGTTGGCGTGGGAATTTTCGTAATAGTGCGACATCGCCGTGATGACGCTCGCGGGAGAGATCGACGTAGCCCCGCTATCGAGATAGGCGATGGGATGATCGTGAATAACCCTGCCGAGCAGGGGAAAGTCGGCTCGCACGAGGGCCGGGTCGTATCCGCTCACGCAGGGACCGTTCGAAAGGCGTCGTAGCCCGAGGTTTCAATGACGGTGGCGAGCTCCACGCCGCCTGATTGAACGATGCGGCCATCGACCAGGACGTGGACGTGGTCGGGGACGAGCTCTTCGAGCAATTTGACGTAGTGCGTTACCACAATGGTGCCCATGTGCGGACGTGCTTCGCGAACGGTGCGCACCCCACGAGCAACCACGCGCAGCGCGTCAATGTCCAAGCCCGAATCAGTTTCGTCGAGTACGGCAACTTCCGGGTCAAGAAGGGCCATCTGGAGAACTTCGTTGCGCTTACGCTCACCGCCAGAAAAGCCATCGTTCAGGTGGCGCTCGGCGAAGGCGGGATCCATACCGAGGCGATCCATCCATTCCATGAGATCGAGACGGACTTCCAAGACGCTGAGCTCTTCGAAATTTTTGCGTGCGGCGATGGCCTGACGGAGAAATTGGATCACCGATACGCCACTGATGGACTCGGGGTATTGAAAGGCCAGAAAAATTCCCTGACGAGCACGCTCGTCCGGGCTCCACGCAGACAGGGCTTGGCCGCGAAGATATATCTCCCCGGCAGTGATCTGGTAGCCGGGATGGCCCATAATTACGTTGGCCAGGGTGGATTTTCCGGCACCGTTGGGGCCCATGATGGCGTGGACTTCACCTTCAAAGATGCGCAGCGAGAGACCCTTCAAAATCTCGTTGCCGTCAGCCGTGGCATGGACGTCGACGAGTTCGAGGAGGGGAGTAGTCATGAGTTCATCCTACCGACGTATGAGAAAACACGGACCGGTCACCAACCTCGGGCCACCCACTCATCGAGATGAGGCCGCTCGGCGCCGATAGTGGAGCTATCACCGTGACCGGGGAATATCAGGGTGTCGGCCACGAAGGGGCGAAAGAGTCGATCATCGATACTGCGAATAATGGTCGTAAAGTCGCCGCCCTCAAAGGTGGCGTTGCCCGGACCTCCCGGAAAGAGGGTGTCGCCGGTGAAAAGAACAGGAGTGTCGTTGAGGGCGAAGCAAATTGACCCGGGGGTGTGCCCCGGAGTGTGAATAGTGCTCAGACGCAGTCGTCCCACCGAAAAACTGTCGTCATCCTCGAGGAGATGGTCGTAGCTAGGGAGCAGGTGGGCGTCCTCGCTGCGGACCCAGACCCCAATTCCCGCTGCCCTGACCTCGGTGACGGCCCCCACGTGATCCCAGTGACCGTGGGTTTCGAGAACCGAAGTCACCCCCAGCTGGGTCGCCACCCGCAGAAGGCGTTCGTGCTCGTTGGCGGCATCAATCAGGGTCGCCTCGCCGGTACTGCGACAGCGCACCACGTAGACGTTGTTGGCTACCGGCCCCACCACAAAACGGTGGACTTCGGCCTGCGCATTGGACCAGACTAAATCGACGTTTTCCACCCCCCCACCTTGCCACGAATCGCCCTTCGAAAAATTGGCTAATCTCACATAGTCGTGGTCCGCCCGCCGAGGGGCCACCGAGCGAAGAGGAACCCCATGAACTTTGGATTCAGCGACGAGCAAGATGAACTGCGCAAGATGGTCAAGCGCTTTTTGGATGAGAAGTCATCGGAAACTGACGTTCGTCGACTGATGGCGACCGAAGATGGTTACGACCCCGCCGTGTGGTCACAGATGGCCAATGAACTCGCCCTTCAAGGTCTCGGCATCCCCGAAGAATTTGGTGGCCAGGGCTTCGGCCCCGTCGAGCTCTACGTGGTCTTCGAAGAAATGGGTGCCGCCCTGCTGTGCTCGCCGTATTTCGCCACCGTTGCCCTCGCGTCCAACGCCCTCTTGACCACCGCCACTGACGCGGCCAAGGCGAAGTACTTGCCGGGCATCGCCGCCGGCGACACGATCGCCACTCTCGCGCTCACCAACAACGCGGGAAGCTGGAACGTCAGCGACACCGGCGTGACCGCTTCCGGATCGGGTGACGCATTCACCCTGAACGGCGTGAAGAACTACGTCGTCGATGGCTCGACGGCTTCACTGATTCTGGTGACCGCCACGACCGACAAGGGCGTCTCGCTCTTCGCCGTGGACCAGGGGGCCGCTGGTCTTACCACCACCTGGCTTCCCACCATGGATCAAACCCGCAAGCAGAGCAAGTTGGAATTTGCCAACACGCCCGCGACCTTGATCTCCGTCGATGGCGCCGCCACCGCGGGCATCACCAAGACTTTGCAGATTGCCGCCGCCGCCTTGGCTGCCGAGCAAGTCGGTGGCGCCCAGCGCGTGTTGAACAATGCCGTGGAATACGCCAAGAATCGCGTGCAGTTTGGTCGCCCCATTGGTTCCTTCCAGGCCATCAAGCACAAGTGCGCCGACATGCTGCTCGAAGTTGAGTCCGCGAAGTCCGCTGCCTACTACGCCGCCTGGGCTGCGCAAGAGGACAACGAAGAACTGGCTATCGCTGCGTCCTTGGCGAAGTCCTACTGCTCCGAGGCCTACTTCCACGCCGCGGCTGAAAACATTCAGATTCACGGTGGCATTGGATTCACCTGGGAACACCACGCGCACCTGTACTTCAAGCGCGCGAAGAGTTCCGAGTTGATGCTGGGCGACCCCGCCTACCACCGCGAGTTGCTGGCCGAGAAGTTGGGCATTTAATACTCCGTGCTCGTCCACGAACAGTTGACGAGCGGGCCGTCGGTATTAGACCTCCGCATCGCGACGGCCGCCAGCCGTCCGGTTAACGATCATGTGCTCCTCTTGGTGCACGGACTCCCCCGTCAAGCCGGCATGGGTCGTCACGCCGCGGGTCTCTTGCCAGAACTCGCAGAACACCTCTCGAACGAATCCGGTTGGATGGTCGCCACGGGCACCTTCTCGGGAGTGGGTGGATCGACGGGAACCTTCTCGCTCGGTCAGTGGCGCCAGGACTTCGAGGCTCTGCTCGAACGCGTGGCGTCGAGTGAGCGACGTTTGTCGGTCGCCGCGTTTGGTTTTGGGGGATCCTTGTCCTTGCTGCAGGCTGCCGTTGACGAACGCATCAGGGGGGTGGCCACCTTCGCTACTCCCGCGCACCTTGATCGCTGGATGGGTGACGCGGCGGTGTTTCGCCAGGCCTTAGTCACCGCGGGTGTGGTCGATCCGGCCGTGGATCTCCCCACCGCCGAAGAACTCGATCGTGATTTTGCGGCCCTGGACGTGCTCGCCGCGGCCGCGGCCGTGGTTCCTCGCCGCCTCTTGGTGGGCCACGGTACCGATGACCACGAGGTCAACGTGAGCGAAGCGCGCGAACTCGTCGCCGCCGCGGATGGTCGCGCCGAACTCCGCATTATTCAAAGCGCCGGACACGCGTTGCGCGCTGATCCACGCATGGTCGCTACTTTGCTCGGCTGGTTAGACCGACACCGTTAGTCGTCGTGGAGTGCCGCGCGCAAGGCGCTCGCTGCCGCAAAAGGGTCTGCGGCCTCGGTGAGGTAGCGAACCACCACGAAATGTGAGAGCCCCCGTGGGCGCAGCTCCTCGATGCGCTGAGGAGTGACGCCTCCCGTGACGAAGACCGGCTGGGGAGAGCGAGCCGCGGCTCCGAGCGCGAAGGCTTCACCCGTCCCGGCGCGTCCCGGCTTGGTGGGAGTGGCTTCAATAGGCCCCGCGGACAGATAGGTAGCGGCCATGGTCATCGCCAGGTCAAACTCGGGATCGCTGTGCGTGGACAGGCCCACTACTGCGTGTGGTCCGAGCAATTGGCGACAACGTGCCACCGACACGTCGTCTTGGCCGACGTGGACCCCATCCGCGCCGAGGTCAAAGGCCAGTTCCGGTGAATCATTGATAATAAAAGGGACACCAAAATCGCGACAGATGGCCTGCATCTCGCGGGCGGCGTCGACCTGCTCGTGCGGGGGACTAATTTTCTCTCGCAATTGAACGATGTCCACTCCTCCACGCAACACGGAGGGAAGAAAAGTGGCCATGTCGTCACGCAGACCCGTGCAGAGATAGAGATTTCGTCGGGCGAAGTCGTCGAACACCTCAGACACCTTAGGTCGACCATGCGTAGGGCAGAATGGACGCATGCAGATTCCCGCCAAGGCCGACTACGCGATTCGAGCGTTGCTGACCTTGGCCCAAAGCTCTGATTCGGTGAGCACCGACATCCTGGCGGCCGAACAGCATCTCCCCACCAAATTTCTTTCGTCCATTATGAGCGAATTGCGTCGCGGCGAAATCGTTCACTCGCAGCGTGGGAGCGGTGGGGGTTTCCGTCTGGCGCGACCAGCCAATGAGATCACCATCGCTGATGTGCTGCGAGCCCTCAGTGGGCCCATGGCCGGGGTGCGCGGCATGCGACCGGAGACCTTGGAATATGACGGTGCGGCCTCGCTGCTGCGTGATGTCTGGGTCGCGGTGCGGGCCGCGCTGCGTGAAGTTCTCGAACACGTGACATTGGACGACATCGCGCAGGGCCACCTTCCCGCGGCCGTCACGCAGTTCACCTCTGACCCGGACGCCTGGACGACCCGGACATGAGCTTGAAGATCTATACCGACGGCTCCTGTCGTGGCAATCCCGGACCCGGCGGGTGGGCGTGGGCGGAGAACGGCAGCCATTACGCCGCCGGTCACGCCGAGCACACCACCAACCAGCGCATGGAGGTCTACGCCGTCATTGACGCGTTGACAACTTTCCCCCTCGACGACATCGAAATTGTGAGTGATTCCAATTACGTGGTGAAGTGTTTCCACGACTCCTGGCACAAAGGTTGGCTACGGCGCGGATGGAAGAACTCCAAGGGCGAGCCCGTGGCCAATCGTGACCTCTGGGAGATACTCATTCCCTTAGCCCTGAGCACCGAGCGCCGCGTGACCTTTACCTGGGTCAAAGGACATTCGGGTGATCGCATGAACGACCTCGTCGACCTGTTGGCGACCGAGGCGGCGGACCAACAAGCGGGCCGGCGACGCAGTCCGAGCGAATGAGGGACGCCCGTAAATCGGTAAGATTTACAACGTTCACGTAGTACCGCTCGGCGAAAGGAAGCATCGTGGCCTCCCATGACTGTGACGTAGTGATCATCGGTGGGGGTCCTGGTGGCTACGCCGCCGCGCTCTACGCCGCCGCCGCGGGACTCACGGTGGTTCTGGTGGAACGCGACAAGGTGGGTGGCACCTGCCTGCACCGTGGCTGCATTCCCGCCAAGGAATTCCTAGAAACCGCTCATGTTCGTCGCACCTTGGAGCACGCCAGCGAATTCGGATTCCGCACCGGCACGACCACGAGCGACTTCGCGGTGAGCCAAGCCCGCAAGAACTCCGTCGTCACCACCATGTTCACGGGTCTGACCGGTCTTTTGAAGGGTCGCAAAGTCACGGTGCTCGAAGGTACCGGTCGCTTAGAGAGTGATCTCAGCGTAAGTCTTACTGACGGAGCGGATGCGGGATCTACCATCACCGCCCAGCACGTCATTTTGGCGTCGGGCTCGGTACCGCGCACCATTCCGGGTTTTGACGTGGACGGCACGCTGGTGGTCACCTCGGACGAATTCCTCGATCTCACCTCTCTGCCCGAACGAGCCGCCGTCATCGGTGGCGGGGCCATCGGTTGCGAATTCGCTTCGATGCTGGTGGACATGGGTAGCTCGGTCACCGTGCTCGAAAGCATGCCGTCGATTCTGACCGGCTGCGACAAAGACGTGGTCGCGGTGGTCGAACGTGCCTTTAAGAAGCGCGGCATGGAGATTCGCACCGGCGTGACCTTGACCGGCCACACGCCCAACAAGAAGCGCACCGCCACCACCGTGCACCTCGACGGCAGCGACGACCTCGAAGTCGACATGATCGTGGTCTCCGTGGGACGCCGACCCCGTACCGACGATCTCATGTCCGAAGGAACCGGGGTAGAAATCAACGAGCGAGGTTTTGTCGTGGCTGACGGCTACATGCGCACCGCCAATCCCCGCGTCTTTGCCGTCGGTGACGTAGTCGCCGGCACGCCGCAGCTGGCCCACGTGGGCTTCGCCGAAGCAGTGGTGGCCATCAAGACGATTCTGGGCGAGCCCGTGACGCCCGTGAACTACGAACGCGTCCCCTGGGCCATCTATTCCAACCCCGAAGTGGCTTTTTGTGGCCTCACCGAAGCCGCCGCCAAAGAGCGCGGTTACGACGTGGTTGTGAAGAAGGACCCTTTTGGTGGAAACGGTCGTGCGCAGATCATCGGTGACACCGTCGGCACCGTCAAGGTGATTGCCGAAAAGCGTGCCGACGGTACGGCGGGTCAAATTTTGGGCGTGCACATGGCGGGACCGTGGGTGACCGAGCAGCTCGGTGCCGGGTACTACGCGGTGAACTGGGAAGCGACGGCCGAAGAAGCCGCCATGCTGATTCAGCCGCATCCCAGCTTGTCGGAAACCTTCGGCGAAACCTTGCTCGCATTGGCGGGTCGAGGTATTCACGTTGGCTAACGTCATTCTTCCCTCACTCGGCGAATCGGTGACCGAGGGAATCGTCACGCGCTGGATGAAGCAAGTGGGTGATTTCGTCGAACGTGACGAGCCCCTCTACGAAATTTCGACTGACAAAGTCGACTCGGAAATGCCGTCCCCCGAAGCGGGCGTACTGCTGAAGATCGTGGTCGCCGAGGGTGACACGGTTGATGTCGGCGGCGTGGTCGCGGTGATCGGCGAGAGCACGGGCGCAGCCCCCGCAGTGGCAGCCGCTCCCGCGAATGATGCGCCGGCGGCGAGTGCCCCGACGTCCGTGGCGAAAGAGTCACCGGCTCCCGTCGGTTCGCTCGCGTCCGGAGTGGTCCTCTCGCCGGTGGTCCGCCGCGTCTTGAGTGATGGTGGAATTGATCCTCGCACGGTGAACGGAACGGGTCCGGGTGGGTCCATTACGCGCCGCGACGCCGAGTCGGCCGTGTTGCGTGGCCCGAGTGGGGAAATCGCTGTTCCTTTGAGTAACTCGCAGCGTCGCATGGCCGAGCATCTCAGCGTGGTGGCGAACGCCACACCGCAGGGCTTCGTAGCCGTGGAGGTCGACGCCTCCCTGCTCGATCTCGTGGACGCTCTGGGCCGTGAGACCCGCGACGGTTTGGTGATCACCGACGAAGCCGTGTTGTCTCTCGCGGCCGTGCGCGCCATGGCTGACTTCCCGATGCTGAATGCCTCCTTCGATCAAGAATTCGTGGTGCAGAGCCTTTCGATTAACCCCGGCTTCATCCGCGACGTGGATGGTGCGGGCGTGGTGGTTCCCGTGGTGCACGCGGCCGCGTCATTAGCGCTGCACGCCTTCGTGCGTCGCTTGCACGACGTGGACGAGCGTGTAGCGACCAGGCAACTCACGACCGATGACCTCATGGGGGGAACTTTCTCTATTCAGTCGGCTCCGTCAACGACCACCGTTCTCACCGTCCCCGCCCTACTGCCGGGTCAGACCGCGGTGGTGAGCTTTGGCGCTGCGCGACACGTGCCGGTGGTGCAGATCATTGATGGTCGCCCCAGCATTGTGGTGGGTCGGCGCGTCGTCGTGGGAGTGACCTTTGACCACCGTGTCGTCGACGCCGCTCTGGCGGCTGCCTACTGTGAGCGGGTCGGAGAAATTCTTCAGTCAGTAGCTATCGAGTCCGAGCGCTAATGCTGCGGCGCCGCCATCTCGGGCGCGTCAGTTTTGCCGAAGCCAATGACTTGCAACACGCCGTGCTGAACGCGGTGGACGACTATCTCTTTATCATGGAGCACCCCCCGACCTATACCCGGGGAATTCGCGCGAATGCGGAAAGCTTCGTGGTGCCGCCGGCCTCGCTGGACGCCGTGGTGGTGGACGCGGACCGTGGCGGTGACGTGACCTATCACGGGCCGGGCCAATTGGTGGCCTGGGCCATCGTGAGCGTTCCCGATGATCCGGCGTCGGGGCGTCTCCACGTCCACCAACTCGAAGACGCCGTCATGGCCACGGTGGCCCGCGTCGACGTGGAGCGCCTGTTGGGTCGGGTGGGCCGGTTGGACGACTATCCCGGTGTGTGGGCGCATCTCGACGGCACTCCCGCCAAGATCGCCGCGGTGGGGGTGCGCACCGAACGCGATCGCTCGGGGCGCCGTCGCACCTTGCACGGCGTGGCGCTGAACGTCGAATGCGACCTCGATGGTTTCGCCGCCATCGTTCCGTGTGGGATTCCCGACAAGCCGGTCGCCAGCCTGAAGAGTCTCGGGCTCACGGTGTCGCTCGCGCAGGTGGAGGCGATTCTGGACGAGGAACTCACCTCACGACTCTCCACGCAGTCACGTCTGGCCAGTGTCGATCGCGGGGGTGCCACGTCAGGTACGGAACGTCCGCTGATTCGTCGTCTGCGGCGCGCGGGAGTCGACGTGGACCAGTCGCTATCCCTACGAGAGCGCAAGCCCGAATGGCTGCGCATCCCCGCGCACATGGGAGAGGAATATCAATCACTACGCTCCTTGACCGAAGATTTGCGCTTGGTGACGGTCTGCGAAGAAGCGGGTTGTCCCAATATTTTTGAATGCTGGTCGTCGGGGACTGCGACCTTCATGGTCAACGGCGAACGTTGCACCCGTGCGTGTGGGTTTTGTCTGATTGACACGCGTAAACCCTTCGACCTCGATCCCACCGAGCCCGGTCGCGTGGCGGAAGCGGTGGAACGATTGAATTTGGCCCACGCGGTCGTTACCTGCGTCGCTCGCGACGACTTGGCCGACGGGGGAGCGGGCGCCATTGCCGACACCATTCGCGCCATCCGTGAACGACGCCCTGCGACGCAAGTGGAAGTTCTGATTAGTGATTGCAAGGGTGATCTGGACTCGTTGCAGCTCATCATTGACGCCGCGCCCGATGTGTTGAACCACAATCTAGAAACCGTGGCGCGTCTGCAGCGGGCCGTGCGCCCCTCGGCCGCCTACGCGCGCTCACTCACCGTGCTGGCGCGTTCAGCCGCGGCCGGACTGACCACCAAATCAGGTCTCATGGTGGGCCTCGGCGAGACGGCGGACGAAGTCGAAGAAGCGCTCGTCGACCTGGCCTCGGTGGGGGTATCTATTGCCACTATTGGTCAATATCTGCGACCCACCAGTGAGCACCTCCCGGTATCGCGGTGGTGGCATCCTGATGAATTTGACGACTTGGCCGAGCGGGGCCGGCGAGCGGGTCTGGCCTACGTGCAGTCCTCGCCGCTGACGCGTTCGAGCTACCACGCCCGCGAAGCGGTCGACGCCGCGACGCCGGTCAGCCTGCGGGCTCGCTAAATCCTATTTGTGGAAGCTGAGCGCGGCGGCCAGGAGGGCGCCGATGGTCAGGACGGACAAGAGGGCGTGAGGGATAAGACGACGCATGGTGGCTCCTTGCATTAGGCGATGAAGTATTTCGATTTCGGGTGATGGCAAATGATGGCGTCGGTGGTTTGCTCGGGGTGCATCTGAAAACCTTCGGAGACGGTGACCCCGATGCGACCGGCCTCGAGCAGGTCGGCCACCTTGGCGTTATCCGTGAGGTCGGGACAGGCCGGGTAACCCCAGGAGTAGCGACCACCCCGGTATTGCTGACGAAACAGTCCCGTCAGGGTCGGACCGTCTTCCTCGACGAAACCGAGTTCTTCGCGAATACGGTGGTGCCACATTTCGGCGAGGGCTTCGGCCATCTCTACCCCGAGGCCGTGCAGCATCAGGTAGTCGGTGTAGCGATTCTCGGCCATGAGTTCTTGGCAACGCTCGGAAACGCGTGAACCCATCGTGACCAGCATGAAGGTGGCGTAGTCCTGGTCCGGTGAATCGGTGGGTCGAAAGAAGTCCGCGATGCACAGGTAGGGATCCTTGTGCTGGCGGGGGAAATGAAAGCGCGTGCGCTCTTCGCTGCGCGTGTCGTCGGTGTAGATGATCAGGTCACCGTTGACGCTGGCGGCCGGAAAGTGCCCCCACACCACTTGAGGACGTAGCAGGTCGTCGCGCTTGGCCACCGCGAGTTGATCGCGCAGGGTGGCCGCGACGCGCTCTTTGAATGCGGGGTCGTCTTCACCATTTTCTGGGCGGAAGCCCCACTGGTTGCGAAACAGGGCCGTGAGGTTGAGATATTCCGAAATGTCGTCCAGGCTCATTCCCTTGGCCACTCGTGAGCCGAGGAAGGGCGGGGGGAATAGTGGGTTGTCCTGCTCTACGCCCGGGGCGTGCGTGGGCAAGCCCTCGGGAGCGTCTTGAGGACCATCGTGGCTGCGCCGCGGCACCTTGCGCTCGGAGATTTCTCGGCCGAAGGCAGGGTCGTCGTCACCGGTCTTGCGCATCTCGCCCAGTCGGTCCAAAACGCGCAGTCCTTCGAAGGCGTCTTTGCCGTAGAAGACTCGTCCTTGGTAGGTCTCACGCATGTCGCGCTCGACGTAGGTGCGGGTTAAAGCGGCACCACCCAAGAGCACGGGGACGTGACTCAGGCCGAGCTCGTTCAGGGTTTGTAGGTTCTCGCGCATGATCAAGGTGGACTTCACCAGGAGTCCACTCATGCCCAAGGCGTCGGCCTGGTGCTCGTTGACGGCAGCCACCATTTCGTTGATACCGATCTTGATGCCGAGGTTGATCACCTCGTAGCCGTTGTTCGTCAAAATGATGTCGACCAAGTTCTTGCCGATGTCGTGAACGTCACCCTTGACCGTGGCCAAGACGACCGTGCCCCGACCACCCTGGTCACTTTTTTCCATGTGGGGCTCGAGGTAGGCCACGGCGGCTTTCATAGTTTCCGCACTTTGTAGGACGAAGGGAAGTTGCATCTCACCGGTCGCGAAGAGTTCGCCGACTACTTTCATACCCTCCAGCAGGATGTCGTTGACAATGTCCAAAGGACTGATGGGCTCGGCCATGGCTGCGGCCAGGTCGTCGTCGAGACCCACGCGCGCGCCGTCGATGATGCGTTGGCGCAGACGTTCGCGTAAGGGAAGATCGTCCAAGCGACTGGCGTTGTTCGAAGCCAGAGATACACCTTCGAAGAGCTTGAGCAGTTCCTGCAAGGGGTCGTAGCCGTCGCGGCGACGGTCGTAGATCAGGTCGAGGCAAACCTCGCGCACCTTTTCGTCGATGCGTGCCAGGGGGAGGATCTTGGAGGCGTGCACGATGGCCGCGCTCAGTCCCGCTTCGGCGCACTCGTGGAGAAACACGGAGTTCAAGACCTGTCGAGCGGCCGGGTTGAGACCGAAGGACACGTTGGAGAGTCCCAAGATCGTGTTCACGCCGGGAACTTCGGTCGCCATGCGGCGGATGGCTTCAATGGTTTCGATACCGTCACGACGCGACTCCTCCATTCCCGTCGAGAGGGGAAGCGCGAGGGGGTCGATGAAAATGTCAGTGGGCGAGAGCCCGTAACGCTCGACCGCCAGCTTCACGATGTTCCTGGCGGCTCGTACCTTCCAGTCGGCGCTGCGGGCTTGACCCTCTTCGTCGATGGTGGTGGCCACTACGGCGCAGCCGAATTCGGCGGCCAGCGACAAGAAGCCGTCGAGACGAGTTCCCGGGGCGTCGCCTTCTTCGAGATTGACGGAGTTCAAAATGGCCTTGCCACCCAACCATCGCAGGGCGTTGCGGGCCACCACGGTTTCGGTGGTGTCGACCATGATGGGCACTGACGACTGTGTCGCCAAGCGACTCATCACCTCGCCGATGTCGGCCACGCCGTCGGCGCCGGTGTAGTCCACGCAGACGTCCAAGATGTGGGCGCCTTCTTTGATCTGTTCGCGCGCCATCAACACGCAGGTGTCCCAGTCCCCTTCGAGCATGGCGTCGCGGAATTTCTTGGAGCCATTCGCGTTGGTGCGCTCGCCGACCATGAGCACGGAATTGTCCTGGTGGTAGGTGGTGGAGGAATAGATCGAGGCCACGGAGGGCTCGACGACAATGTGCCGCTGCGCGGGCTGGGCGCCGCGGACCGAGGCGATGACCTGGCGCAGGTGTTCGGGAGTAGTTCCGCAGCACCCACCCACCGCGCGCACTCCGAATTCGGTCACGAACTTGGTGAGGTGCTCGGCCAACATCTCCGGCGTGAGGTCGTAGTGCATCGCTCCGTCCACCACGCTGGGCAGGCCGGCATTGGGCAGACAGGCCAAGGGCACCGGGGCGCTGTCGCTGAGCTGGCGGAGGGGTTCGTACATTTCGACGGGGCCGGTGGCGCAGTTCAGACCCAGCACGTCGATACCGAGCGAGGTGAGCGAGGTGATGGCGGCCCCGATTTCGGTGCCGGGGAGCATGCGGCCGGTGAGCTCGATGGTGACTTGCGTCTGGATGGGCACGACGCGGCCGTGACGGGCCATGGCGCGACGGCAGGCGTTGATGGCGGCCTTGCCACTGAGGAGGTCGAACATCGTTTCGATCAAGAGCAGATCGACGCCACCTTCGAGGAGTCCGTAGGCCATCTCTTCGTAACTCGCGCTGAGATCGTCGTAGGAGATCTGTCCGAGCGTGGGGAACTTGGTTCCGGGTCCAATGGAACCCGCCACGAAGCGCGGACTGGCAGCGGTGGCGTATTCGTCGGCCACCCGTCGCGCGAGGGCGGCAGAGCTGTGCGAGAGTTCGAAGGCCCGTTCGGCGATCCCGTATTCGGCCAACACCACCCCGAAGGAACCGAAGGAGTCGGTTTCAATAACGTCGACGCCGACGTCGAGAAAAGAGCGGTGCAGGGTCTCGATAGCGTCGGGGCGCGTGACGACGAGAATCTCGTTGCAGCCTTCCATGTGGGCACCACCGAAGTCGTCGGCCGATAAGTCCATCAATTGGAGATTGGTGCCCGTGGCCCCGTCGTAGACGAGGACGCGATCGGCCAAGGCGGCGAGGTAGGGATCCTGAGCGCTCGCCCGTAGCAAATGGGGGTTTTCGAAGGTCGACATTACCGCTACAGGCTAGTTGGCACGAGGTCGCGTGGTGTTCGGGGGTGACGCGAGCCAGGCGACCGGTACGCTTCCACCGTGAAGATTTATACCCGCGATGGAGATGACGGCACCACTGGTTTGTACTTCGGTGGACGAGTCCTGAAGAGTTCCGACCAGATCGACGTTAACGGCGAGGTGGACGAGGCCCAAGCAGCCTTGGGCTGGGCTCGGTCCTTAACGGAACCTCGCGGACGCCTCAACGAGTTACTGATTCGCCTGGAACGTGACCTGTGGGTGCTCATGGCTGAAGTGGCTACCGCCCCCGAGAACCGTCACAAATTAAACGACGACGTCACCAAGGTCTCCCAGACCATGGTGGATAGAAACGAAGAAGAGATCGACGCCCTCTCGAGTGAGTTCGAGATGCCCCGTGAATTCGTCGTGCCCGGCGAGAATCAAATCTCGGCCGCCCTCGACGTGGCGCGCACCGTGGTGCGTCGGGCGGAACGCGTGGCGGTCGGCTACCCGCTCGAGGACTCCCTCGTCGTGACCTACCTCAATCGCCTCAGCGATCTGGTGTGGACGATGGCGCGCTGGGCCGAGGGCGATACCCACCGCACCGCGCGAGGGAATTAACGATTTAACCAAACAACAAGGGGGGCTCTCGTGAGTCGCATAGTCACATTGGGAACGAATCAGAATCTCGAGTCGGTCGGCTCCGTCGCCGTCGTGGTGTGTTGGGATTCTCAGGGCGACATCATTTTCTCGTCCGCGGTGCAAGAAGTTTTGCTCGGCCTCAATCTCACCTTCAGCGTGGAGGGGGCATGGCTCAAGGAGCAGGGTCTCAAAGAGAAAGTGGGCTCTTCCCTGGTGGTCCGTTCCATGCACGGCGCCAACGTGATCATTCTTTCTGGTGGACTCGGTGAAACGATCAGCGTCGATGCCTGGCGCACGCTTGCCGCCGCCGCCGCCCGCGCGAGTGCCCCACGTTCGGGAGCCATCGTGGTGACCGGCAGCGCCGCAGTGTCCGAGAGTGCCGCCGCGGGTGCGTGCGTCGAAGGCGCCACGCTCGCCAGTTACGTCTATTCACTGAAAGATACGACCGACGAGGGTGATTTTTATGTCGTACCCGTCGGCGACGCCTCGACCGAGTTGCGCTCGGCAGTGGCGAACGCGCAGATCATTGCCGATACCGCGAATTGGGTCAAAGAACTCTGCAACCTCCCCGCGGGCAACTTGCCGCCGCAGGAGTTGGCGCGCCGCGCACTCGCAGAATTGGAAACGCGGGACCACGTGAAAGTCGACGTCTGGGACGAACAGCGCATCGCCAAGGAAAATATGGGTGCCTTCCTTGACGTGAATCGCGGTTCCGACGAACCCGCTCGATTGGTGTACGCC
>CAINHL010000068.1 GCA_903848885.1 uncultured Actinomycetes bacterium
ATTTGCGCGTTGTCTGCGCGACGAGGACTTGCGCGCGGATCGACAGTTTGAATTCACGCAACTTGACATGGAGGCCTCCTTCGTTTCACAGGCGGACATCATGGGATTCGTGAGCGAGGCTGTTCTTGATGCGGCAGAAGCAGCTACGGGTATCCGTCCGGGCGCTATTGAATCCATGACCTGGGCAGACGCCTTGGATAAGTACGGAGTTGATAAGCCCGACCTACGTTTCGGCCTCGTCCTGCAAGACTTGACCGCGGAGTTTGCCTCGACCGGGGTAAAGGCGTTCCAGTCTGCTTGCCTCAAGGCGATTTGCGTGCCGGGTGGTGCCGAAATGTCACGAAGCCGGTTGGACGTCTTAACTGATCTTGCCAAGGCGCACGGAGCCAAGGGCCTCGCGTGGTTCAAGGTCACCGCAGAGGGGCTCGATTCCCCCTTGGACCGCTTTCTGAACGAAGGTGAACGCCTGGCGATTCGCTCGGTCGACGGTGCCCAAGCCGGAGATTTGGTGCTGGCGGTGGCTGACGACTACGTGACCGCGTGCAAAGTTCTTGGAGCAGTGCGGCTCAATATCGCTGCACCACCGGTATCCGAGGGTCCACATCGGTACGTATGGGTCACCGACTTCCCAATGTTCGAAGGGCTCGATGAGGACGGTAACCCTATTTCAGCACACCACCCCTTCACGATGCCGCATCCCGACGACATGGAATTTATGCAAACGGATCCCATGAGGGTACGTTCGCAGGCGTACGACTTGGTTCTGAATGGTTGGGAACTAGGAAGCGGTTCTGTCCGAATACATCGTGCGGATATCCAGTCACAGATTTTCCAGATTCTTGGGATTTCCGAAGAAGAGGCGGAACAGCGTTTTGGTTTCCTCTTGAGTGCTTTTCGCTACGGAGCACCACCGCACGCAGGTTTCGCCTTCGGCATTGACCGACTGACGGCTATTTTCGCCGGAGAGGTGAACATCCGCGAGGTGATTGCCTTCCCGAAAACTCAGACGGGCGCGGACCTCATGACGGGGGCTCCAAAGTCCATTTCTGAGAAGTCGATCAAGGAGCTCCGTCTCCGCCCGGTGGCGAAAGACGCGTGAGTTCTCTTTTTGATGACGCGTACCAAGAACGTCTGAAAGAAGTTGCCCCTTTGGCCGAGGCTCTACGGCCACGGCGACTAAACGACGTAGTTGGGCAGAAGCACCTGGTAGGTCCCAACGCTCCGTTGCGCCGAATGGCGGAGTCGGGAACCTTGAAGTCGTCCATCCTTTGGGGTCCTGCCGGTACCGGTAAAACGACACTCGCGAGGATTTTGGCTGCAGCCGCGGATTACGAGGTAGAAACCATCTCCGCAGTCTCGTCGGGAGTAAAAGATTTACGCGAGGTTATTCAGCGGGCGGCTGATAACTTGGCGCGATTCAATCGACGCACTGTTTTATTCATCGACGAAATTCATCGATTTAATAAGTCGCAGCAGGATTTATTGTTGCCGGTAACCGAGAACGGTTCTATCGTGTTGCTGGGAGCCACTACGGAGAATCCGTTTTTCGAATTGAACGCCGCACTGATGAGCCGCATGGGCCTCTGGCGACTCGCAAGTCTGGAGCCCGAAGATATCCGCGTTCTCTTGGCGAGGGGTCTGGCGCTGCGAAATATGGCAGCGACTGATGAAGCTCTCGACGTCATTGTTACGAGTTGCGAGGGTGATGCTCGGGCTGCATTGACAACGCTCGACCTGTCAATTGCGATGACCGATCGCAGTGTCGAGCCAGTGCAGGTGACCAAAGAGGACGTGAGGAAGGCCCGCGACGGCCGCGTGTTGCACCAGTCCGCCGACAGCCACTACGACCAAGTTTCGGCCTTTATCAAATCAGTAAGAGGATCCGATGTAGACGCCAGCCTCTACTGGCTGGTAGTTCTTCTGAATAACGGTGAGAGCCCACGATTCCTCGCACGAAGGCTCGTCATCCTGGCCAGTGAAGACGTGGGTCTGGCAGATACCCACGCTCTGGTGGTAGCGGAGGCAGCGGCACGCGCCGTAGAGTTTGTGGGACTTCCTGAGTGCCGATTCGCGCTCGGTCACGCAACTATGTATCTCGCCAAGGCGCCGAAGTCCAACAGCGTCGGTGTGGCTCTCGGCCGCGTAGATGATTCGTTGAACGGCGGATCCTCGGTGCAGGTCCCCTCCCATTTGCGAGATGGGCATTACCGCGCTGCCGCCGCGCTGGGCCATGGTGTGGGGTACGTCTATCCGCACGATTTCGTGGGACACAGAGTGGAGCAACAGTATCTACCGGACGAGGTTAAAGGC
>CAINHL010000069.1 GCA_903848885.1 uncultured Actinomycetes bacterium
GCGTACAGCGCCGGAGGACGTATCGCTACGCAACGCGACGTAGTGGCGTGGGCCATCGAAGCCGCGGAACGAGGAGCGGGGGAAATTCTTCTGACGGCCATCGGCCGTGACGGCACGCGCCAGGGCTACGACCTCGAACTCACGGCGCGCGTACGTTCCGTCCTCGGTGTGTCGGTGATCGCGTCGGGTGGCGCAGGATCGGCGCAGGACGTGGTGGACGTTTTAGCTGTCACGGAAGCTGCCCTGGTCGCTTCGATCGTGCACGAGAATCCTGGTGGTCTGCCCGCGTTGCGAGCGGCTATTGAATCGCTCGGGGTCGAACTGCGACCCCTGTCGGAAAGGTGAGTATGGAAAATTTACGAGCAGCAATTATTCAAGATGACGACAGCGGTCGCGTCCTCATGCTGGGCTGGATGGATGACGAAGCCTTAGCGCTGACCAAGGACACCGGACTGGTGCACTTCTTCTCCCGTTCGCGCCAGCAACTGTGGCGCAAGGGAGAGACTTCGGGGAATTCGCTCCACGTGGTTGAAATCAATAATGACTGTGACGACGACGCACTGATCGTTCGCGTCCACGCCGACGGACCCACCTGCCACGATGGGACCACCTCCTGCTTTACCCCCTGGCTGTGGCGCAGCATCGTCCAACGCAGTGCGCAGCGCCCGGAAGGTTCGTACGTTGTTGATCTGCTGGATCGGGGAACCGCACACGTGGCTCGCAAGGTCGGTGAAGAGGCTGTCGAAACTGTGGTGGCAGCTCTGGGGGAGAGCGACGAGCGCTTGCTGAGCGAGGCGGCAGATCTGTGGTTCCACCTCCTCGTGCTCTTGCGGAGCCGGGGATTAGATCCGGCTGCCCTGGAAGACGAGTTACGCCAGCGGGTGAAATAAAGCGCGCCGGCGCGTAAAACTCAGCTTCTCGGAGGAATCTGGCAAGATGGACGCCTAGGGAAAAGTGGGGAATTATGGAACTGCAAGGACGCACGGCTGTCATCACTGGTGGAGCGAGTGGTATTGGTCTCGCCACCGCATACAAGTTCGCCGCCCTCGGGGCCAACCTGGTGCTGGGCGACATTGAATCGGGTCCTTTGGACACCGCCGTGGCCCAACTTCGCGACACGGGCGCCAAGGTCATCGGTGTGGTGGGTGACGTGGCTATCGAAGAGGACGTTCTGGCCCTGCGCGACGCCGCGCTCGATGAATACGGAGCCGCGCACTTGGTTTTTAACAACGCCGGCGTCGGCGCCGGTCCGACCATCGGTACGCCGAAGAAGGTCTGGGACTGGGTGATGGGCGTGAACGTGGACGGCGTGATCAACGGGATCAACGCCTTCATGCCGCTCTTCCTGGAACAAAATGAAGGACACGTCGTCAACACGGCATCGCTGGCGGGTCTCGGTGGCGTCCCGGGCATGGGTGCGTATTGTGCAAGCAAGTTCGCGGTCGTGGGAATTTCTGAATCCTTGTTTCACGAACTGGCCATGCGCGAGAGTGCGGTAGGTGTTTCGGCCCTCTGCCCTGGATTCGTCAAGACTCGTATTCACGAGTCCACTCGCAACATGCCCAGCGCCATGAAGAGCTACTCCGAGTCCCCGGACGCGCAATTGATGGGTGATCTGGGTTCTCAGGCCGTGCAAGCAGGAATTGATCCTTCCATCGTCGCGGACGCCGTCGCGGACGCCGTGCTCACAAACACGTTTTGGATTTTGACGCACCCACGAGCGGCCATAGGAATGACCAAGAACCGGGTGGAGTGGATGAAGGGCGTCGGCGGCAGCATCATCAACCTCGAAGAGGCAACGAAGCCTTAATTGATGATTGCCCTGGGCAGTTGATCCACGGGCCAGTTGAGCAAGGTCACCGCGCTGTTGCAGGCGAAACGATCCGTCATGCCCGCAACGTAGGCCACGGCTTCGTGCAAGGTTTCCGCGTCACTCAGCACGTCCCCACGCTCCATCACGCTGGGCAAAGTCTCTGGTGCGGCGGCGTAGAACTCTACGAGTCCGCGCAACAGAGAAATCACCGCGGTGGCCTGATCGCGTGAATCTTGACGCAGATAGATGGTGTTGTAGTTGAAGGTTCGAAAAGCGGCCAGGGCTTCGGCGTGATGGGCATCCATCCCGATAACGCCCGTCGTCAAAATCGTACGAATCATGGCGTTGATAAATGAGCCCAATTGACGTCCACGAGTATCGCCGCAGCGTTCACGCACGATGGCGGGCAGCTGATCGGGCGACACGAGGCCAGCCGATACGGCATCTTCGAAGTCGTGGCAGACATAAGCGATACGGTCAGCCCAGGAGACCACTTCACCTTCGGGGGTCATGGGTGCGGGCCGTGACCAGGAGTGGTTGCGAATTCCATCCAAGGTTTCGCTACAGAGATTGAGACTGACTAAGGACACATTCGCACCCCAGGGAGCGTGATCAAAGCCGCCAGGGACGTAGGGGTCGAGTGCGTCCTCGCTGGCGTGGCCACCAGGACCGTGTCCGCAATCGTGACCGATGGCGATGGCTTCGCAGAGAGCCACGTTCAAGCCGGTGGCCCGAGCAACACCGGTGGCGACTTGCGCCACCTCGAGGGCGTGTGTCAGGCGCGTGCGTTGGTGGTCGTCGGGGAATACAAAAACTTGTGTCTTTCCGGCCAGTCGTCGAAAGGAGCTCGAGTGCAAGATGCGATCACGGTCGCGTTCGAAGGCGGTGCGATACTCGTCGGGCTCTTCTTCGACGGCCCGTTGACCCGAACCCTCAGCGCGGGTGGCGCCGGGAGCAAGCAGTGAATCGAGCACTTCCTCACGAGCTGCACGTGTGGTGGCCAAGGACTCAACCCGCCCGCCAGGGATGCCAATTTTGGCGCGAGAGTCGGCGTGGGCGACACGAACGGCGTCCCCGTCCCCGTCATAGCCAGCCATCGTGGCCGCCCAGAGTCGGTTTCTCTCGGTTTCTCGTTCGTCGCTCACGTCTCCTAGTTTGCCCCACGGCCGTATCATTGAGGGAACGAGGTCATGTAGAGGAGCATTCGTGGACGTACGCATCGGAATTGTGCAGTCAATGAAGGAAATCGAAATCGAAATGCCGGACTCGGCAAATCGTGAGGAATTGATGAAACAATTCGAAGAGATCGTCGGGGCCGACCGAATTTTGTGGCTCACGGACCGCAAGGACCGTCGCTACGGCATTCCGGGTAATCGCATCAACTACATCGAATTTGGACAGCCGGCGTCGGAACGTCGCGTCGGCTTCGCCACCTCGTAAGGGTGACGCCGCCACTGCGGCAACGCCGTCTCATTTTCGTCACCGGAAAAGGTGGCGTGGGCAAGACCACGGTGGCGACCGCCCTCGCACTATCCCTTTCACGTGCCGGAAAAAAGGTGCTGCTATGCAGCATCGATGAGCGCCCTGATATTGCCAAAGCTTTTGGTCGAAAAGAGCTGACTTTTGCCCCCGTCGAGGTCGAACCGGGAATGTTCGTGATGGGTATGGAAACCGAAGCGGCCTTGCGGGAATATCTCAAGATCAATCTCAAACTTCCCTTCCTCGGCAAACTCGGTCCCGTCGCGACCGCCTTGGACTTCGTGGCGACTGCCGCTCCGGGAGTGAAGGAAATCCTCACGATTGGCAAAATCTGTTTTGAAGTTCGTGAGCGCCACTACGACGTGGTGGTGGTGGACGCCCCCGCGACGGGTCACGTGGTGGGCTATCTTTCCGCCCCTCGCGCCATCAACGACATGGCGAAGGTTGGGCTCATCCGTTCGCAGACCAGCTGGATGGAAGAGATTCTGGGCGACGCGGAAACGACGAGTGCGCTCATCGTGACCACGGCAGAAGAGATGCCCGTGCAGGAGACCCTGGAATTGATGGTGTCGTTACGCAATAAGACGCAGGTGCACCTGGACGCCGTCCTGGTGAATCGTGTCATTGAAGTAGAGCCGAGTGAAACAGAGAACGAACTGATAGATGAGCGAATGACGGGTGAGAGTCCCGTCGCCATTGCGTGGCACCTCGCGCGTGCACGTAGCGCGAAGCAGGGGCGTCACCTTTCGCATCTCGAAACGGGAGTGTCAGCACCCGTGGAGATACTCCGGGTGCCGGAAATTGTCTCGCAGAGAGCGTCGGAACTGGTCGAGGCCGTGGCGGCGTCTCTCGGGGCGGAGCTGACGTGAGTACTCTGAACGAACTCGTAGGCGACGCGAAGATTGTGGTGACCTGTGGTCCCGGAGGAATTGGTAAAACGACCAGCGCCGCCGCCATGGGTGTCGCCATCGCACGGCACGAGGACCGTCGCGTGTTGGTATTGACGGTGGACCCCGCGAAACGCTTGGCCACCGCCTTGGGTCTTGAAGGAATCGGGAACGACATCGGTCGTGTGCCACTCGACGGTGCCCGAGGTGAATTGTCGGTGGCCATGCTGGACACTCAAGCCAGTTGGGACTCTTTAATTCGTCGCCACGCCCCGGACGCGGGGACCGCCACCAAGATTCTGAACAACACCCTGTATCAGAACATCACTCGCCGCTTCGTGCAGAGTCATGACTACATCGCCGTGGAGCGCCTGTTCGAAATTGTGGAGATGAATGAGTTTGACGTCATCGTGGTCGATACGCCACCTTCGCGCAACGCCCTTGATTTTCTCGATGCGCCGAGCCGCATGGCCGACTTCTTCTCCTCACGCTTTCTTAAATGGCTGATTGCGCCGTCGCGCACCGGTTTGGCCACAGTGGCCACCAAGCCCCTGACCTTCATCGCCGACAAGATATTGGGTGGCCAATTCCTGTCCGACATTACGGAGTTCTTTTTGCTTTTGAATTCCATGCACGATGGATTCATCGCCCGTGCCCGGGAAATCGACGCCATCCTTCACCAAAACTCGACTCAGTTCGTGGTGGTTTCTACCTTGGAGGATCAGCCCTTACGCGAAGCGGAACAGTTCGCGGTAGAACTCAAGAAACGCTCGCTCCACACGGTGGCGTGGATTGTTAATCGTGTAGTCCCGGAGAAACTGCTCCTCCCCGGAGACCAGAGTGACCATGACGACCTCCTACATCGCTTGGAAGAAATTCCCGAACCACGACGTTCGGCGGTCGTGGCGATGGTGGAGAGAAATCGTGACTATTGGATCCGCGTTGCCCTCCGCGAGCAGGAATCCCTGGCCCGCATTGCTGACTATGGGCTCGACCTCTTTACCGTTCCCGAGCAAGCCGGCGACATGACCGACCTGGCTGCCTTGAGTACTTTGGGAGACGTGGTGATGCGTAGCGCGGTCAGAAGGGCGGGGACAACTGATGCTTGATTACCACCTGCATCTCTGGCCACACTCGGAAAGCTCGGTGTCCTACCAATTGGATCAGATCGCCCGCTATTGCGAAGTAGCAGCTACTCACGGTGTCACCGAGTTAGCCCTGACCGAGCACGCGCACCGCTTTCGAGACGTACGCGCCACGGTCGGTGATTTCTGGACCAAGTCCGGCCACGAGCCGACCTCCTCGGTCATGGCGAGCTATTTCGATTTTCACGCGCGCAATTCCCTAGAGGCGTACGTCACCTTGGCGCAACAGGCCAAAGACGCCGGGCTGCCGGTGAAGATTGGTTTAGAAGTTGATTACTACCGCGGCCAGATGGACGACGTCTCCGCGTTATTGGCGCAGTATCCCTTCGACGTTCTCATCGGATCGGTGCACTGGCTGGGTACCTGGCAATTCGACGACATCGACAACCCCGTACAAATGGAGCAGTATCGACTGCGCGATATCGACGACGCCTGGCGTGATTATTCCGAAGCCCTGGCCGAGTTGGCGAGCAGCCGGAGCGTGGACGTGCTGGCGCATCCGGATTTGATAAAGGTGGCCGGCTTTCGTCCCGAATTCCTCGAAGATTATTGGGACGCCATGGCTGACGCTGCGCAGGGCGTGGATATTTCCATGGAATGTTCTTCCGCGGGCTGGAAAAAGCCCGTCGCGGAGCAGTACCCGGCCGTGGGGTTTCTCGATCGCCTGGTGGCGCGTGGTCTCACCTTCACTACCGCTTCGGATGCCCACGGTGAGGGTCGCGTGGGGGAGCGTGCTCACGATCTCGCTCTGTTGCTCGAAGAACGTGGCGTGCACCAACTGGCCTCTTACACCGGACGTCAACGCCAGCTCGTAAGTCTGCGGAGTTAAGAGTGGCCACTCTTCCGGAAATCGCGAGCGTTCGCACGTCGTTGAACGAAGCTGAAGTCGAACATCTCCTTCGCCTTTTGGCCTCATGGTCGTTGCTCTCGGACCTTTCCTTTTCGGACATGCTGCTACTCGCCCCCAGCGTCGGACACGCCGGCGTTCACGACGACCCCTTCGTGGTGTTGGCCCAAGTACGACCGAATAACCGTGCCACCTTGATCAGCGACGACCTCGTCGGCACCATTCAAGAAGCCAGTCTGTGGCCGTCGCTGCGCCAATCGCTTTCCTCGGGTGTCGTCGTTCGCGATCAGGTGATGATGGAAGAGTTGGGCGAGGCCGTACCGGTCTGGTACATCCCCGTCACCTTCGATGGACGGGTGATTTCCATCTTGGTCCGCGTGCAGGGACCTTTGCGCGGACCGGCCTCTCTCTACGAACAGGCCTATCTCAATATTTTCGAACGCCTCTCCACCATGGTCACCGAATCGAGTTTTCCCTTCCGCGAGTCAGAAGTCGCCGGACCGGGCATGCCGCGCGTGGGTGACGGCATCATTCTGATTGATCAACGAGGCTTGGTGGAGTTCGCAACTCCGAACGCCACCAACGCACTCCACCGTCTTGGTCTCTACGCCGCCACCGAAGGCCGGTCCCTCCGCGATCTAGGGCTCCGCGTTCGCGTAGTGGAACGAGCCTTGGAGTTCGGACTGCCGTCCATGGAAGAAGTAGATCGTGGCGCCGAAGTAGCCATCCTCTTCCACTGCGTGCCGCTCATCGAAGGTGCAGCAACTACTGGCGTCGTCGTGCTGATGCGCGACGTCACTGACGTTCGACGGCTGAATCGACTCGTTCTGAGCAAGGAAGCGGCGATTAAAGAAGTCCACCACCGCGTCAAGAACAACTTGCAGACGATTTCTTCGCTACTGCGTCTCCAGGCGCGACGTAGCGACGACGGTGATAGTCGCACCGCTTTGTTGGAAGCCGAACGACGTATTCGGTCCATCGCCGTCGTACACGAGGTCTTGTCACGCGAGCCGGGCGAAGTGGTGGATTTTGCCGAAATCGTGGGCTCCATCGTGACCATGGTGGAAGACTCGATTGTGGTCGAGCACCCCGTGGAAATCATGGTGGAAGGGGAGTTGGGCAACCTCTCCACCGATATTGCCACCCCGCTCGCGGTGGCCCTGGCCGAACTCTTGACCAACGCGGTGGAGCACGCCTTCGTTGAATTTGGCGACCGTGGCGACGTGGGTATCGTGACCCTGCAGTTAACGCGTCAGCAGAATCTGGCCGAACTAGTGATTCGCGACAATGGACGTGGTCTTCCGGCAGATTTTTCCCTGGAGCTGCCCACCAGTTTGGGACTCTCCATTGTCCGCGACCTTATTCGTAATCAACTCCACGGCACTATCGAAATGCGTAACGGTGAGGAAATGGGGGCCTACGTGAATGTTCGTGTTCCCACCCTCGACGGGCGGCTCTAGAAACTAGATAGTGCTGGAACGACGGCGAGCAGCCAGCCACTGCTTACGCAGCTTGCGACGCTCTTCTTCGGTGGTGCCGCCCCACACGCCCGACTCCTGATTGGTGGCCAGGGCGAATTCGAGGCAGGACTTTGAGGCGTCACAGGCGTTGCAGACGCGCTTGGCGGCTTCGATTTGGTCCAGGGCCATGCCGGTAGATCCCACGGGGAAAAACAGGTCCGGCTCGGTGTCGCGGCAGGCAGCTTCGGTACGCCAGTCAGAGGCGTCCCAGTCGTGGGTGCGATTCCAGATAAGTGACATGATTTTTCCTTGATTTTTGGGGGTGGGTGCCCTTAACCCGTTCCGACACGAGGGCAGATATGAGATTTTAGGCAGGGGGCTGTCACATTGGCAAGGGGTTTTTGATTTTTTACGCATAATCAGGGATGAAACTCATTAATGATGCGGAAAAATGCCGATTTCACCACCCATCTGGCAGGATATGAGGGTGACCAAAATCTTCGCCCACCGTGGATTACACCTCGTCGAGCCCGAAAATACCATCGCCTCCTTCCTTGAAGCCAAGGCCGTGGGAGCCGACGGCGTGGAGCTGGATGTCCGCCGCACCCGCGACGGGGCTCTGGTAGTGCACCATGACGCGGAAATCAAGGGAAGCGGGCTGATCTGCGATTTAGATTGCCGTGATCTACCCCGCAGCGTGCCCACCCTGAGCGACGCCATGATTGCCTTGGATGGTCTGGTGGTGAACGTAGAGATTAAGAATTCACCAGAGGAAGCCGATTTTGATGGCTCGGGGGCCTTGGCGAGCAGGGTCGTGAGTGAGCTACGTGACGCGAAATATCTCGACAGCGTCATTATCTCCTCCTTCGACCTCGACACCTGTGCGGTAGTGCGTTCGCTGGAGCCCGATCTCGCCGTCGGATGGCTCTTGGACAGGAAATTACCCACCATGCCTCTCCTGATCGAGGCCGCCCGTCAGCGTTTTAGCGCCGTACATCCCCATTTCCGCCACGTCACTCCGGAGTTCATGGCGGCCGCCCGAGAATTAGGGCTGGCGGTCAATACGTGGACCGTGAACAGCCCCGAGGACCTCACGAAGATGTTGAATCTCGAAGTAGACGCCATTATTTCGGACGACCCGGAACTCGCGCTGCGACTACGGAGCGAATGTTCCCTGGCCTGATTTACGCCGACGAGATTTCCCCTAGATTTGTCTCTATGAACATCGTCGTCTGCGTAAAGCAAATACCGGATCCCGCGGCTCCTCAGTCTTTGGAACCGTCCCACAACCTCAACCGCACCGGAAAGCTCATCTTGGATGAAGCCGACACCTACGGCGTGGAAATGGCGCTTCAACTCGTCGACGCCGCCGGCACCGGTGAAGTCACCGTGGTGTCAATGGGATCCGCTGCTGACCTCTCCGGTGTGCGCAACGCACTCGCCATGGGAGCCGCCAAGGCCATCATTATTTCTGACGACGCCCTGCGCGGCACCGATGCCCTGGGCACCGCCAAGGTCTTGGCCGCTGCCATTCGTCGCGTGAACCCCGACCTGGTGATCGCGGCCACCGAATCATCCGACGGCTACACCGGCACCACGCCCGTGCAGGTCGCCGAGTTGCTCGGGCTGCCCTCGATCACTTTCGCGAAGTCGGTCACTATTGACGGTTCCACCGTCAAGGTTGCCCGCCAGACCGAAGCCGGATACGACGACGTTACGTCACCGCTGCCCTGCCTCGTTACCGTCACCGCCGGTGTGGTGGAGCCTCGCTACGCCTCCTTCAAGGGAATTATGGCCGCCAAGTCCAAGCCCGTGGAGCAGCTCACTGCAGCGGACCTGGGCTTGAGTGCCGAGACTGGTAGCGCCGGTGCGCGTCAGCACATCGTGGCCGTCGTCACGGCCGAAGCTCGCGAAGCGGGCGACATTCACGTCGATGAAGGAGACGGGGCCGACAAGATTGTCGCCTTCCTGGACTCCATCAAGGTTTTGTAGGAGAGAGATCATGACTATCAACAACATTTGGGTTGTCGTCGAACCGAGCAACGGTGCGCTGACCACGACGTCACTCGAGCTTCTCACCCACGCTCGCTCCTTGTCGTCCAACGTCGCCGCCATCACCTGGGGTGGCGACGGCGCGGCGCTGGCTGCCCAGGCCGGTGACTACGGCGCGGCGACCTTGCACGACACCGGTTCATTGAACAACTCTTTGCCGGGTGCCCCCGTGGCTGCCGCCATCGCGGGACTCATCGCCTCCGCCGGAGCTCCCGACGCCATTTTGATTCCTACGTCCTACGACGGCCGCGACATTGCGGGTCGTTTGTCGGCGCGTTTGGACCGTCCTGTTCTCACGAACATCACGGGCCTGAACGACGAGGGCGGTCTGGTCTCCGAGCACCCCATTTTTGGTGGTACCCAGATCGTCAAGGCCGCCTTCACCGCGGAAGGTCCCGGTATCTACGTGATTCGTGCGAAGTCCTTCGTGGCCGAGTCGGCGGGTGGCGCTGCCGCCAGCGTGAACACGATTGCCGTGGGCGACACAGGCGCCACCGCCACCGCCACAATCACTTCGAGTCATGCCGAAGAGCGCACCGGTCCCAAGCTCGAAGAGGCTGCCGTGGTGGTCTCGGGTGGACGTGGACTCGGTGAGGCCGCGAACTACCAATTGATCTCCGACATTGCCAAGTTGCTCAACGGCGCCGCCGGCGCTTCGCGCGCCATCGTCGATGCCGGCTGGGTTCCGTACTCGCATCAGGTCGGTCAGACCGGTAAGACGGTCAAACCGACCGTCTACATCGCGTGCGGTATTTCGGGTGCGACCCAGCACATGGTTGGTATGAAGGGCTCGAAGAATATCGTGGCCATCAACAAGGATCCCGACGCACCGATTTTCCAAATTGCCGACTTCGGCATTGTGGGTGACGTGCACAAGGTCCTGCCGGCGCTCATCGCGGCTCTCCAAGCTCGCGGTTAAATCTCGGCGTTTCGACGTCGAGAGAAGAGAGAGATATGCCCGTTCATCGCTTGAACCACGTCGTCCTCTACGTCCGTGACGTTGCCGTTTCGCGTGCCTTCTATGAAGAGGTTCTCGGCTTTCGCCAAGTAATGGGTGATGGTGTGGGTGCGTCATTTCTGCAAGCACCCGGATCTAATAATGACCACGATTTGGGAATTTTCGCCGTCGGTTCGACCGCGGGTGACTCGGCAGCCGGTCGCAGCACGGTAGGCATGTACCACGTGGCCTGGGAAGTCAATACTCTGGCCGAGCTCAGCGTCATTCGCGACCTCCTCGTCGCACGAGGCTCGTTAGTGGGAGCATCCAATCATGGAACGACCAAGGCGCTGTACGCCATGGACCCCGATGGCTTGGAATTTGAAGTCTCGTGGATAGTCCCCGCGCATCTCGTGGACGAACGTGCACTGCGTGAACGTTCGACAGTGTCGCGTCTGGACCTCGAAGGCGAAATGGCGTATTTCGGTGCCGACACCCGCGGCGGACTCGGTATCTCCATCCCCTTGGGCGTCGAACTGTAAGTCGATTACACCAAAGGCCACGGGTACGGCGGCCACTCGTTCTCTTCGGAATAGGAGGGGAAGCTTCCTCTCGTCACCAGCTCGCTCGCACGTGCTTGCGTCATGGCTACGGCGCTGGGCGTTAACCAATCCAGGAGGGATTCGGCGCTGCTCTGTGCAAAAATCTCTAGGGACACTCGCAGCTCGGAGGGCAGAACCTCGTCGGCAAATTCCCAGATCACCGTGCGGAGTTTGTCCTCTTCGTGAAAGGTGAGGCCGTTATCGATAGCCCAACAGTGTTCGCCGTCGAAGAGCACGTGCCCACTCTTGCGGTCGGTGTTATTCGCCACCACGTCAAAAGCGCAGAGTCGCTGAAACCAGTTTTGTAATTCGCGACGGTCCATCAAGGTGAAATAGTGGTCCTCGTCGGCTTCCTTGATCCAACGCTGCACCGACGCCGGTCCGTACGGGCCGTCGTTGCGACCCACGGTGGTGGGTACGAGGTCAAAGCCCAGTGCTTGGTCAAGTTGGTAGGCCGCCACCTCACGTCGCCACAGGCCGCCAGGAAAATCCCAGAGAGGTCGCTCGCCGAGTTCGGTCTTGTAGCAGGCATCAATATCGACGCCGTTGTAGGAAACGGTAACGAGAAGGGCCTGGTTCGAGGAACCTTGCACCCGTCCATGAACCTCGATCTCGCCGTGCGTCAAAATTTCGCAGTAGTCAGCTTCGTTCATCGGGTGGGCGGGCGGTGTCCGTTCGTGCGGGGACAGTCGTGACCCTTAGGGTCGAGGGGGAGTCCACACAGGGGGCACGGGGGGCGTCCGGCTTCGACCAATCGGGTGATGGCGATGGCGAGAGCACCCGCCCATTCCTTGGTCAGCGATAGAGACAAACGATCGGCTTCGTCGGCACTTTCGATGACGACCACAATTTCTTGTGCCTCGGTATCGATAGCCACGGTGATGTCCCCCGCAGCGAAGTCCGGCTGGTACTCGGGTTCGAGCGTGAGGTCATCGGGTAGGTGACCCGGTCGGCCGAGTTCGCCGACGACGTCGCTGATCCAGGTGGCCAAGGCGGCGAGCTGCTGCTTTTCACATTTGATAATTAGCAGGCGGCGTTCTTGGCGAACCTGTAGCAAGAAGAGGCGATTACCGACCTCGCCCCGCACCCCCACCATGATTTTGTCGGGGGTATCAAATTCGTAATTCATGAGGGGAATAGCTCCTTGAGTGATCCGGTGGAGTTGACGCACAGGGCGATGGGTGTGCCGGTGCCCACTAAGAGTGCGCTGACCGAACAGGTGGAAATCACCGTGCGCTGGAAGAGATCGAGCGGAACGCCTTGGGCGTAGGTGACGGCGGCCTTGATGGGGTCGGCGTGAGAGACGACCACGATGGTTTCGCCCCGGTGCTGCGCGGCGAGATCGTGGAGGGTCCCCCAGATACGTAGTTGCATTTCGGTAAAGGATTCACCCTGGGGGAAGCGAAAGCTGCTGGGGGCGTTTTGCACGGAACGCCATTCAGGTTTCTTGGACAGTGAGGCCAAGGTCTTTCCCGTCCAATTCCCGAAATCACATTCCAGGAGTCCTTTGTTGGTACGCACTCTCAATCCCAGCGCGCGGGCAATGGGGGCCGCCGTTTCGCGGGTGCGTTCGAGGGGCGACGCGTACAGCGCGCGAGGTGCCGGCGCCACATCGACGAGACGCTGGGCGACCTTTTCTGCTTGCGCCACGCCGGCGGGGCTGAGGTGCAGGCCGGGTGCGCGGCCGGGCAAGATCTTCCCCGTGCTGCCGGTGAGCCCGTGGCGCACCAAGAGAATGGTGGTGGGCTGAGCGGCTGCCATTAGCGAATACTGACGGGAATGCGTCGGGGTCCGTCGGGAGCCGTCTCGGGCCAACGCTTGCGCGACAAAGTGGCCAGCTTGTGCAAGAGCGCCACGGCGCCGGGGTCGTCGTCACCGGGACGAGTTTCGATCTCCCCGCTGGCGATGAGTTTGGCCATGAGGTCGCGACCAAAGTCGGTGCGCACGATGACCAAGGTCCAGTCTCCAAAGGCCCCGATACCACCCGTAGAAATGTCGGCGTGCTCCGCAGAGAAGTCGGGGCAGTGGGTGCAACCTTCACGAGTGAAGGGGTGGGCTTCTTTGAGCGGGACTTCGATGAAACGACCGTCGTGTGTCCAAATTTGGAACACGCCTTTGATATTCATCTTGGAAATCTCAGCTCGCGTGACGCCGTATTTGGCTTCGAAAAGTTCTTCGAAGATGGCATCGTCGAAAGTCTTCGAGCACAAAAGACCAATGGTGAGCGAGAGCCGTCGAGCGATCTTGCCGGCCTTGCGAGCTTGCATCGCTCCCGGCGCGGAGGCCATGCAGCCCATGCCGACTAAGGCAATGCGCTCGGCCCCACTTTCGATGGCTTCGGGGTAGGCGAGAAGATTGGCGCTGTAGGTATAGCGCGAGCCCGCGGTCGCGAGCACGTCGGCACGGTTGCGAGCCACCTGCGGTTGCGCCACCCAGGTAGAGCCATCACCCTCAAGACCGCCGACCAGGGCGGCATCGATGATGTCGTTTTCGAGAGCGTGAATCAAAAGTGCAGAGACGAATCCACCGTCTTGCCCTGCGCGCTGCTCGTCGGCGTCGGTGGCGCGGGCCAAGAAAACGTCCCCGATGCCAAATACTTCGTCATCGCTACGTTCGCGGGCGAACTTATGGGTGTCGATCTCTGACTCCCAATTGCGGAAGCGTGGGCAGGCGCGGGTACACATGGTGCAGCCCTTGACGCCATGGGTGCAGTCATCGAAGCCCCCATCGATGTCGAGGTGGAAGGGCTTGTAGGCGCCGTCAGCGGTGTTGTAGTCCAGGACGTCGTGGGGGCAGGACACGATGCAGGCCGCACAACCCGTGCAGAGTCCGGACGTGACCACTTCGGTAAAGAGTTCTTTCCACTGCGGTTTTTCGATAGCCACAGAACCACGATACCGAGAACGAGGCGACCAGAAATCGAGCCGACCGATACGCTCAATGAGTGCCCGAAATACTCGAAGTCGAAAGTTACCGTGCCTTGGCCGACCGAGTCGTCGGCGCACGCGTCACTCGTGGCTGGTCGGATGCCTACGCGGCGAAGAAACTCCATTCCACCAGTACGTGGGGTCGTGCGGTGAAGGGCCTGACCATTACCGGCACCTCGCGCCGCGGCAAGCTCATGCTGATTGACACCGACGGGGTTCGTCTGGGAATGCGTTTCGGGATGACCGGGGTCTTACTGATTGACGCGGACGCGGGTATTGACGGTCTCTTCTACGGACCTCATACCTACAAACCTTCGTGGATACGGGCGGGCTTGGAGTTTGATGACGGTCGCAAGCTCCTGCTGCATGATCCTCGACGAATGGCTCGCGTGGAGATCGATCCCGATCTCTCCGAACTGGGACCTGACGCACTCACGCTGACGCGCAAGGAGTTCAACCAAATAGTGACGGTGTCGCGCGGCAGCGGCAAGGCCATCAAGGCGCGTTTGTTGGACCAAAGTGTGGTCGCGGGCGTGGGCAACTTATTGGGTGACGAGATGCTGTTCCGCGCTGGTATCAACCCCACTACCGCGACGGGAGATCTCAGCGCTGCTCAACGCGACGAACTGTTTGCGGCCTTTCGCGCCACCATGCGAAGCTTGAAGCGACGCGGTGGGTCACATACCGGCGACCACATGGACGCTCGTTTCCC
>CAINHL010000070.1 GCA_903848885.1 uncultured Actinomycetes bacterium
AAAGTGCGAAGGACGTCTTCGACTTCATTTGTTCCGTCGCTGGGCGCAACGGCACTCCGCCACGCGACGTGTTGATCAGGCCGAACCAAGAGTGCCCCTCGTGTACCGATGCCCGACACGGCTAACCACAATCCGGTGGCGTCTTCGAAATCACGACCTTCGAGCAAGGATGCCACGGGAATGGAGGAGGCTGCGCCCAATTCCGCCCACTCCGGGGACGAAGTGAGCAAGAGAAATTTTCCGGGATCAACGAGATCCAAGGTGGAGACTTCCTCACCGGCTCGACGAACCGTCACGTGAGGCAAGCGCGCACCCGGCATCGTTGTCGGTATATAGGTGCGCACGGGATTATCGGGAACGACCATCACTGAGCCGTCACCCACCACCATCGACCCCGGAGACGAATACACGGTTCCGAGCTGAACTCCCAACTGGTCGAAATGCTCGGCTTGTCGGTTGATGGCTACCGCCACTTCTGTGCGACCATTTTCCGATGCCAGGATGCGTTCCATATTGGACTCTGATTCTTGAAGGTTGTCGCTTACTCCGAGTGCCATCCAGACTTCGATCAGGCGAAAGGCATTTTCCATACTCACGGCGGTATTGCTTTCCGCCACCGCGAAACGTTCTGAATGGTAGGAATCGAGAATCGAGCATTCAGCCCTGTCCTGGATCACCGCCGCAATCTTCCACGCCAGGTTATGTGCGTCCGCTATTCCACTGTTAAGACCTAATCCCCCGGTGGGGGGGAAACGATGGGCGGCGTCGCCCGCCAAAAACATCGACGCCTCCCGAAATGTGCTGGCCACCTGTGCCGTCATTCGCCACGTCGAGATATTTTTTATCGTCACTGGAATATCGGAATTCAGACCCCCTGCCTCGCGGAATATCGCTTCCGCCTCGGCAGCACCAATCTGACCAGATCCGTCGCCGACGCTGCGGAGGGGGCACATATAAACCCACGCATTGTCGAGATCGTGAGCAATAAAAGTTCCCGGCGAACGAGGATTGGTTATCCAGTACAGGGTCGCCTCTTGATGTTTCACCAGATCACGTAAATTCGCGTCGGCATAAATAGACAGGAAGTTTTCTAATTCGTCCGGACCCTCCATGGCGATACCGAGAAAGCGACGCACCGAACTCGACGCTCCATCGCAACCGATAACGAAACGACTGCGTATTTCGTAGTCCCTTCCCGTGGTGAGGTCGTGCACAACGCTCGTACACCCATCGCTGGAGTTCGTTCCCGATCGCCACGCGTAACCCGTCAGCACGTCGGGAACGTAGGTCCGCAGGAGTGGTTCGAGTCGGTGCTGAGATAAATTTCGGAGAGGATGCGGCGTGACACTGGGTTCATCCGGCGCCCGGTGAAGGTTTTCGAAGGGAACATGACCGAGCTCGGCCGCTCCGAGCTTGGGCACCCAACGTACGTACGCGCCGTCCTCCGGTTGCTGGCACATCGCCGCGACCGCGTCCATATTGAGGTTCAAGCTGCGAAATATTTCGAACGTTCGCGCCGACACCACGTGTGCGGCGGGGGCACTTTGCACCTCGTGCCTCTGTTCCACCACTATCACCGAGAGTCCCAGCTGCCGCAAAAGAAGCGTCTGCACCAAGCCCACAGGACCGCCGCCAACAACGAGAACGTCGCAATCGCTTGGTACTGACTCCACCATGACTAAATCAAGCCCGCGTAGCTTCCACCGTCAAGGTGAAGATTTTGCCCCGAGATAAAGCCCGACTGAGCCCCGCAGAGAAATGCGCACGCCTCGCCCACTTCCTCGGGTCGACCGAGTCGCTTCGCCGCGATGGTCTGGGCCATTTCGGCGTACGCCTCTTCGAGTGTGATTCCTTTGAATTGCACCTGTAAATCAGCCATCTGGCGCTGACGAGCAGTATTAATTCGCTCCGGAAGGATGTTGTTAATGGTGACGTTGTCAGCCACCACTTCCTTCGAAATAGCAGCGACAACTCCGGTCAACGCGGTGCGCGCCGCAATCGACAAAGTCATGAAAGGATGAGGTGTCGTCACCATGGCCGACGTGATGTTCACTACTCGGCCAAAGCCGCGCTCGCGCATTCCAGGAATGGCGAGCTGTAGCAAACCCACGGCCGAGTAAAAATTCATGTCAAAAGCTTCGGACCATTGTTCGGAGGTATTGGTAAAAAACGAGGTGGGTGAAGGTCCAGCGCAGTTGGTAACCAAAATATCCGGATCGGGAAGTGCGTCGAACAAGGTCGCCCTCCCTTCGGTGGTCGACACATCGGCAGTCACCGCACGCGCGTGCACCGACCAACGGGAGTGAATTTCTGCGGCGACCTGCGTGCACTCTTGAGCGTTGCGCGAGTTGATCACCACGTTGACCCCTTCGCGGGCGAGAGACTCCGCGCAGGCCAAGCCCAAACCCCGCGTCGAGGCTGCAACGATGGCCCAACGTCCCGCAATACCGAGATCCATTTACAGGCCCGCCGCTTCGCGGCCCGCAGCAATCACGTCGATATCTGAGGGGAGGAAGAAATCCATTTTTGAAGTACCCGATTCGTAGCTTGCAATGGTGAAGGGGTCCCAATCATCACGGCGGAGATCTCGGTCCCAGAGATCGTCATCGGTGATTTGGTCCATATCGCTGAAGAACTCGAACATTCCACCCGCGGGATCGAGCAGATACCAGAAAATATTAGAACCCACCACGTGCCGACCCATCCCGTAGACCGAGGCATCGGGTCGTTCCTGCACCACTTCAACTCCGCGAAGTCCAATTCCGTCAAAATCGTCCATCTCTAAGGCGTAGTGGTTCATACAAGGAACTGGAGAGGGAAGAATCAAAATGTTGTGATGATCTTTCGAGCACCGTAGAAACGTGGCATCCACGTCGGGCAATCGATCCGACACGCGAAAACCTAAACCTTTTACGTAGAAATCAACTGTCGCTTGTGGGTCCGTCGACCCAAACACAACGTGGCCTACACGTCGTGGACGTGGGACATCTACGCGAATGGCTGCTTCGGATCGACGGTTTTCGCGCACGATCACACCGGGTGCATTGAGCTGTCGCGATGCCGCCGGAATCAACGGTGTCGCCGATCCCACTTCAATGCGCACGCTGTGATCCAAAGTCGGGTCCTTCACTCTGACCCAATCATCACCACGTTGCGCATCGAGTCCGAGACCTTCGAGTCTGGAGAAAATACGCACGAGGTCATCGTGGCTAGAACAGGCCAGGGTAATTTCAGCGACGTGTCGATAGGGACCTTCTTGAAGATAAATCTGTGATGCTCGTTCGGTGGTACCTAGTTGCCCTGGCGCGGTGGTGGCGAGACCACGACGATTCCAAAATGACTCGAGTTCGGTGGGGTTCGGAACGGACAGAGTGATATTCAGAAAGTCGGTCAATGCCACGATGTCTCCTGGTGTACGCTAATTATTAGGCAGTTGCCAAATTATACGTAAAAGCGGGGGTTCATGCGAACGCCATCCAAGGGAACGAAGGTCCCCACTGCCGGGGTACGCGGACGGCCTCAAATACTGAACGACCAGCGGATTCTGGATGCGGTTGTGCGCGAATTTGCTCGTCTCGGTTACGAAGCCGTGTCGATGCGCACCCTTTCGCGGGACCTCGGGCTCAGTCATAGTTTCCTTGGTCAACGTTTCGGATCGAAGGAGAACCTTTACGAAACGGCCGTAAGCGCCGAATTCGAACGTTTCCTCGCCGAGTTACGCCGGCAGCGTTCCGCGTGGCCCGACCAATTAAGCGACCTCGAAGAATTACGAGCTCTTCTGCATACTTTCCTATCGGCCGCCGCGGCCTTCCCGGCTCTTTGTCAGTTGATGAACCAAGAAGGTTCCGAACCTTCCTCTCGATTGTGGTTCATTGCCGAGACGGTCGTTCGACCGCAGGTGGCGCAACTCGCCGACATCCTCCAACGCCTCATTTCCCAGAAAATTGTTCGTCCAGTGTCAACGCGAGCCCTTTTCTTCCTTGTCGCCCACGGGGCTGCAGCGCCGTTCACGCTCACCGCTCTTTCGTCCGTCTTTAACGAGATGGATGGACCGCTCACTATCAATGATCATGTAGAAACCATGACCGAGTTGATCTTCCAATCCCTCATCGTGGGGACGAATACTTCGCTTACTCCTCTC
>CAINHL010000071.1 GCA_903848885.1 uncultured Actinomycetes bacterium
GTAGTGAGTCCCACGGGGAAAGTTCTTCAGCGGTATAGCCCCCGCGTGACCGGAAGAATCAATCTTCCACCCAAGGTGCGCAACCCAATTATCGAAGGTTTGGTTGGGGTGGTAAATAGCCCCAATGGGACCGCGTACACCTCCTTCAAGAAGTTTCAGTCGCCCGCGCTGCGCAAGTACACCGTGGCCGGGAAAACCGGTACAGCGTCAAACGCGCATGGCCTAGAACCCAACTCGTGGTTCGTGGGCTTCTTCCCTGCGGAGAATCCTCAATACGCCGCTATTTGCGTAGTCGGTGAGGGAGGTTTTGGACGAGTTGCCGGAGCCCCCGTCGTCGCCCAGGCATTCAGCTATTTGGCCGAACACCCAGTCGGCAAGGTTCAAATTGCGGTCAATCCTTCATTAACACCGGTAACGACAGCAATCAAATAGCTTCAGGGAGCTCATCATTCGCTGCGGTGAAGTGAGGGACTATCCTTAATAGCGACGAGTGGGCGAACCGCCGACTCCGAAAATCGCCGTACGCGGTCAGGGCTGTCTCCAGTCTGAGCCGTTTTCTATCGCAAGGACAAACCGTGATTGACGCCTGTTGGTTGAAATTACAGACGTGGATTGTTCGTACTGTGTGCCGTCGTGATGCCCGCTGGGCTGCGACACCAATGTTTTTAGGGAGTTCGGCGACACTCGTTCCGATCTCTTTCTCATTTTCGAGTGATCCCCTCCGCATGCTGCGCGATGGTCTCATTCACCCCTACGCAAGGAGCCACTCACGTGAGCGACGTTTCCCCCACCCCATCCTCGCCGGATAATTCCGGTCCAAAAATCGGCGACACGCGCCCCGCGCCACGAATCGGGGATACCCGTCCCGCCCCCGCGAGTAGTTCAGAGGTAACGCCTTCCAGCGAACCACGCCCCTCCGGTAGCGGCGGCGGCAACCGTAAGCGCAATAACCGCGGCCGCGGCCGTGGAGGACAGGGGCAATCGGGCGGCTCGCGACCCATCGCTCGCGATCTCGGGACTCCCGTGGAAGCCTCGGCCCCCGAGTTGGCCGAAAACTCCGACGGGGGCAAGGGTCGATCGAAGACGCGCCGTCGCGGGTCCGAGCGCAAGGCGCGCGGCCAAGGTCGCTATCTGATGTGCGTGCACACTACGGGTGACGCCACGCACATCGCCACCCTGGAGGGGCGCTCCTTGGTGGAGTACACCGTGGCGCGGCAATCTGACGAAGTCAGCCAGATTGACGGCAATATTTATGTGGGACGCATTCAAAATGTCCTCCCGGGTATGGAATTGGCCTTTGTCGACATCGGCATTCCTAAGAATGCTGTTCTGTACAAGGGCGACGTCTCGGTTGACCGTGACGATATTGACGGTGAGACAAAGCCCAACGACAATCGCCGGATTGAGGAAATCCTCAAGGGTGGACAGGTCGTTGTCTGTCAGGTGACGAAAAACGCCATCGGTGCCAAAGGTGCCCGATTGACCCAGGAAGTCTCACTGCCGGGTCGTTTTGCCGTCCTGGTACCCAACAGCTCGACTATCGGCATTTCCAAGCGCCTGCCCGACGGCGAACGCCGTCGACTCCGCAAGATCATCGATGACGTCAAGCCCGCGCGCCACGGCATCATTATTCGCACTGCCGCGGAGGGAGTTTCTTCCGAGGACCTCACTCGTGACGTGACCTCACTCGTAGCGAAGTGGGACGCCATCGAGGCCGAAGTCGCCAAGTCACCACAGCCTCGCTTGGTGTATCGGGACTTGGACCTCGCGGTTCGTATCTTGCGAGAGGAACTCAATGACGACTATCGCGGCGTCATCATTGACGACAAGGAACTGTACGAAAAGGTTCGCGAATACGTCGTGGCGGTGAATCCAGAATTGGCCGATCGTGTGGAACTCTACGACCGTCAGTCAGAAGACCTACCCCTGTTTGAACGCTATTTCGTCCACGAACAGTTACACCGCGCGCTCGACCGCAAGGTATTCCTCCCTTCCGGCGGATCGCTCATCATCGAGCGCACCGAAGCGCTCACCGTGGTGGACGTCAACACTGGTAAAAACGTCGGTACCACCAACTTGGAAGAAACGGTATTTCGGAACAACCTCGAAGCAGCCGAAGAAGTGGCCCGTCAACTGCGGTTGCGTGACATCGGCGGAATCATCGTGATTGACTTCATCGATATGGAGGCCAAGGGTAACCGTGAGGCCGTGGCTTCGGCCCTCCGACAAGCCCTCAGCCGCGACAAGACCCGCACGCAGGTATTCGACATCTCCGAGCTGGGTCTGGTTGAAATGACACGCAAGCGGGTCAACGAGGGCCTCTTGGAATCAGTCTCGACCGCCTGTCAGGTCTGTGATTCTCGCGGATTTATTATCAATACGGGACTCTAAGAGCCCCTCGAACGCCCTGGCTGAGCGAATCGGCTAAGATGGAACTCCTATGTATGCCGTCATTCGTATTGGATCATCCCAGGAACGGGTTAGCGAGGGCCAGGTGGTCCGTGTTGACTTGCGCCCCGAAGAAATCGACACCGAAATTACTTTCGTGCCGGTTCTATTTGTCGATGGTGACAAGGTGGTTGCCGGTCCGGCCCTGAAGGGATCTACCGTTACGGCCAAGATCATCGGTGGCGAAAAGGGTCCCAAGATTCGCGGATTGACCTACAAGGCCAAGGCCATCCAGCGCCGCCGCTGGGGTCACCGTCAGCACTATTCGACTGTTGAGATCACCAAGATCTCCGTGAACGCGTAAGGAGTATTTATGTCAAAGACCAAAGGTGGCGGTTCTACTCGTAACGGCCGCGATTCCAATGCCCAGCGCCTGGGCGTGAAGGTTTTCGATGGCACTGAGGTTCAGTCAGGCTCCATCATCGTTCGTCAGCGTGGAACTCGCTTTCACCCTGGCCGCAACGTGGGAATTGGCCGTGACCACACCATCTTCTCGTTGGCACCAGGAAGAGTGAAGTTTGGTTTCCGTGGTGGACGAAAGCTCGTCGACGTACTCGTTGACTAGTTTCTGATTTCTCTCGTTCGCATCCCGGGCCCAGTGCCCGGGATGCGAACTTTTACAGGCAAATAAAAAACCCCCGGGCCGAAGCCCGGGGGTTTTCAAAATGCGGGTGAAATTAACCCTTGATGGCCTTCTTGAAGGCAGCACCAATGGTCACCTTGGGAGCGCGGGAGGCCTTGACCTGAATCGGCTCACCGGTCTGCGGGTTGCGGGCGGTGCGCGCCTTGCGCTCGACGCGGTCGAAGGAGATGAAGCCCGTGATCACGACTTTCTCGCCCTTCTTGACGCTGGCGGTAACAGTCTCTTCGAGAGCTCCAATGATTTCACCGACGGCAACCTTCGAGGCACCCGTCTTTGCTGCAATTGCTTCAATCAACTCAGTCTTGTTCACCGGCCGACTCCTTCGTTATCGTGTACGTGGACTGGGAGTGTTCCCAGCCGCTGGGGTAATCTTTATCGGTTCGAACCCTAAAAAAGTGGATTATTGCTTGATTTTCTGGCTTTTTCTTAGTCTTTACAGGGTTTTTTTAGTATAGTCCCTGATAAGAAGGTTTATTTTTTCGGAACTACGGTCTCCATTGATGCGTCTCATTCTACGCTGGGGGTATGCCTCCTTTCAATCGCGCCCACCTTCATCAACTACTGGCGGACGAGAATGCTCTCTACCGCGTGCGCAATCCTCGCTCCGAGCAGCTGTACCACGAAGCGAAGAACCTCTTCGCTCGGGTCCCAATGACGTGGATGAATAAATGGGCGGGGGGCTTCCCGTTGTCGTTCGATCGCGCCGACGGCGCCGTCATTACCGACGCTGACGGTCATGAATTGGTTGACTTCGCACTGGGCGACACCGGAGCCTTCGCCGGACACTCCCCGAAACCACTCGTTGACGCATTGGCGTCCCGTGTGGGTGAGCGGGGAGGGGTCACCACCATGCTGCCGACCTCGGATGCCCAATGGGTTGCCGCGGAAATGACGCGACGCTTCGGGCTCTCCCAGTGGAGCTTTACCCTGTCGGCCACCGACGCCAATCGTTGGCTCCTGCGCCTCGCACGCTTGGTGACGAACCGACCCAAAATCTTGGTGTTTAGTTATAGCTATCACGGCAGCGTGGACGAAACTTTCGTGGTTGCGGGGATGGACGGACGCGGGGCGATTCGTCCCGGAAACGTGGCGCCCGCCTTTGACCCCACGCTGACCACACGGGTGGTGGAGTTCAACGACATAGCGGCGGTGCGACGCGAACTCGCCGCGGGTGACGTGGCGGCGGTGTTAACCGAGCCCGCATTAACAAACATCGGCATCGTCTTGCCCGATGAGGGCTTCCACGAGGCACTGCGGGCGGCGTGTACCGAAACAGGAACGCTGTTGATCTATGACGAGACGCACACTTTTTCCGCGGGTCCGGGCGGGGCGACACGCTCGATGGGTCTTCAGCCCGACGCCATCACCATTGGCAAGTCCCTGGGTGGGGGAGTCCCGTGCGGCGCCTACGGCCTTTCGGAGGAACTCGCCACACGCGTGTTGGCGGCCGTGGGGGCGGAATCGGACATCGTTGACGTGGGCGGGGTAGGCGGAACGCTGGCTGGGAACGCGCTCTCCTTCGCCGCGATGCGCGCGGTGTTGGGTGAGGTACTGACCGACGATGCTTTTGGACCGATGATTGATCTCGCGACGCGCTTTACCTCAGACGCGCGAGCGGTCATTGAGCGCTACGGCATGGACTGGTCGGTTACCCAACTCGGCACACGTTGTGAGTATCGCTTCGCCGCCCCCGCCCCTCGAAGTGGCGGTGAGTCGGCGGCCAGCGCGGACGCCGAACTGGAGAATTTTCTGCACCTGTTCGCCATTAATCGAGGTGTGTTGTTGACCCCTTTCCACAACATGGCCTTGATGTGTCCTCGCACCACACTCGAATACGTTGAACGGCACGGTGAGGTATTCGATGCGGCGGTGAAGGCTCTGACGAATCCTTAGAAGGCGTCTCGTAGGATAGGGGCATGTCATCTTTTGTCGACTCCGCTCAACTCCACGCGAAGGCGGGAGACGGGGGCGCCGGCTGCGTGTCGTTTCGCCGCGAAGCCCACGTGGCTAAGGGTGGGCCGGACGGTGGTGACGGCGGTCGCGGCGGTGACGTCATTGTGGTAGCCGACCCCAACGCTGCTTCACTCTTGGGTTTTCGCGACCACCCCTTTCGGCGCGCCACCGATGGGGAGCACGGCACGTCGAAGCGTCAGCACGGAAGTCGTGGCAAAGACGTGGTGGTTCAGGTTCCCGTGGGCACGCAAGTCTTTGACGCCGAAGGAAATCTGGTGGTGGACCTCGCGGGTGCCGGTGATACCTGGGTGGCCGCCCAAGGTGGCTTAGGTGGACAGGGTAATGCTCGCTTCCTTTCCAACCGGCGTCGCGCGCCGGCCTTCGCCGAACAGGGTGAAGCGGGAGCAGAATTTTGGCTGAATCTCGAATTGAAGCTACAAGCAGACGTGGCGCTCATCGGATTTCCCAACGTGGGCAAGTCCACTTTGATTGCTCGCGTGTCGGCCGCTCGACCCAAGATCGCCGACTACCCCTTCACCACCTTGGTTCCAAATCTTGGAGTGGTGCGTGTGGGAAACCGCCAGGGACGTCCCGGTGACGCCACGGAGTTTGTGATGGCGGACATTCCCGGGCTTATCGAAGGGGCGGCGGAAGGTCGTGGCCTTGGCCACGATTTTCTTCGTCACGTGGAACGCGCGCGCGTGCTGTGCGTATTGCTTGACGCCTCTCCGTTGAGTGTGCAGAGCCCACGTGAACAAGAACTAATTCTCTTGCGCGAACTCGGTGACTACCAAGCCGATCTTTTGGAGCGCCCCCGCGTGATCGTAGAAGCGCGGTCGGACTTGTCCGAGGACCGCGACGGTTACGGATTCCCGATTTCGTCTATTACCGGTGAAGGTATTGACGCCCTCGTCAGCCAGCTGGCTGGTTTGGTGGCGGAGGCTCGTCGCGACGAAGCCGAGCGCCAGACCAACGCCATCGTGGTGCACCGACCAATTCCCGAGGAAATCAGTGTCGAGCGCGACCACGTAGGTGTGTGGCATGTCTTGGGACGCCCCGCCCTGCGTGCGGTGCGCTTTCACGACTTAACGGACGACGAAGCTTTGGCCGAGGTCACCAGCCGTCTGAAGGGCCTCGGGGTTGATCGGCTTCTGTCGCGCGCCGGTGTGAAAGATGGCGACATCGTCAGTATTGGACCCTTGCAGCTCGAGTGGTGGCGCGACATGGCGGGATTCGGTCTGGACCGTGGTGAACACCACCGCACCACGGCACGTGAGCGCCTCGCGAGATCGGGTCGCCTCGGAACTCGAGAGGTTGACGATGACGACGAGGAATAATCGCACCGTAGTAGTGAAGGTGGGCACGTCATCGCTGACGACGCCCTCGGGAGACATAGATGCGGCCACCGTGTCCTCGCTGGCAGCGGATATCTCGCAGCTCGTCCACGAGGGTTCGCGCGTCATGGTGGTGAGTTCGGGCGCCATTACGGCGGGGTGGAACGCCGTGGGTGGCGGACGCCCTCGCCCCCAGGATTCCGGAGTGCTCCAAGCGGTCGCGGCCGTCGGGCAACCCTTGTTGATGCAGCAGTGGGCGGCGGCATTCTCGGCGCACGGTCATCACACCGCACAAGTACTCGTTGCACCGTGGGATTTTTCCCATCGCAGCCACTACGTCAAGATTCGTAACACCATTGATGCCGTGAGTGATCTCGGGGCGATTGCCATCATCAATGAAAATGACGCCGTCACTGATGACGAAATCCGATTCGGTGACAACGACCGCATTGCCGCCCTCATAGCCAACGTGATGTCTGCCGACCGCTTAGTGTTGCTCACCGATACCGACGGACTGCTGACGTCGGACCCCCGCGTTGACCCCACCGCCTCGTTGATACATGAGGTTCGAGCCTTTGATGACGAACTGGTCGCCATGGCGGGCGAAAGTACCAGCCGGGTCGGCAGTGGGGGAATGACGTCGAAACTCGCCGCCGCTCGCATCGCTACCTGGTCGGGGGTGAGTTGCGTGATTGCGCCCGCCCGCGAGCCCCATTCGGTGCGTCGCAGCGTCGACCGGAACGAGGATTTCGGAACGTATTTCCACGCCCGCGAAGAACGACTATCGGCACGAAAGGCGTGGATCGCCTTTGCCTGCCCCACTCGTGGGGTTTTGCGAGTAAACGAAGGCGCGGCGCACGCAGTGGAGGAGGCGGGGGCGAGTCTTCTGCGCGTGGGGGTTGATGCCGTGATGGGCGATTTCGAAGAAGGTGAGGCGGTGGAAGTTTCCGATGCCCTCGGACGGGTAGTCGCTAAAGGCCTTGTGCGCGCCAGCAGTGCACGCTGGCGCGACGCCGAGGATGTTGTCATCCACCGAGACGATTTGGTCATTCTGCGCCCCTAGGACCGCAAGGAGAAGTGCTGCTGCCGCGGCACCCACTGTCTAGAGTGGTTCAGCGAACAAGGAGAGTTCATGGGTGCCATCGATCCCCGCCAGGAGTTAGCCGACCGCTTGGGGCTCACCGAAGTTCCACCGGCCCGTTTTGCGTCACCCGCGGACGTCACTGAGCGCCTTCGGGCTTTTGACTACCTCGGTGATGACTCCATTGCGTCGGTAACCTTTCTCGCCGACCGCCTCGCGAAGCCCGTATTGGTAGAAGGACCTGCCGGAACCGGCAAGACCGCGCTCGCCAAGGCCGTGGCTGATGCGACGGGGGCCCGACTTATCCGCTTGCAGTGTTACGAAGGTCTGGACGAATCTAAGGCACTCTACGAATGGAACTACCGCAAACAGCTTCTGCGCATTCAAGCCGGTCGGGGTGATTCCACCGGGAGCGAAGAATGGAGTGCTCTCGAAGACGACATCTTCGCCGAAGAGTTCTTGTTAGAGCGTCCCTTGCTGGAAGCTATTCGCGCCAAAGACCCGGTGGTACTGCTGATTGACGAAGTCGACCGCGTGGAACTCGAAACCGAAGCGCTTCTCTTGGAAATTCTTTCGGAATACCAAGTTTCCATTCCCGAACTAGGCACCATGCGCGCGCAGCAAATTCCTATGGTCTTTCTGACGTCCAACAACACTCGCGAGCTGTCCGAAGCGCTGAAGCGTCGGTGCCTGTACCTCTTTGTGGGCTACCCAGAGTTGGAGCGAGAGAGAGACATCATCGTTTCTCGCGTGCCCGGCATCTCGACAGCCTTGGCCGAGCAAATTGCCCAAGTGGTGCGCTCCTTGCGTCAACTCGATCTTAAAAAGGCGCCCTCGGTCTCGGAAACTCTGGACTGGGCACGCACACTGGTGGTCTTGGGTCGTCAAGAAATTGGCGATGCGGATGCTGCCGAAACCCTCCACATCTTGCTGAAGTACCAAAGCGACATCGACAAAGCGAAGAAGGAACTTCTCGGTCGAGGAAAGAGCCTTGCTTAACGTTCTCGGTGACTTTGTTGCCGAGTTACGGGCGGCGGGTATTCCCGTCTCCATGTCCGAGCACGTGGACGCAGCGCGCGCGACCACGGCAATAGACATCGCTGACCGTGGCCTGCTGAAAGCATCGCTGGCGGCCACGATGGTCAAAGACAGCGACCACGCTCCCATTTTTTCCACGGCTTTCGACATTTTCTTCGCTAATCGCTCCTTCAACCCCGACAGCGAATCCGACTCTCCCGACGGCGAGGAAGGCTCGCCGAGCTCGTCGGAACGACCCACCGGCGTTCCGGGTCGCGGAAAAGCCAAGGGCATGGGAATGGGTGGTGGCCTTTCGATGTCGCCAGAAGAACTCTCCGAAATGCTGTTTCAAGCGCTCCGCGATAATGACAACAACAAGATGCGTGAAGGTGCCGCCGAGGCGGTCACCCGCTATGCGGGAATGGAGCCGGGTCGTCCGGTGGGCGGAACCTATTACCTCTACCGCACTTTGCGAAACCTGGACCTCGAAGAGCTCACCGCTCGTTTACAGGGGATTATTCTTCCCCCCAACGCCGATCCCGACAACCTGACCCAACACATCGCCCGCGACGACGTTGCGCGTCGGATCGAGGGTCTGAAAGCGGCCATCGAGCGCGAAATTCGAGAGCGTTTAGTGGAGGATCGCGGAGCGGAAGCCTTGGCCAAGTCCGTGCGAAAACCTCTACCCGAAGATCTGGACGTGATGCACGCCAACCGCGAAGAAATGGCACAACTCGAACGCGCTCTGCGACCACTGTCGCGCAAGTTAGCGGTGCGACTCGCTCGTAAACGTCGTCATAAGCGCCGAGGGGCCGTTGATCTTCGCCACACGGTACGACGGAGTCTGTCGACTGGGGGAATTCCCATCGACTTGCGATTCAAGCCGCCACGTCCCGCCAAGCCCGAAATCGTAGTAATTGCGGACATTTCGGGATCGGTTGCGTCCTTTGCGCGTTTTACCCTGCTGCTGGTGCACGCGATCAGTTCACAGTTCTCCAAAGTGAGAAGTTTCGTGTTCGTTGATGGCCTCGATGAAGTGACGGCGCTGTTTGAGCACACGGATGATCCCAAAGAAGCCGTAGCGCGCATCAACGCCGAAGCGGACGTCATCGCCTTTGACGGGCACAGTGACTACGGCCGCGCCTTCATGACCTTCCACACCAAATTCGCTCCCGAAATCAACAAACGAACTGCAGTATTAATTTTGGGTGACGCACGTAACAATTACCACCAGTCAAACGCAGAACTCATTGCCGATCTGCGTTACCGCGCGAAAGCGGTCTACTGGCTCAATCCCGAGCCGGAGAGTTACTGGAATTCCGGTGACTCCATAATCGGTCAGTACGCGCCCTTTTGTGATCGCGTCATCGAGTGTCGAACTCTCCGCCAGCTCGAAGCCTTCGTGGGGACCTTGGCGTGAGTGAAGACGACAAACTACCACCGAGCGGTTTTCGCCAACGGGGCCCGGCGGTGACGGGAACGCGACTGCTTCTCGTGCGCCACGGAGAGAGTTACGCCAACGCCCGTGGGGTAGCCGGTGGTCCGGAAGGTGACGGAGGGCTAACCCCCAAGGGCATTCGCCAAGCGCAGGCGTTGGCGCGGCGACTCGCACATAGTTCCGAACTACGCGAGACCACCGCTTTTTACAGCTCCACTTTGCCTCGTGCCCGGCAGACGGCCGAGATACTGGCGCCCTCGCTCCCGCAGATATTGTCGCTGGAATCCCGCGACGATCTCTGCGAGATCAATGTGGGTGACGGTGATGGCCTGACGTGGTCGGAGTTCGTCGAAAAATTCGGCACGATCGATTGGGACACGAATCCCGATCAGGCATGTGCTCCTGGTGGTGAGTCTCTACTAGGGTTTTTCTCTCGCTGCGAAACTGCGCTGCAGTCTTTGGTGAGGCAGCACCCAGGCGAACTCGTGGTGGCGGTTGTCCACGGCGGGGTAATTGAGCAGGCTATAAAAGTCGCTCAGGGCCACCCCGCGAGTCGACGCCTGCGGCCACGCATTGAAAATTGTTCCATGACAGAAATCGAATTCGCCGAGAAATTTACACGGATCCTGCGCTACAACGACTTAGCCCCACTGCCCTTCGAAGAGGACTAGGCCTGCAGGAACTCGGAAACCTGGAAGGCGAGGTCCAGGGATTGACTGGCGTTCAGGCGTGGGTCGCACACCGAGGTGTAATTAGTTTCCAGGTCTGCTTCATTGAGATCGGACCCACCACCGAGGCATTCGGTGACGTTGTCGCCGGTGAGTTCGATGTGGAGTCCGCCCGGCCACGAGTCCAAGGAACGGTGGATCTCGAAGAAGGACTTCACTTCGCTCAGGACATCATCGAAGCGCCGAGTTTTACGACCCGAGTCGGCGCGGATGGTGTTCCCGTGCATGGGGTCACAGGCCCAGACCACGGGGTGTCCTTCATCCCTGACGCGCTGTACCAGCGGGGCGAGGGCGGTTTCGATGGTGCGGTGACCCATGCGCGAGATGAGAGTGATGCGACCCACAATGCGCTGGGGGTTCAGGGTGTCCAAAATAGCGATGAGTTCATCAGCGTCGGTACTCGGCCCCACTTTGATGCCGAGAGGGTTGTGGACGCCGCGTAGGAATTCGACGTGTGCCTCGTCACGGTGCCGCGTTCGATCACCGATCCAGAGCATGTGCGCCGAACAGTCATACCAGTTGCCGGTGAGCGAATCTTGCCGGGTCAGGGCTTCTTCGTAGGGGAGAATGAGGGCCTCGTGGCTGGTATAGAAGTCCACGCCGGACAGCGAGCTTTCGCGTGCCATGTCGATCCCGCAGGCGCGCATGAAGCGCACGGCACGCTCGATATCGTCAGCGACCTCGGCGTAATGCCGTCCCTGAGGTGAGCCCTCGACGAATTCCTGGTTCCACTGGTGGACGCGACTGAGAGCGGCGAATCCCCCTTTGGTAAATGCACGGAGGAGATTGAGGGTGGAAGCGCTCTGGTGGTAGGCGGCGAGGAGTCGCCGTGCGTCCGGGCGTCGTGCGGCGGCCGTAAATTCTTCGCCGTTAACGATGTGACCACGGAAGGTGTCCAGCACTTGGTCACCTTGAGTTTCGAATTCCTCGCTCCGAGGTTTGGCAAACTGACCGGCAATCCGACCGACTTTGAGCACGGGGACACCCGATGCGTAGGTCAAGGCCACCGCCATTTGCAAGATGATCTTCAATTTGTCGCGAATAGAGTCTGCGGCAGCGTCGTGGAAAGATTCGGCGCAGTCACCTGCTTGGAGCAAAAAAGCCTTTCCGTCGGCAACGGCGGCAAGATGGCTGATCAGGTCGCGGGCTTCGCCGGCGAACACCAGAGGAGGTTGGGCACGCAGTTCGCCCTCAACGGCCGCTAACTCCGCCGCATCCGGCCACGAAGGATTCTGACGGATGGTTTTTTGTCGCCACGAAGTGGGCGCCCACGTCTCATTCGGCGAACTCATCTTTCTAGCGTAGAAGGTTCGATGTCGAAATGGAAATCAGCGTTCTAGGCTGGTGGGGTGACCGCGCAACGCATCGGAATTTTTGGAGGAACTTTCGATCCTCCGCATGCGGGACATCGGGCTGCCATTGCCGCGGCGTGGTCCACGGGAAACTTCGATGTAATTCTGGTGGTGGTGGCGGGGGATCCCTACGAGAAAAGCGACGTGAGCTCTGCCACGGAACGCCTGCGTTGGTCGGAGGAGTTGTTCGCCGATCTTCCCGGCGTCGCGGTATCCGATATTGAAATTCTCCGTGGTGGACCGAGCTACAGCGTCGACACTGTGGAAGCGATCATCTCGGACGGATCGCTGGCCACCCTCATCATCGGTGCGGATGTGGCCGAGCATCTCGAACAGTGGCGTGGCTCCGCTAACTTGCGACAGCTCTGCGACGTACTGATCGTGGCACGAGGAAATTACGCACCAAGTCTCGATGCAACGTGGCGGTGGCGCTACCTCGATATGGATCGTATTGATCTCTCTAGCAGTGAGTTGCGGGCGCAAAGAAACATGGAAAATACCTGACAGAGCCGTTGTCGAGAGGGGAAAACTCTCACTTTGCTGAAGGCCCCGTGTAGGCTTGTGGGCGATGGCAGTTCGAGTGTTCGATCCAACGGAGTCGCAGCGCCCGTCGTTGACGGTGGTGGAGCCAGCACCGCGGCGTCGACACGTTGTGCGCCGAACGAAGCGACGCTGGTCGGTATACGGCTTGATGGCTATGAGCGGCCCTTTCGTGCTGGCCGTCGTCACCGTCTGGGTATCACGCTGAGCACTTTGACCACGTCCGACGCGCTGTCGACGAAGTGGGGTGACCCCACGACTCGAGCGCTGCTGGAAGCTGCAGTCATGGCCGCCGAGGAGAAAATAGGCGATGATCCCGTCATTTTGCACCTCGCGCCCCTGGCCGATACCTGCGACGCTCTCGTGGTTACCTCGGGGCGTAACGACCGTCACACCCGAGCGATCGCGGAAGAAATAGAGCGACTCATTGAGATGGCTACCTGCGTGAAACCCTCTCGAGTCGAGGGTCTCGACACGGCAGAGTGGATTCTGCTGGATTATGGCCACGTGATGATTCACGTGTTTACTCATGAAACTCGTGACTTCTACGATCTCGAGCACCTGTGGGGTGCTGCAGAATCGCTACGGGTGGTTCGTTAGTTAGACGCCGTGAGCGAGGCAAAGTCCTTCGCCACCATGATGGAACGAGACGTGCCGTTCGGGAGAAGAAATTTTACGGGTTGACCATTCTCGACAATCTGAACCCGATTGACTCCGGCGATGCTGGTCAGGGTGAGAACTAGTTGGGCGGCCGCGACAGTCGAGTTCGCTCCGGGAATCGCCAGGTCAGTACCCATGGCTATGACAACGAGGTGGTTGCTCAGTGTGACCGAGGTGAAATTGACATTGGAAGCCACGTCGGTCGAATAACCTGCGGCGCCTTCCGCACCGCTCGGTCCCACGATGAGGGATTCGACCACATTCGCCAACAGGCCGTCGAGCGCAAGTCGTCGGGTCACGGGGCTGGGTGTACCCGCAGCGTCGAGGAGCCAAATTGCTCGCTCGGAGTCTTTTGCCGGCGCCGGCGGCTGGGGGAGTGGCTGGGGGCTGAGCAGTCCGAAGGGGACTTTCGAGGGTGCGACAACCTTGGGTGATGAGTCCAGCGGCGTCAAGGTGCAGGAACTCAAAATAATTCCCGCCACCAACACAGCACCCGCGCGCAGGCCGCCTCTCATTCGGGCGACTCCTCTGAGAGTGGGACGGTGACGCGAAAGCGCGCACCACCGGCAGGGCTGTCGAGCACTGCGACCGTACCGTGGAAACGAGCGACGTGATCGGCGACCAAGGAGAGGCCGAGCCCCGTGCCACGCACCTCTGTGCGGTTGCTGGCCTCAACGCCGCGGTAGAAACGATCAAAGATTCGTTCGCGCTCTTCGAAGGGAACTCCGGGGCCGGCATCGTCGACATCTATAAAGGCGGAGTGGCCGTCAGTGCTCACGCTCAAACTGGTGGCGCCGCCGCCATACCGTCGAGCATTTTCGAAGAGGTTGGCGATAATCCGTTCAAAACGTCGACGGTCTACCTTGATGAAAGCACTCGTGGTGGTGGGATCGAAAGAGAGATTGATCTCTTCCAGCCCCAGTCGACGCGAGGCGGAGCGGACGCACTGTTGCAGAAGTTCCACGAGGGCAACGTTTTCAAGATAGATCCCTCCGGCTTCGTTGCGGGTCATGTCGAGAAGGTCTTCTACCAATGTCTGGAAAGTTTCCACGTCGGCGCCCAGCAGCTCGAGGGCCGCGAAGGCCTCCGGCTCCAGGTCCGTTCGGGATTGGCGCATCACGGCCACGGAAGTAGCCAGCGTGGTGAGAGGGCTGCGTAATTCGTGCGAGACGTCGCTCGCAAAACGTGCGTCTCGCTCAAGACGCTCCACCAATTGACTGACCATGTCGTTAAAACTTTCGGTAAGCACCGCCATTTCGGTCGAACTAAATTCTTGGGGCAACCGGGTGGTGAGATTCCCTTGGGCAATCTCCCGCGCGGCCTGCGCTGCGCGAGCCAGCGGAGTGGTCAGACGTCGAGCGGCGATCCAGCCACCGGCCAAACCGGCCAAGGTCGTGGCGACTGCGCTCGCGCACAAGATGAGCAACATCAGTTCCAAAGTGCGGTTGAGGTCATTGATGTTGTCGAGCTCATAGAAAACAGCGTGATACGCCGGTATGGGAATACCAATCAACAATGTGGGTTGGTTGTTGTAGGTGATCACTTGGCGTGAGACATTGTGGCTAGCAGCAATCAGCAGCATCTGTGGAGGAATGGTGGTACGGGGATTTGCCACGTTCGCGGAAATCCAGGTTCCGTTGATATTGACGATAGACACCGAGGTGGTGTTGCTGTCGAGTTCGCGCAACACGTTGTTGAGCGAGGAATCACTATTACTGATAGCACCGCGAATCACCTGAGCGTTCAAAAATGATTGGCGGAGGTCGGAGCTCTGGCGTTGTGTTACTACGACGTGGCGCACCCCAAAATAGGTAAAGAAGACGAAGAGAATGCTGAGAATTGCCGCCCCCGCGGCGAACCAGAATGACATTCGTCGACGAAGGCTGATAGTGGCCATTAGATAACTAGCTTGTAGCCAGCGCCTCGAACAGTCTGCAGGTAGGTGGGGTTTGCGGGATCAGGCTCGATTTTGGTGCGCAGTCGCCGAATATGAACATCGACGAGTCGGCCGTCGCCAAAATAGTCGTAGCCCCACACGCGCTCGAGAATGTCTTCGCGACTAAGAATTTTCCCTCCCGCGAGGGCGAGCTCGGTGAGAAGGCGGTACTCCGTAGCAGTGAGGTGGACCGGGGTTCCACTGTCTCGCAACGCGATGCCCTCGTTAGGTACCACTCGCAGGTCGCCGAGGCGAAATGATTCGAGAGTGGTGGAACCGCGTCGGCGTATATGCGCACGAACGCGAGCAATCAATTCTTCGGGGACGAAGGGTTTGGTGATGTAGTCATCGGCTCCAGCCTCCAGCCCCGCCACGACATCGGCCGTGTCGACCCGAGCGGAAAGGATGACGATGGGCACGTCACTCGCTGCGCGAAGTGCGCGGCAGGCCTCGTATCCGCTCATACCCGGAAGCATTAAATCGAGCAGGACAACGTCACTGGCCCGATTCGCGAACAGATTCAAGCCATCCTCGGCGTTGGCGGCGTCGTCGACGTCAAAACCTTCACCTTCGCTCATGAGGCGCAACGAAGCACGAATGCGGTCGTCGTCTTCAATAATGAGAATTCGGGCCATAGATTTCCGCTCTACTCAACAACAGCCTACCGAGAGACCGCCAATTGTTCGTCTCATCGTTAGCCTAGGAGTATGTCTTCGGAAATTGGTGACTGGCATTTTGAGGAGTATGCCGACAGCCTCCGTGCGGCGGACCGCTCACTCGCGACGCTGACTGCCTACCTCTCCGACTTGACGGCCTTTCGCGACTGGACGGTGGAGCTCGGGCTCGGTGGACCAACGGAGGTAGAGCGGGCAACCGTGAGAAAGTACGTAGGGGCCGTCACCCGACGTGGCGATGAACGACGCTCGGTGACTCGTCGGGTCGCTTCCCTGCGTACCTATTTTCGTTGGTGCACCGATCGTGGATACGTCACGGTGAACCCGACGCTGCGCATTTCGACGCCAAAAGCTCCGCAAATACTGCCGCAATTAGTCATTCGCGAGCAACTAGACCATCTTCTCGATGACGACTGGGGGAGTACCCCCTTGGATCTTCGCGATCGAGCCGTCTGCGAAATTTTGTATGGATCGGGACTCCGTGTGAGCGAACTCTGTCAGCTCGACATGGACTCGGTGGAGTGGAGTACGGGAATTTTGCGGGTGCTTGGAAAAGGACGTAAAGAACGCCTGGTGCCCCTGCACGCCGCCGGCATGGCGGCGCTGCGGCGTTGGCGAGACGAAGGTCGCCCGAACTTCGCGGTCACCAGCGAGGAAGTATCGGCAATTTTCTACAATCGACGGGCTAACCGTCTGGGAACGCGTGATGTACGCCGCATTCTCGATGCGCGAGTGCAGACCGGTCACGTGCACCCCCACGCCCTTCGACATACCTTCGCCACACACCTCTTGGAAGGTGGGGCGGATCTCCGCGTGGTTCAGGAACTTTTGGGGCACGAAAGCCTCACCACCACCCAGATTTATACCCACGTTTCAAAGTCCCGATTACAGAATATTCACCGCCAAACCCACCCCCGGGGTTAGTGAGCGCGAGCGACTACTATGTAAAGGCTCTCCCACAAGGGGAGGCACTACATCGCATCGGGATATTCGTACGGTCGCTTCGGCGCTCTCCCGGTTCGTGGTAACCGAACGAAAGGAAAAACGTGGCTCTCGTCACTTTGAAGGAATTGTTGGACTCGGGCGTGCACTTTGGGCACCAGACCCGCCGTTGGAACCCCAAAATGCGTCGATTCATCCTCGGCGAGCGCAACGGCATTTATATCATCGACCTTCGTAAGACCCTGGCCGGAATTGAAGAGGGCTACGCCTACATTCGTGACACCGTCGCCGCGGGCGGAACCATTCTTTTCGTCGGCACCAAGAAGCAGACGCAAGGCCCCATTCAGGAATATGCCGACGCCTGTGGCATGCCTTACGTCAATCAACGTTGGCTCGGTGGAATGTTGACCAACTTCCAGACCGTGTCGGGCCGCGTGAAGCGCATGGTTGAGTTGCAGAAGATGCGTGCCGCTGGTGACTTTGAAGGAATGCCGAAGCGTGAGGCTCTCCGACACACTCGCGAACTCAACAAGCTCGAACTGAACCTTTCCGGTATCCGCAATCTCGAACGCGTCCCTGAGGCGATTTTCGTGATCGACACCAAGAAGGAACACATCGCGGTCACCGAGGCTCGCAAGTTGGGTCTTCCCGTCGTTGCCGTAGTGGATACCAACTGTGACCCTGACGTTATTGACTACGTCATTCCGGGCAACGACGACGCCATTCGTGCCGGAGCCCTGCTCTGCCGTGTCATCGCCGATGCCGTGATGGAAGGTCGCTACATCCGTGCGAACAAGCCCGTACTCGCACGCCCCTCGGCCATTCCCGCCCAGGCTTAATAACTCAATCAACATTTAGAAGAAGGAGATGAACGGTGTCGTTCACCGCTAAAGATGTACAGAATCTGCGTCAGTCCACTGGTGTGGGAATCCTCGACGCCAAGAAAGCTCTCGAAGCCAACGACGGTGACATGGAAGCAGCCACGTCGTGGTTGCGAGTCCAGGGTCTCGCCTCGGCCGCCAAGCGTGCTGACCGCGAAGCGTCGCAAGGCGCCGTGACGGTGATACGTGACGGGAACGTGGCCGCACTGGTCGAAATGCGCTGTGAGACCGACTTCGTGGCGAAATCCGGCGAATTCATTTCCATTCTCGATGACATCACTGCCGCCGTGGCGCGTGATGGTGAAGGTGCTGTGGACGCATTTGCGGATCAAATCGATACCCTTCGGACCACGCTGAAGGAAAACATCTCTCTAGGACGCGTCGTGCGACTGGTCGCCGGGGACAACGAGACGGTGGACACCTACCTGCACCAGCAAAGTGGTCGTGGCGTCAATGCCGTGGCCGTGGTGGTGAAGGGGGCGAACGAAGAGGTCGCTCACGAGATTGCCGTGCACATTGCTTTCGCAAAGCCGCAGTACTTGAAGCGGGACGAAGTTCCGGCCGACGAGGTCGCCAAAGAACGCGCCACCGTCGAGGAGATTTCGCGCAATGAGGGTAAGCCGGAAGCGGCGATGCCAAAAATTATTGAAGGTCGTCTGAATGCCTGGTTTAAGGACCGAGTCCTTAATGAACAGGCCTACGTCAAAGACGAGAAGCAATCGATCGAACAGTTCCTCGGTGCGGGCTCAATAACGGCCTACGCTCAGGTTGTCATCGGCGGATAAGTCGTGCGTCGATTCGTTTTGAAGCTATCTGGCGAGGCCCTAGCATCGTCGGCGAGTGACGAAACGATTGATGCGTCGGTGGTCGATTATCTGGCCAGTGAAATCGCGAGTTGCATGGAAATTGGCGGGCTGGAACTTGCCGTAGTGGTGGGTGGCGGCAATATCTGGCGTGGTGCCACGGGTGCCATGGCGGGAATGAATCGGGCCAACTCCGACGTAATGGGAATGCTGGGCACGGTTATTAATGCCTTGGCACTGCAGGACGCCATCGAGACGCATGGACGTGAAGCACGCGTGATGTCAGCCATCGGAATGGACCAAGTCGCGGAGCCGTACATTCGTCGTCGGGCGGTTCGTCACCTCGAAAAAGGGCGCGTCGTAATTTTCGCGGCGGGAATGGGTAACCCCTACTTTACGACGGATACGCCGGCGGCACAGCGCGCAGCCGAGATTGAGGCCGAGCTGGTGCTCAAGGGAACCCATGGCGGCGTGGATGGGGTGTACAGCGAAGACCCCAAGAAGAACCCTCAGGCGGAAAAGTACAGCGAGATTTCTTTCGATCAAGTTCTCGCCCAGGATCTCCGTGTGATGGACCTGACCGCCATCACCTTCTGCAAAGATAATCAACTCCCGATTCGCGTTTTTGACCTGATGGCCACGGGTAATTTGCGGCGTGCACTCGCCGGAGAAGCCGTCGGTACGCTGGTGAAGTGATGGAGAACGAGTTCATCGAACTTTTACTGGACGACACGAAAGATCGTTTCGTAAAGGTGATTGACCACGTGAAGCACGAATTTGCCACCGTGCGAACGGGTCGTGCAAATTCTGCTCTGGTCGAAGACTTGCAAGTTGATTACTACGGCACCATGGTGCCCTTAAAGCAAATTGCGAATTTTTCGGTTCCGGAACCTCGTCTGTTGGTGGTGTCACCTTTTGACAAGAGTTCCATGGCCAGCATCGAAAAAGCGATCAGCACTTCCGACTTGGGCCTGAACCCTTCCAACGACGGAATAATAATCCGCCTTACTTTCCCGGCCCTGACCGAGGAGCGTCGCAAGAGCATGGTCAAGATTGTCCGCACCAAGGCCGAAGACGGGAAGGTCGCCGTACGCGGCGTTCGTCGTCATTCCCGGCAAGAGCTCGAGGCCCTGGAAAAAGATCAAGGTTTGAGCAAGGACGAAATCGAGAGAGTCGAAAAAGTTCTTGACAAGATGACGCAGGACCAGGTGGCTGCTGTCGACGCATTGCTCCAGCAAAAGGAAAAGGAGTTACTTGATGTCTAATGATAATTTCTTCGATCGTCCTACAGGCGAAGTGCCCGTTGTTGCTCCTGCGGATCCTCGGGTGACTATTGAAGGTGCTGTTCCGGCCAGCGAACTCGCCTCCGAAACGACACTTCCACACTGGACGGAAGCACCAACGGGACAAGTACCCGCCGTGCTCGCGCGTGAGCCGGAATCGGCCACCACTGACCCGTGGGCGTCCGTGCCGGCACCGGCATGGCGTGAAGGAGAAGCTGACTGGGTTGCGCACGATGAGCAATTCGACCCTTCGGTCTTGGCCCCCGATAGCCCCGCGGAAGAAAGCTCGTCATGGGAGTTTGGCCTTGACGACGATGAGGAAGAAAGCGCCGAAGAAGCGCCGCGACCCGAACCCTCTCGTCCGGTGCGTACCCGTCAGCGTTCGGCGAATCCTCTCGCAGGTCGGGCCGCCCGATCCACCGCGCAGAAGAATGTCTCCGTTGCCACTTTGTACGGTGCGCTGATGGCCCTGGTGGTTATCGTGCTATTTACCCTGGGCTCCGTCGTCGTGGCCACTTTGGTCACCGTTGTCATCACCGCAGCTACAGCCGAAGCCCTAGCGGCTTATCGCAAAGCAGGCGCTCATCCTGCGACCTTGCTGGGGATTCTTACGGCAGCAGTGCTGTCCATTGCTACCTACAACTACGGTTCATCCGCCCTTGGGTTGACGTCAATCATCTTCGTGTTTTTGGGTTTTCTGTGGTACCTCAGTGCCGAAACGAAAGTTGACATGCTCGACGGTCTCGGGGCGACGATGTTCGTGTACGTCTGGATCGGCGTGGTGGGTTCATTCGGTGCGCTCCTCATTTCCCCAAGTACCTTCCCCCACAAGCACGGTCTAGCTTTTCTCTTCGGTGCGGTTCTGTGCACGGTGGCTAACGATACGGGAGCCCTTTTCAGTGGTCGCCGCTTCGGTAATCGCCCTCTTGCCAAAACTGTTTCCCCCGGTAAAACATGGGCTGGCGCGATTGGCGGTTCCCTGTCGAGTCTCTTCGTCGGACTAATTTTCCTGCCCCTCATTTCTCCATGGAGTGTGGGCGGTGGATTGCTGGAAGCTCTCGTGATTAGCGTGGTCGTGCCTTTCGGAGATCTCTTCGAGTCCTTGGTTAAGCGAACCTTGGGCGTAAAGGACATGGGAACCCTGATTCCTGGTCACGGAGGAATTCTCGACCGCGTGGATGGTCTCCTTTTCGCTCTGCCGGCCACGTATTTCCTCATGCACCTCCTTCATCTGGGATAGGGCCGTGGGCGACACTCTCCGCCGAGTTGCCGTACTCGGGGTGACCGGATCGATTGGGCAGCAGACCCTCGAAGTATTGCGCCGTGAGCCGGAATCCCTCCGTCTCGTGTCTATCGCGGGCGGTCGGCGAGTCGAGGAAATGATTCGTATTGCTCGCGAGTTTTCCGTAGAACAAATCGGCGTGACGAACGAAGCGGACCGCGAGAAGGTCCACGCGGAAATCCCGGACGTCAACGTGGTGGTCGGACCGGAAGGTCTTGAATCGCTCGCCAGCACGGCCGAAGTAGTTGTTAATGCCGTGGTGGGTTTCGCAGGTCTTCCTGCCACGCTAGGAGCTCTGCGTTCCGGGGCACGCTTGGCGCTCGCCAACAAGGAGTCGCTGGTAGTCGCCGCGCCACTGGTGAATTCGGTGCGCGGTAATTCTCTTAGCGAGATTGTGCCCATTGATTCGGAGCACTGCGCCATTCATCAGTGCCTCGCTAATTCCTCGGTGGGGCACCCTACGGTGCGCCGCCTGATTCTGACCGCCTCGGGGGGGCCTTTCCGTGGTCGCTCAGTGAGCGAATTACGCGAGGTGACCCTCGAAGAGGCGCTGCAGCACCCGACGTGGTCCATGGGTCCGAAGATAACGGTGGATTCCTCGACCTTGATGAATAAGGGTTTGGAAGTTCTTGAGGCAGCCGCGCTCTTTGGCGTGAGCGTGGATCGTATTGATGTGGTAATCCACCCGCAGTCCATCGTCCATTCCATGGTGGAATACATCGACGGCTCAACGATTGCTCAACTCTCGCAACCCGACATGCGTCTCCCCATCGCCTACGCCCTCGCGCTCCCGGAACGTTTCGATCATGCGTGGGGTGCCCTGTCCTTCCGCGAGGCCGTAGATCTCAGTTTCGAGCCGCCGAACCGTGATGCCTTTCCTGCACTCAATTTGGCGTACGCCGTGGGACGCCGCGGTGGCGCGATGCCTGCGTGGCTCAGCGCGGCGAACGAGGTAGCAGTCGAGGCATTTCTTTCTGGGCACATTGCATGGCATCAGATTGTTCCCATCGTGGAGGAGACGCTTGCGCACTACGTCGATGACCCGCTGACGTCCATTGAGGCTCTGTACGAACACGACGCCGAAGCACGCGCACGTGCGCGTGACCTGATTCGCAGAGCCCCGTGACTAAATCGGGACCCTCGAAGGACCTTTCGTTGCTTCGTTTAGGACTCGGCACGTTGTCGTTGGTGGTGGTCCTCACCATGGCCGGTGGCTGGGCGCTGCCAGTGGTGTTCTTTAGCATCCTGCTCATCATCGCCCTGCATGAACTCGGCCATTTTGCGACCGCCAAGTGGACCGGAATGCGGGTGAACTCCTTCTTCGTCGGCTTCGGCCCCACCCTGTGGTCGTGGCAGCGCGGCGAAACGACCTACGGAGTAAAGGCTCTGCCACTAGGGGGCTTCGTAAAAATTGTAGGGATGACGTCTGTTGAAGAAGTGAGCGACGTTGACGAAGCGCGAAGTTTCCGCTCCGCCACCTTCCCGCGCCGCGTGTTGGTGGCGTCCGCTGGAAGTCTGGTGCACCTAATCTTGGCCGTTGCTCTCGCCGTGAGTTCACTCATGATTTTTGGCGCGGCTGACACCTCGCACGTGGCCGTAGCGGGATTTAACTCGTGGGACGGAATGGCGCGCAATGCTGCCCAGCAAGCGGGACTCGAGATTGGCGACGTCGTCGTTCAACTCGATGGGAAAGTCATTTCCACGCCGACGCAGCTGGCCACGGTGATCCACGCTCGCGCCGGCAGAAATATTTCCATTGTGATTGAACGACACGGTCGTCGCATTGCCCTCCATGCGATGCCGGTCGACGGAAGAGCAATTCGTACGGGGGGTACTTGGCTGGAAGCACCGACGAATCCGACGGCGGTGGGCTACCTCGGAATTGGACTCGAATACCCGACTATCCACGACGGCTTGTTTTCTGGCGTGAACCATGGTGTACGGGAAGTTGGTTCGTTAGCCACGTCATCGGTGGCCTCATTGTGGCATCGTCTCTCTCCGTCGGGGCTCGGTAACTTATTTGATCAAGTGACGAACGCAAAATTGGCGGTATCACCGGCACAGCAAAATTCGCGTCCCGAGTCCGTTGTGGGAATTGTGCGTCTGGCCGTGCAGGGCGCGCAATCGGGAAGCGAAAACCTTCTTTACATTTTGATGGCGCTCAACGTCTTCGTGGGTGTCATCAATATGCTGCCCTTGCTCCCACTGGACGGGGGCCACGTAGCCATCGCGTGTTACGAGCGCCTACGTTCACGGCGCGGCAGCCGTTATCGCGCCGATATCGCCAAGATGACACCCGTCATCTATGCCTTTATGGGGGTTTTGGCCTTCCTCTTCGCGTGCTCGTTGTACCTCGACCTCGCACACCCCATCGCAAATCCCTTTCACTAAACGACTCACACGCGTACAGAGCGGGCAGAATAGGGGAGTGGAAATAACCTCGCAGCTTCTGACTCCCCGTCGCCGTACCCGAGAGATCGCCGTGGGCAAAGTCAAAGTGGGTGGCGATAACCCCATCTCGGTGCAGTCCATGACTACGACGAAGACGGCGAATGTCGACGCAACCCTTGAGCAGATTTACGCACTCGCCGCGGCCGGTGCGGACATCGTTCGCTGTACCTGCAACGAACAAGCCGCCGCCGAAGGTCTGGCGCAGATCATCCCTCGTTCGCCGGTACCCATTGTGGCGGACATTCACTTTCACGTCGAGATGGCCTTGGCCGCTCTGGAGGCCGGAGTGCACGGCCTTCGTCTGAACCCCGGAAATCTTCGTAAGCCCAGCGAGATCAAGCTCGTGGCCCAAGAAGCTAAGGATCGTGGCGTTCCTATTCGTATTGGGGTTAACGCGGGATCCCTCCACCCCGATATCTACGAACAGTTCGGGGGAGCGACGCCCGAAGCGCTAGTCGAGTCGGCACGACTGGAATTGGCCTATTTCGAGGAAGTCGATTTTCACGACGTGAAAATCTCGGTCAAGGCGTCGTCGGTAGCGACAATGATCGCCGCCTATCGATTGGCGTCGGAGACTTTTGATCACCCCCTGCACCTCGGGGTTACTGAGGCGGGCCCACTCCCCGGCGGACTCCTCAAGGGAACTGCCGGAATCGCCACGCTCTTAGCCGAAGGAATCGGTGACACTTTGCGCTACTCGCTCACGGCCGACCCAGTGGAAGAGGCGCGAGCGGGACGTCAGCTCTTGGAATCGATGGGCCTACGCGAACGTACGGGGCTCGATCTCATTGCCTGCCCGAGTTGTGGTCGAGCGGAGGTGGACGTGATCAAGGTAGCTAGCGAGGCGCAAGCGGCTTTGGCGAACCGCAACCTTCCCTTGCAAATTGCCGTGATGGGTTGCGTGGTAAACGGCCCGGGTGAGGCTCGACATGCCGATCTCGGCATTGCCGCGGGCCGCAAACGGGGCCACCTGTTCATTCGTGGCCAAATCATCCGGGTAGTCAAAGAAGAAGACATGGTGGCTGCCTTGGTCGAGGAAGCCGAAAAGCTCGTTGCCGAAGGAGTGGAGGCACGTCTGGCGGCGCGAGACTTCTCTGCGGAAGCCGAAGCGGAAGCGGATCGTGCGGCGCTTCTCGACTTGAAGGGTGCCGATGCTAATCACGCATCGGAACGAATCCAGAAGATTCGTCGTCGCTCCGAAAATTAGTCATTGTTTGAGTAGGCTCAACAGAGTCGCAAAGGAGTCGCGTGGCCGCGAATAGTGTTCTCACCCCCCAGTCCGAAGACTTCCCACGCTGGTACCAAGACGTGGTGGCAAAAGCGGAGATGGCCGATAACGGTCCGGTACGTGGGACCATGGTGATACGTCCCTACGGGTACTCCATCTGGGAGCGCATGCAAGCCGAGTTGGATCGGCGCATCAAAGAAGCGGGCGTTGACAATGCGTATTTCCCTCTCTTTATTCCGGAGTCGTACCTTTCCCGTGAAGCGCAACACGTCGAAGGGTTCAGCCCCGAACTGGCCGTCGTCACCCACGCCGGTGGGGAGCAGCTGGCTGAACCGGTGGTCGTTCGCCCTACGTCCGAGACGGTGATTGGCGAGTTCATGGCGAAGTGGGTGCAGTCGCACCGCGATCTGCCCCTGCTGCTGAATCAGTGGGCCAATGTAGTTCGTTGGGAACTTCGACCAAGGATATTCCTGCGTACTACGGAGTTCCTCTGGCAAGAAGGCCATACGGCGCACGCCACCTCCGAGGACGCCTCGCGTTTCGCTCGTCATATTCATCTCAAGGTGTACGACGATTTCGTACGCAATGTCATGGCGGTACCCACACACATCGGGATTAAACCTCCCAGCGAACGATTTGCCGGTGCCACGACCACCATGACCCTCGAAGGAATCATGCGTGACGGCAAGGCCCTGCAGATGGCCACCAGCCACGAGCTAGGACAGAACTTTGCCAAAGCCTTTGATATCACCTTCCAAGGTGATGAAGGCCGCTCCGAGCATTGCTACACCACGTCGTGGGGTGCTTCGACGCGTTTGGTGGGCGGACTGATCATGGCGCATGGTGACGATAAGGGACTGCTAGTTCCACCTCGTTTGGCCCCTATTCAAGTAGTCGTGATGGCGGTGCGTGATGAGCCCGAGGTTCTCGACGCCTGTCACGAGCTTGTTCAGCGACTCGTGGCCGCGGGTATACGAGCTCGTATTGATAAGGGCCGTGGCAGCTTTGGTCGCCGCGTCACCGACTGGGAGATCAAGGGAGTGCCCCTTCGGGTGGAGCTGGGTCCGCGCGACCTGGGAGAAGGCGTCGTGACCATCGCTCGCCGGGACACCAACGAAAAAATCACCTTTCCGATGAGCGAACTGATCACCCGAGTCGGCGAAACCCTGGAGGACATCCACGACGGGATTTTCCAGCGTGCTCTGGAGCACCAGACCCGCTGGACGACGGACGTCACCTCCATCGCCGAAGCCATGGAGGTCGCGCAGACAGGATTTGCCCGTCTGCCGTGGGATCTCGTCGGGGCCGAGGGGGAGCGAGAGCTGAAAACGCAGGCGATGACCGTTCGCTGCCTGCAGCGAGCAGATGGGTCGATCCCGGACAGTGA
>CAINHL010000072.1 GCA_903848885.1 uncultured Actinomycetes bacterium
CTCGCCTCGTGGGACTACTTAGTGTCGGCTGGGGCGTAGTCGTGTGGGTGGTCGGCAATGGGATGGGCGGAATCTTTTCCCCGTCGAGCTCGCTGTACTTCGGCTGGCCGGGGGCCATCGTCGTCTACCTCATTGCGGGGGTGTTCTTGGCCGGACCTCCTCGCTGGTTCCCCGAGGTCTTCAGCGTGGTGGCCCAACGACTCGTGGGAGCCATGCTGTTCGTCGGTTTCGTCCTCACGTGGACTGCGCATGATTGGACGTCGGGGAAAGGCAATCCCCTCACCAGCATGGGTGCTTCGATGGGCGCTGCGGGACAGCCTCGCTGGTTGTCCGCTCTGGTGCTACACGGCACGGAGGCGTTGGGAAAGGTAGCGCCGCTGACAAATATTTTCATGGCTCTGTGGGTGGTGGTGACTGCGTGGGGATTATGGACTCGAGCCGCGACGAGTGCGCGATGGCCAACGCGAAGCCTCATAACGGGAGCGCTTTTCTGGTGGATTTTTGCCGAAGATGTGGGGATATTCGGTGGTCTCGCGACGGACGTCAACTCGTGGTTACCACTCGCCATTTTGATGTGGTGCGCCGCGCCGGCTCGATGCACGGCGGCTCCGGCCCGCCTGATATTGGCGCGGGTAATTCGTCGGTGGCTCGCAACCTTGGTGGGCTGCGTGGCGTTGGTCATGCTGGTTTTCGCGGTTGTGCCAATGGTGGGCGCCACGCTGAGTCACGGAGCCGAGATCACCCTCTACGACGCGCGTAACGGTGGCCCGTATTACCTCACGCCCGCGAACTCACCGTCGACGCCCTTCTCGCTGGCTGATCAAACAGGCAGGACGTACACCCTCGGTGAGCATCACGGTTATTACACGATCTTGACCTTTCTTGATCCCAAGTGCTGGACGGACTGCCCCCTCCTGGCCGCTCAACTGCGTTACGTGGCAAGCGAGCTGGGACCCAAGGCCCACGTGGACTTCGTAGCGGTGGCGGCCAGCCCCTACAACTATTCGCGCTGGTGGACGCAACACTTCATCACGCGCAATCGACTCTCGTCCTTCCACCACTTCTATTTTGTTACCAGCACCTCGCTGACGCATTTGAAAGAAGTGTGGGCTGCGTACAACATCCAAGTAGATCCAAAATTGGTCGATGGAATGTCCCTCCACACGGACGCGGTGTACGTCATTGACCCACGAGCACACCTCCGTGCCTATCTTCCCGATGACCCACTCGCAACGGAGCCGGGGCAGACCTCGAGCGCGACGGCCATTCTCCAAGCCCTTCAGCAGTCGGGATATCGGCCCCGCTGATGGCACCACTGGGATGGCTGGCAATCGCGCTGTGGGTCGCGGGCATTTTTCAATTGGTGCGAAATGTTCGCGGAGGTTTTACCCGCGCGCAGGCTCGGCACGTCGTTCTTTTGGGATCCGCGGCGATTTTATGGTGGTCGACCAGCTCGAGTTTTGCGCGCGCGTCCATGAATTCCTTGCCCCGGCACATGTTGGTGCACATCCTGGTGATGTTTGTAGTCCCCCTCGGATTGGTGACGAGCGGCCTGTCGGGTGACCTGCGACGCATGCGGGGTGCGAGCACTGCTCCGCGCGGTAGCTGGAACGAAACGATAGGTCCGCTACTGGCCTGCGTGACCCTCAACGCCGTGATGGTCATATCGCATCTGCCCACAGTTTTTAACTGGGCGATGAGCTCCATGACCATCTATCACTGGGTGGTGGAGCCCGCCTTTTTGTTCTCGGGCTGGTGGTTCTTCACGTTTATCGTGAACGCCCCGGGGCGAGACGTCATTTCCCGATTGCGCATCCAACTACTGATGCTGGTGGTCACCATGGCCGAAATGTTTATCTTGGCGATGTCGATGTCCATCTTCACGAAGGCGAGTTGGTACGCGATGGACATGGGGATGAGAGCCGAGGTCGGTCGGATCGCATTTCATGACCAGCAGTTGGGCGCCGCGATTTTGTGGGTGTGCGGAGATTTCTGGGCCGTGCCCTTGGTGGTGCTAGTGATTCGTCGCGTGGCGGCTCGGGATGGTTCAGTGCTCGGAGCCGTGGAGCGCTACGCGCGCGAGTCCTTCGTAGGTTCATGAACTGAAGCGAGGTACGTATTCCACGCTTCGAGAGCAGGATCTGTTGCCTCCGGGTCCTCGTCACGATGCCGACCTCGAAAGAAACGAGACTCCTTGCGCGCCGCGCCGCGGACATCTTGCAGGAGGCGTCGCCACATATGAATGGCGTAGATACCCAAAATCGGCCATTCAACGACGTAGGCCCAGGAGAGCGTATTGCCCGCCAGGGCTCGTGAAATTTCGAAGACAAAAGCGGGTACGCAGATGAGTTCGGCCAGCAACAGGCCTAGATGGATACGCCACAGGTCCTTGTTGTTGGCGCTCACTTTGTTCAATCTACTGTGAAATACGCGAATCAATGGGGGCCCGTGCCACATCCGTCCTTACGCATTTCTTATAAAACCTCGATATAAAACTGCGCTGAATCGCCACCCCTTGTTCGCAAAGGTGTTAGTTTTGCGGAGGTGTAAATTTTTAAGGAGTTTTATGTCGCGATCAAAGACGATCGGAGTGGCGCTGTCGTCGGTGTTACTTGGCGCCGGTGTTTTGAGTCTTATGGGATTTGGCCTGGCCTCGGCGCAGCCACACCAGCCGGCGTTGACGGCCACCCCGACTGGCACTCGTGGGCATGTGGCGCTTACGATCAGCGTCTATCCCGATTCTCAATTTGGTGGAAATCGTGGAACGGGTGGAGCTCATCCGGACTGGGTCTCGTATTCCAACGACAACTTGGTGGTGCCCGCTAACTCAGTAGTCGACATGACGGTGAAACAATACGACTCTGGTGGCGAACTCAACAACTCCGTATTTGGAAATGTGTTTGGAACCGTCGGCAACACCATGAACGTGAACGGTAAAGAGGTTTCGTCCTGGGACCCGACCTCAATCGGTCACACCTTCACACTTCGCGGTATTTCCGGCGATGGCACTCGCTTAATGGTGAGTGTTCCCTTACCCTTCGACACAAATAAAGGCGCAGAAAATAATGGTGGTGGGGTCGAGATTGCGCCCATGGTTGTGAAATTCAGTTTCAAGACCGGTGGCAAGGGTGTGTACCAGTGGAACTGTGAGTTCCCCTGTGGCGGCTCTCGCCAGGGTCAATTTGGCGAGGCCATGTCGACCTACGGCTACATGTCCGGAACTCTGACGGTTAAGTAGGAGACCATATGACGAACCAGAACGACAACAAGAAGCATCATCGCGAAATTTTTATTGTGTGGGCGCTGCTCACCGTGATCGGTGTATTGGTGGGGCTATACGCCACGCCATGGCTCATGCCAAAGTCGGCGAGTCACACCATGTCAATGGGAATTTTGACGATGGTGATTTTCACCGTGGCCGCCGCACCGGTTGCTGCCTTGGTCTACGCCGTGTGCCTATACGCGCTCACCAATTGGCGGCACAGGGGCGAAGGCGTTCCTGCCGACGGGCCCGCTATTCGTGGAAATGGACCGGCAACCACGCTGTGGCTGGTCGGATCGACCGTACTCACTTTGTTCTTACTGATCTGGGGATTGGGCTTGCTGGGTTCCGACCAGTCCGCCGGGGCGAAAGCTTCCATCGAAGCTGCCAACGGCGGTTCCGCGGAGATCACGGTCGACGTCACCGCGCAACAGTGGCTGTGGAGTTTTTCGTATCCCGGTACGCAC
>CAINHL010000073.1 GCA_903848885.1 uncultured Actinomycetes bacterium
AAGTTGTTGACCGTCTGCGGAGCTTCTTTGGGGTTGAGCGCCACCGTGAAGTTACCCGCCGTGGTTTCGAAATGCGCGTAATAGGTCGACATCGTGTTGATCGTCATCGGCGGTGCGCTCGACCATTGGAGATTGTTCGCGTGCGTCGTGGGTTTGGCGGGGCAGCCCGCACTGACGGCCAAGGCGTTCGCGGCGGCCTGCGTGGTGGCGCTTCCCGTGGCGGTCGTCGTCGTAGTGCTTCCCCCAGTAGAGGTGGTGGCCTTCGTGGTGGTGGAGGGCAGGGAAGGGGAAGATCCAGTCAAGCCCCAGACGGAACCAATAACCACTGCGGTGATGACGACGACCCACGCGGAGCGTCGCAGTAATTGGCGACGCTTGATTTCTTTTTGCTGTTGGGCGAGTTTTTCACGGCGTGCGGCCTTTTGGCGAGCTCTTTTTTCGGTAGGCATAGGAGCATCCTAGCGGTGCCCCGAAGTGCGAGAAAAGCGTGGCAACTAGTTTGTAGGGGTGGGTGTAATCGTTCAAAAGTTCGGTGGAACGTCGGTCGGCGATGCCGAACGCATACGCGCCGTCGCCAATCACGTCGCGCGGACCCGCCGCGCGGGTAACGACGTCGTGGTGGTTGTCTCGGCGATGGGCAAATTCACCGACGATCTCCTTCGTTTGGCCGATGATGTGAGCCCGAATCGACCACCACGCGAAATTGACATGCTGCTGACCGCCGGTGAGCGCATTTCCATGGCGCTGGTGTGCATGGCACTCGCGGCCGAGGGCATCGAAGCCTCTTCTTTTACCGGTTCGCAGGCCGGCATCATTACTGACGATGAGCACACCCGCGCGAAGATTTTGGAAGTACGACCCGACCGTATCCGTGAGGCTCTCCGCGATGGCCACGTGGCCGTGGTCGCAGGTTTTCAAGGAGTCTCGGCCAGCCGTGACATCACCACTCTGGGACGTGGTGGTTCAGACGTGACCGCCGTCGCCATGGCCGCTGCGCTCAACGCCGACGTCTGCGAGATCTATACCGACGTGACCGGCGTGTTTACCGCCGATCCTCGCGTCGTGCCGAAGGCGCGTCGTCTGGCGCGAGTGTCCTTCGACGAAATGATGGAGATGGCCGCCACGGGTGGTCGCGTCTTGATGTTGCGCAGCGTGGAATACGCCCGTCGCCACAACGTGCCCCTGCACGTGCGCTCGAGTTTTACCTGGGAACCAGGAACGTGGATAGTAGAGGAGGACTCCGATATGGAGCAGGCAGTCGTTTCCGCAGTAACCGATGACACCTCAGAAGCCAAGGTGACCGTTAGCGGTGTACCTGACCGACCCGGTGTGGCCGCCCGACTTTTCGGAGAGCTCGCCCAACGAGGGGTCAACCTCGACATGATTGTGCAGAACACTTCCGAAAATGGCCTCACTGACATTTCCTTCACGGTTGCCCTGACGGACGTGGACGCGGCACGCGGAGCTTGCGAAGCCGTGCGCGAGGAAGTAGGCGCCGCCAAGGTGTCAACCGACAGCAACGTGGGGCGGGTCACGGTGGTGGGCGCCGGTATGAAGTCGAATCCTGGCGTTACCGCTTTGATGTTCGAAACCTTGTCGAATATTGGGGTCAACATCGAAATGATTTCCACCAGTTCCATCCGTATTTCGTGCGTCGTTCGCGCCGATCGAGTCGAAGAGTCCGTCCGAGCGCTGCACACAGCCTTCGGTTTGGACGCGAGTTAAGGAGTAGCGATGCGTGTAGGAGTTCTGGGGGCCACTGGGCAGGTGGGGACGGTCATGCGAGCCTTGTTGGAGGAGCGTCAGTTCCCTCTCGACGAGATTCGTTTCTTCGCGTCGGCGCGTTCTGCGGGGAGCACTTTGATGTTTGCGGGTCGTCCCGTAATGGTCGAAGACGCCGCCACGGCTGACTACCACGGTCTCGACGTCGTTCTCGCCTCGTCCGGCGCGACCTCATCACGCGAACTAGCGCCGCGCATTGCCGCGGCCGGTGCCATCGTGGTGGACAACTCGTCCGCCTGGCGTCAAGATCCCGACGTTCCCTTGGTGGTATCGGAAGTGAACCCCGACGCCCTGGACAACATTCCCAAGGGAATTGTGGCGAACCCGAACTGCACCACCATGGCCGCCATGCCGGTGATCAAGCCACTACACCTTGAAGCCGGGCTACTGGCGCTGACGGTGTCGACGTATCAAGCGGTGAGTGGCACTGGGCGCGAAGGCGTGGAGGAGTTGGCGTCGCAAGTAGAAGCCACCGTGTCGAACGGTTTTCGTGCCTTGGCCTTTGATGGCTCGACCTGGACCGGTCCCGACGCCGTGGTCTTCCCGGCCCGCATCGCGCACAACGTGGTGCCCGTAGCCGGCAGCATCGTGGACGACGGCCTCGAAGAAACGAATGAAGAACAGAAGTTGCGTTTCGAGTCGCGCAAAATTTTGGGGATTCCCGGACTCTTAGTGGCGGGCACCTGCGTGCGTGTCCCCGTCTTTACGGGGCACTCCTTGTCGATTACCGCCTCGTTCGAGCGAGCGATCTCGCCGGACCGCGCGCGCGAGTTGCTGTCGGTGGCCCCGGGCGTCGTGGTGACCGAGATTCCTCAGCCAATTCTGGCTGCCGGCACGGACCCGAGTTACGTGGGTCGCATTCGTCGGGCCGAAACGGTCACGCACGGTCTGTCGTTCTTCGTGGTGGGGGACAATCTCCGCAAGGGTGCCGCGCTGAACGCAGTGCAGATTGCCGAAGTTTTGCAATCGCGCCGTTAGGGACGAGCGGCGACCTGTCGTCGCACCAGGTTGACGCAGTGATCACCGAAGCGCTCGTAGAAGCGACCGATCATGGCGACCTCTACGGCCACGGGAACGCTCATTGACCCCGACACCAGTTCTGCCGTGAGGCTGACGTGCAAATCGTCGAGTTCATCGTCGGTGTCTTCGATGGAACTCGCGGCTTGCAAGTTGCCGTCGAGGATGGCGTCCGTGGCTTCGCGCCAAATGACCGCAGCCACTTCGCCCATGCGCTCGACGAGTCCTCGACTACGCGGCGACATTTCACCACCCAGACCGCGCGCCGCGCGCCGCGCGACGTGCTCGGCCAAATCACCGTTGCGCTCTACTTCGGGCAGAATCCGTAGCAAGGTGAGCAAGCGACTGCGAATTTCACGGCTGGGCTCAGTGCCGTCAACCAAAATTTTCTCGACCGTGCGGATCAGGTCGCTGACGAGTCGGTCAATTTCAACGTCGTGGTCGACAACCCGTTTCGCGAGGTCGCGGTCCCCGGCTAAGAGGGCGTGCGTGGCTTCGGCGACGGCTTCACCCACGAGAGCAAAGACCCGAATAGTGGCGGCGGTGATCTCGGGATCCAAGATGGCTTCGGGCGCGCCCGGGTCACTTCCTCCGCGGGAGAAGAGCCGGTGCGTCATGGTGGAATGTTAGTTCTCGGGACCGCCAGCCCGCGTTTGAGTAAGTTCGTATGCCGTGGCCACCTCTCGCTCCCAACGCCGACGTCGCCGACGCATTCAGGTGGCGGTCGCCGTGGTTGTCGTGGTGGTGGGGTGGGTCTTCGTGCGCGACGTCGTGTCGGCGGCGCGAAACTCCGTATCGATTCAAGAGACCACTAATATCGACTTCGCTGCCGTGTCGCAAGGAATCGTGGCCGACGACGACCAACTCGCCACCAACATTGATCGCTTGATAAGGGACTCAGCCGCCATGTCGCGTCCCGCCTACGTGGCGCGACTCCGCGTGTTGGCAACCGAGTCAGCAGGACTCATGCCCCGTGCCGATCGCGTGCGGACGCCGGCCGTGTCGGGAAACATTCAAGACCGATTGGTGCAGCTGACCGAAGCTCGAGTGGCTGTCACGGAGTGTGTCGTGAGCTATTTGGCCACGGCCAGCCGCGTTGAGGTCACGATGGTGCACTGTCCTTCGTTTGCGCAGGCTCGGCGCAATAACCGAGCGGCGAGCCGGGCCTGGAACGCGACGAGAAACTATTTACGCCACCGGCCCGGTCACGTCACGCTGCGCGCCACGCACGACAACGAGTTGGCCAGAGTAACGGTGTCCTTGCTGGACGGCGTGGCATCGCAGAGCCAACTCGCCTCGACGGGCGGGCTGTCGCTGGCCGTGGTGTCGGTGTCACCGACGCCGCTCCCGTTGACCAACGGCACGCTGATTATGCAGCCCGTGAGCTCCGCCGTCGTATCGGTGGTGGTCGCTAACTCTGCCGACCTAGCGGCCAACGGCTCCGTGAGAATTACCTTTCGCCCGACGAACTCATCGCAGCCAGTGACGCGCTGTGAACTCTCGCTGCGAGTGGCGCACCAGTCCAGCCTCACGGGAAGCTGCAGAATCCCTTTGATTTTGGGGGAACACGCCCACTTGTCGGCGACCCTGACCGGTTCCCTTCGGCCGGCGGGGCGTAGTAACTACAACTCGGTCATCGAGGTCACGGGCGAACCGAGCAGCTCGCAGCTCGCGGGCTGAAATCTTTGGGGGCGTCCTGAATTAGGATAGGAGTGAACGCAACTCCGAATGAGGCCGACGTGACTGAATCAATCACCGTAACTGACAACCGCACAGGGGTGTCTACCGAAATAGCTATCGACAATGGTGGTGTCCCCGCAACGGCCTTCTCCAAGGCGGTGCCGGGAGTGTGGTTCTACGATCCTGGTTTCATGACGACCGCGTCAGCGGAGAGTTCGATTACCTATCTTGACGGGGACAATGGGATCCTGCATTATCGCGGTTATCCCATTGAGCAGCTCGCCGAGCACTCCAGCTATCTCGAAGTGGCCTACCTCTTGGTGCACGGTGAATTGCCGACGACGGAGCAGTCAGTTGCGTGGGAACGCGAAGTCACCTATCACACTTTTATTCACGAGAACGTCCGTAAGCGCTTTCTTGAAGGATTCAACTACGACGCGCACCCCATGGGCATGTTGGTCTCGGCCGTGGCCGCGCTGTCGACCTACTATCCCGATTCCAAGGACATCTTCGACAAGGAGAACCTGCACAAGCAGATGGTGCGACTGATCGCGAAAATGCCGACCCTGGCCGCCGCCGCCCACCGCTTCAGTGTGGGCATGCCCTTCGTGTACCCGGACAACAGCCTGTCGTACACCGAGAACTTTCTCTCCATGATGTGGAAGGTCGCTGAGCCGCGTTACCAGGCCAACCCGGTGCTGGCCAAGGCACTCGACGTACTCTTCATCCTGCATGCGGACCACGAGCAGAATTGTGGCACCACCGCCATGCGCACCGTGGGCTCTTCGCACGCGGATCCTTACTCCGCCACTGCCGCCGCCACGGCTGCGCTCTACGGACCGCGTCACGGTGGGGCCAACGAAGCGGTACTCAAGATGCTCGAAGAAATTGGTCACGTGGACAATGTCGAAACTTTCATCGAGGGCGTGAAGGCCGGCAACGGGAAGCTGCAGGGCTTTGGTCACCGCGTCTATAAGAACTACGACCCTCGGGCGAAAATTATCAAAAAGACCGCCGACAAGGTCTTCGAAGTGACCGGTCGTAACCCTTTGTTGGACATTGCCCTCAAGCTCGAAGAAGTGGCACTGAATGATGACTATTTCATCAGTCGAAAGCTCTACCCCAACGTGGACTTCTACTCGGGCTTGATTTATCAGGCCATGGGCTTCCCGATGGAAATGTTCACCGTGCTCTTCGCGATTCCTCGCGTGTCCGGTTGGCTCGCCCACTACGAAGAACTGCTCGAACAGGACGTGAAGATTTCGCGGCCACGTCAGTTGTATACCGGCGAGCCGCGTCGCGACTACGTGCCGATTTCACAGCGCTAAATAAGTCGGACGAGTCCTTCTTGGACCATCGAGACGCATAGTCGTCCTGATTGGTCGAACATAAATCCTCGTGCCAGACCTCGCGCCCCGTGGGCGATCGGGGAATCGGTGTCGTAGAGGAGCCAGTCGTCGGCACGCACGTCACGGTGAAACCACATGCAGTGGTCCAAGGAAGCACCCATGAAATTTCCGTTATCCCAGTGCACGTCGTGGGGGGCCAAAATGCAATCGAAGAGGCTCATGTCGCTGGCGTAGGTGATGACGCAGGCGTGCAGGAGCGGGTCATCACCCAAGGTACCGTCGGCGCGAATCCAGATACGTTGACGCGGCTCCTTGTTGGCCTTGGGCCCCCAGGGCAATTCTCCGACGAAGCGCTGGTCGATGGGGTGACGTCGACCCCACCACTCATCGGCGTCGCCCCCGGCTGCCACGATGCGTTCGTACATCGGCAAGATGGTCTCGGGTCCAGGAACCTCCGGCATGGGGAATTGGTGCTCCAAAGAGTCTTCGTCGACGTGGAAGCTCGCCTGCATGTTGTAGATGGCGCGACCGTGCTGCACGGCGACCACCCGTCGCGTGGTGAAACTCTTGCCGTCGCGGATGCGGTCAACTTCATACAAGATGGGGACCTTGGGATCGCCCGAGCGCAGGAAGTACGAATGGAGAGAGTGCACGCGACCGCGGTCCACCGTGCGGCCGGCGGCCATCAGGGCCTGCGCGGCGACTTGGCCCCCAAAGACGCGCTGTCGCTCCTCGTTAGGTTGAATGCCCCGAAAAATATTGACCTCTATGGTCTCGAGGTCGAGCAGCGTGACGAGGAAATCCAGAGCGCTCGTCATGAGGCCACTTGTACGGGGCAAGGGGGGAGTGTCACGCATTTCAGTCTAGGGGCAGTGCCATAATTCACCTATGGACAATGCACTCTCTTTCCCCGAAGGTTTTCTGTGGGGCACCGCGACCGCGGCGCACCAGATTGAAGGCGGCAACTACAACTCGGACTGGTGGCGCTTCGAACACGCACCGGGCACGCCGTGTTTTGAGCCCAGTGGCGACGCCTGTGACTCGTGGAACCGTTACGAGGAGGACCTCGACATCGTGGCCGACCTCGGATTAAATAGCTTTCGCTTTTCGTTGGAATGGGCTCGGATCGAACCGGCCAAGGGTGAGTTTTCCCAGGTCGCTCTCAATCACTACCTCGACGTGATCGAGGCCTGCCACGCGCGCAACATCGTGCCGGTGGTGACGCTGCACCACTTCACCCTCCCGCTATGGGTAGCCGACGAAGGTGGTTTTGAATCACCTCAGATCGTGGAGTGGATGGGTCGCTACGCGGCCAAGGTCGGCGAGCACTTGGGCGCGCGCATCGGAATCGCGTGCACCATTAACGAACCCAACATCGTGGCCTTCATGGGCTGGCAGATGGGCGTGTTCCCCCCGGGCACGGCTGCGACCAAGCGTTGGGAAGAGATCAACGTGGTGATGCGCGACTGCCACAAGGCCATGCGCGACGCGCTGGTGGCGGGTCCGGGCAACTTTCCCGTGGGTCTTACTTTGTCCATGGGCGACAACATCGCCTTACCCGGTGGGGAAGAGCATCGTGACCGCTGGGAACGCGAGATGGAAGATCTGTATCTTGAAGCCTGTCGCGGGGACGATTTCATCGGCGTGCAGTGTTACTCCAAGGGCCTGTTCGGTCCTGACGGATACATCCAAGACGAAGACATCGAACGAACCGACATGGGTTACGCCTTTTGGCCAGAGTGCGTCGAAGCCACCGTGCGTCACGCCGCCCGCGTCGCGCAGGTGCCGATTTACGTCACGGAAAACGGCATCGGCACCACCAAGGACGAAGACCGGATTCGCTACCTCAACGCCGCCATCCGTGGACTGCACAACACCATTGCCGACGGCATCGACGTTCGGGGATATTGCCAGTGGAGCTTGCTGGACAACTTCGAGTGGGCCTACGGATACCGCATGCAGTTCGGCATCGTGGAGGTGAACCGTCTGACCTTCGAACGTACCCTTAAGCCCTCTGCTTCTTGGTACGCCACGGTGGCACGCAGCGGAATCATCCAATAGTTGATTGCCGACTAACCTCGGTTTCGTGCGACATCTCTTTCAACGCGGGTGGGACTATCTCCACTCGCATCAGGGTCGAAAGATGTATCGCTACGTGATGGCTTCGGTGTTGTCGACAATTTTCGCCCAGACGGTCTTAGCCATTGTGTACGGAGCACGCATTATTCCTTCGGCGGTGTGGGCGACACTCTTCGCCAACATCAGCGCCGCTTTCCCCTCCTATTTCCTGAATCGGAATTGGACGTGGCGCAAGACCGGCAAGAGTAGCTTCAAGAGCGAAATTTTCCCCTTCTGGATGCTCTCGTTTTTGGGAATTGGGTTTAGCGGCGTGGGCTCGTTAGTAGCCCGCCATCTCATCAACGCACACCATTGGCCGCACCTCATCAACTCCGTCGTGGTGAACAGTCTGTCGCTTACGAGTTTCGCCATTTTCTGGGCACTGAAGCTAAAAATCTTTAACAAGATTTTTCACTCACCCGAGATGGAAGATATTGAATTGGCCGTCACCCGCGAGGAGCTGGCCGGAAACTAGTCCCGGAAGTTGGTGAACTGCACCGGCACCGGCAAGTCCGCTTCTTTGATCGCCGCCATCGCGCGTTGCAGGTCGTCACGTTGCTTTCCGGTGACGCGTACTTGATCACCCTGAATCGACGACGAAATGTTTTTGGCGTTGAGCTCCTTGATGAGCTTGTTGATTTGCTTGCCGATCTCTTGGCTGATACCAGCCTTGAGGATGACCTTCTGGCGGGCGGCACCACGAGAGGCGTCCTCAACTTTTTGGGGATCGAGGGTCTTGAGCGACACCTCACGCTTGACCATCTTTTCGATGAGTACTTGGTAGAGGGCGTTCAGGCGGTCCTCGGTGGACGAACTCAAGGTCAGTTCCTTCTCGGAAAACGTGATTTCCGAGTCGGTGCCCTTGAAGTCGAAGCGCGTCGTGGCTTCACGGTTGGCTTGGTCCACGGCGTTGCGGACTTCTTGGATATCTACTTCAGAGACGACGTCGAAACTAGGCATACTCAAATCCTAAACACTCCCGGCCCTCCCGGTTTGGAGAGGGCCATTTCCAGCGGGTAGGCTCTTCGACGGGTCAGTGCCCGAGCGGCCAATGGGATCTGGCTGTAAACCAGACGGCTTTGCCTACGGGGGTTCAAATCCCTCCTGGCCCACCACGTCAACTCATTTCGATGAGTTGACGCCGTCTCGAGGCGACTCGAGGTGGCAGTATTACGAAGCGATGACGTTGACGAAAAGAGCCCCGGTGAGATCACGACTGCGACTAGGACAGTGGATTCACCGTCGCTACGTCGACGCGGCCACCGGGATTGAATCACTGATTCAGTTCCTCGAACGTCGGTACACGCCACTGGGTCGCTTTACGCCGGGAGAGTTTGAAAACTGGGATTTCCTCTGGCGCCCCATGGTCTGGGGTTTCATTGCCATCACCGCCATCGTGGCCGGCTGTAGTTTTTCGAATTCTCCTTTCAAACTCGAAGTAGCGCACACCTGGTTTTTCGGGGTACCCACGTCCCTGCAGAACAGCGGCACCAACAACGAAACCACCTTGCTCTACTCCATCACTCTGGTATTCGGGGGACTAGTGATGTTGATGCGAGTGTGGCTGCGACTCAGCGAAGTCCTTCAAAATCATGTGGGGGCGCCACTCAAAAAGTTGTACTTGCTTCTCGGGGTGTGGTGCGTACCGCTCATCGTCGCCCCGCCGCTCTTCTCACGTGACGTGTTTAGTTACGCCGCCCAAGGTGAAATGACGAGCTACCACATCAGTCCCTACACCTATGGACCATTCACCTTGGGTCAGGGATCGAACCCCTTCACTTTGCCGGTGGACCCTCTCTGGGGGAATACTCCCGCGCCGTATGGACCGCTCTTTCTCGCCATCGATGGTTTCTTGGTGCGGCTGACGCACCATCACGCACTCGCCTCGGTGTTGTTGCTGCGCCTGCTCGAGGTGGTCGCTGTGGCCATAATGGCCATCGCCCTGCCACTCTTGGCGCGCGGCATGAAGCGCGATGCCGGAGAAATCCTCATCCTGGGAGCCGCTAATCCGGTGGTACTCCTCACTCTGCTCGGCGGGGCCCATAACGATGGTTTGATGGCCGCCTTATTGGCTTTGGGCATTGCTTTAGCCACGGTGAAGCGTCCCATGTGGGGCTTTTTCTTTGTGGCCTGTGCCACGGCCATCAAGGCGCCCGCGGCGCTGGGTCTTCTCTATATTGCCTGGTCATGGCAGGGTTCTGGAGTTGCGCTGACCCGTCGACTCACTACGGCAGTTAAGGGTGGCCTGATTAGCCTCGGTGTTCTGGGCGCAGCCACCCTCGCGGCGGGTTTTGGCCTGGGCTGGGTGAAAAATCTGTCAACGCCGGGAACGGTGCGCTCCTGGGCGGCGCCCGCTACCGGTCTGGGTCTGGGGCTGGCCAAATTATTTAATGCCTGCGGTTGGGACGTATCGGTGACGCCCGTTCTCACCGTGACCCGATTATTCGGGTTTTTGTTGGCCATCGGTCTCTCGGGCTGGCTCTTTGCTACTTCCGATCGCCGCGGATGGGTTCGATCCTTGGCCGTATCGCTAATTCTTTTCGTGGTTCTCGGACCCGTGGTGCAACCCTGGTATCTCTCGTGGGGCTTGGTCCTGCTGGGGGCGAGTTACGTTCAGCGGGAGCATTTCTGGCTCCTGACCCTGTCGATCGTGGCCCCCTTTATCGGTTTGCCGGGTGGTCGCCAGCTCCTGAACGGTCTGATTCACGCCAACGTTTTCGAGATGGTCTCGGTGTTAGCGATATTGGCCGGAATGTTTCTGGTGCCACTTGGTCGTTGGACCCAGTGGTCATGGCCCGGCGTTAACGACGTCCGCGGACCCGCTCTGGAGGTCTAGCGCGTCTCGGGTATCACGTGCTGGTATTCCACCACGTCGAGCCATTTCCCGTGCTTGCGACCAACTTCGATTTCGGTTCCGACCAGGGTAAATCCACACCTTTCGTGCAGAACAATCGAGCCTTGGTTGTCGCCCACGATACGCGCGATCAGCGAATGAAAACCGTAGTCGGCGGCGGTGGCGATGAGCGCCCGCAAGAGTTGGTCTCCGACGCCACGCCCGCGTACTTCGCGGTGGACATAGATAGAGTTTTCGACCGTGGTGGCGTAGGCGGGGCGCTCACGGAAGGCCGATACTGAGGCGAAACCAATGATTCGGTCGCCAAAGGCCCCTTTTTCTCCGACGGAATCCACGTCGTTCACCGCCACCAGACAGGGGTGGGAGCTCTGGTGGGCGCTGATCCAGTCGACTTGCTCCTCGAGGGAACGCGGAACTAAGTCGAAGGAGATCTCGGTTTCGATGACCTCGGGGTTGTAAATGGCCAGCATCGCCGCCGCGTCGTCTCGCTCCACTAGTCGGGTTCGCATGACGTCAAGGGTAGTAGCCGGCAGGGTCCGCGCCGGTCGGCGAGGCCGTCGGTTGGAAAGTGGGTCCCGTGGGGCAGTAGGCTATTCCCTCGCGCCGCGTAGCGGTGTAGTGCCCTCTTAGCTCAGTGGTAGAGCGTCTCCATGGTAAGGAGAAGGTCGTGAGTTCAATCCTCACAGAGGGCTCGCCAGGCGGCGTAGCTCAGGTGGTTAGAGCACACGGCTCATAATCGTGGTGTCGCGGGTTCGACTCCCGCCGCCGCTACCAGGCAGATCCGCAAGGGTCGCAGATGTGACAGTGCAGTATCAGGTTGGTTGAGGAGAAAACGATGGCTAAGAACGAAAAGCGGATTCAGGTGACCCTGGCCTGCGAAGAGTGCAAGCGACGGAACTACATCACGATGAAGAACAAGCTCAATGATCGTGAGCGTATCGAGATGAAGAAGTTCTGCCGCTGGGACCGCAAGCACACCACGCACAAGGAAACTCGATAAAGAGGGTCCACCAGCGTGGTGGTAGGATGCAAGACCCTGACGCGTGACGCCGGAAGCGGCGGTGCGGGTCATAGGGCAGTAGCTCAATTGGCAGAGCATCGGTCTCCAAAACCGAGGGTTGGGGGTTCAAATCCCTCCTGCCCTGCAAGAGGTACGCCTCGACGCAGTGAGATGTAACGAAGAAGAAGAGTGAGATGAACCGCGAAACCAAGCGCATGATGCAGCGACAGGAGAAGGCCGGAGCCGACGGCTCCACTTCGTCACGTCGCGACACCGCCGTGGCTGCTTCACGCCGCCGCCGCTCACGTGTGAGTATCGGTGGTTTCTTCGGTGAGGTACGTCACGAGATGCGTCAAGTGGCCTGGCCCACACGTCCCGAACTTCTGAACTACACCACAATCGTCTTAGGCGTATTGATTTTTATGTCCCTATTCATTTTCGGACTGGGCTACGCGTGCTCCAAGTTCGTTCAGTTCCTCTTCAACAAGTAAGGCCAGACATGACCGAATTTGACAACACCGACACCCTCGACACCGAAGTGACGAACGACGCCCCCGACGTCACCATCATCGAAGACGAGTACGAGGCCGAACCCAAAATTGATTCCGCCTTCGACCGTCCGGGTCGCTGGTACGTCGTGCACATTCTTTCCGGTCACGAAAAGAAAGTGGTGGCCGCGTTGGACAACGTGATCAAGTCACACGACATGACCGACCGCGTTCTCGAAGTGCACGT
>CAINHL010000074.1 GCA_903848885.1 uncultured Actinomycetes bacterium
CTCAAGCCGCCCCCTGCTCTCCCGGCCGCGCCGCGCTGTATACCGGCACCTATCAAATGAACAATCGGGTGGTGGCGAACGGCACACCACACGACCACGCGATGGACAACGTGGCCTGGTTGGCGCGCCGCGCGGGTTACGACCCCACCTTGTTCGGATACACCGATCAAGGCCTCGATCTCGACGATGCGGTGGGTCGCGATGATCCGCGGCTTGACAATTACGACGGCATCCTGCCGGGATTTTCGGTGGGCCTTTATATTCCCGAGGACCAGAGTCCTTTCGTGGAGTGGCTGGCCGCCGAAGGCTTCGTGGTGGGCGAAGGTTGGTACGAAGCCCTGCGCGGTGAGTCCGACCGACCGGCGGAATATTCCCTGAGTGCCTTCGTGACCAATCGATTCAACTCGTGGTTGAGTCACCAAGACGCGGGCTGGTTCGCCCACGTCAGTTTTCTGCGGCCGCATCCCCCCTACGCGGCCGCTGGTCACTACGCCACCATGTACGACCCCGCCGCCACGGGTTCGGCCATTGCGGCGGTTCCCCACGAGCAACGACACCCCTTGCACGACCTCTCCTTGCAATTTGATTCCAGCAGTGCGCCCACCGACGAGCGCGAGCTTGGTGAGTTGCGCGCGCAGTACTACGGAATGATCAGCGAAGTTGACGCCCAGCTGGGTCGAATGTTCGCCACCATTGAAGAACGAGGCGAGTGGGACAGCACGGTGATCATTGTCACCTCGGATCACGGTGAACAGTTAGGAGACCACGGCCTCAAAGAAAAGTTGGCCTTCTTCCCCCAGAGTTACCACGTTATTGGGCTGTGGCGCGATCCGCGAATGGCGAACGGTGGGCGAGTGGTTTCAGAATTCACCGAGAACGTGGACATCCTGGCCTCGCTGGCCGAAGCGATCGGCGAAGAAATCCCTCGGCAATCTGACGGCAGTTCGCTCTACCCCCTCTTGCGCGGTGAGGCGGTGACGTGGCGGACCTGCGCGCACTACGAATGGGATTGGCGTTATTTCTTCATCGGCCGGCGCGAGTTGGCGTGGCCGACTGACAGAACTTTGTCGCTGCAAAATCTCGCGGTGTCGTTGGGCGAGGAACTGGCCTACGTGCAGTTCGGTGACGGAAGCTTTAAATGCTTTGACCTCGCCGTGGATCCCACCTGGCGAACCGAGGTCAGCGATCCCGCGCGCATTCTCCGAGCGGCCCAGGAGATGTTGATCTGGCGTCAGGAGCATCTCCGGCGCGAGACGACGGATATGTTGCTCACCCCTCGCCGTGACGGTGCGTGGCCAGAGCGCTTTACTTCGCGGTCGTAATTCCCCGCCAATAGTCTTCGACGAGTTGCACAAAGACCCCTTCTCGGTCGATGGCAAAGTTCTTGTCCACGACTTCAAGAGAAATGAATCCGTGGACCACCGACCAGAAACTCGTCGCGAGGTCAATCAAGGGGCGATCGGGAAGTTGTCCGGCGTGTGCGAAGGGTTCAATCAGGCCGATGAACGACTGCAGGGCCGCCGCCGACGCTTCAGCGATACGTAGCGACGGTTCAAAGTTCCCGAAGGACTCCATGAAGATGAGCCGGTAACGGGCCGGGTTGTCGAGTGCGAACTTTCGGTAGTTCGTGCTCATGATACGAATTTGACAAGAAAGATCCTCGCAACGCGACTCCCTCATGACCTCAGCCAATTCGTCGAAGCTCTGGACCAAGAGAGTCTCGATGACGCCGTTCTTACTCTTGAAATGGTTGTAAATACCCATGGGCGCCACGTGGGCTTTTGACGCGATGGCCCGAACCGTCATGGCCGCGAAGCCCTGGTTGTCCAAAAGGTCCAAGGCCGCTTCCAAGATGCGACTCTCCAGCAACTCGCTCGCGGTTCGTTGGCGTAACGACATATCCGCACCCTACTAAGGAACGTCGTTATACTCCGAATGGAACGTTGTTCTCTCGGGGGTCGTATGGAAACAGCGCAATCGCGCCGTTGGCTGATTCTGGCGGTTTTATGCCTATCGGTATTTCTCGTGGTGGTTGATAACACCATCATCAACGTGGCCCTCCCGAGTTTTTCTCGCGACCTTCACGCCAGTAGTTCGTCGTTGCAGTGGATCGTGGATGGATACTCTCTCCCGTTTGCGGGACTGCTGCTCGCCGGATCTGGTTTGGCGGATCGTCTGGGCCGCAAACTCGTGATGCAGTGCGGCCTGATTGCTTTCGGCCTGTTCTCCCTCTACGCATCCTTCTCGAACTCCACGGGAACCTTGATCTCCGCTCGTGCGCTCATGGGAGTCGCTGCTGCTTTCGTGTTTCCGGCATCGCTCTCTATTTTGACGACGACCTTTACCGATCCCCAAGAACGAGCCAAGGCCTTTGGCCTGTGGGGGGCCACCTCGGGAGTAGCCGTGGCTGTCGGCCCCCTGACGGGCGGCGCGCTCATTACCCACTTTTGGTACGGATCAATTTTCTTCGTCAATATTCCTCTCGTGGCCATCGCCTGGTTGGCGGGTTGGCGGGTGATTCCCGAATCCAAGGGAGCAGTGTCGCGTCGTGTCGACGCGGTGGGTCTCGTTACCGGTTCCATGGGCGTGACCGCTTTGGTGTACGCCATCATCGAAGGTCCCGACTGGGGATGGTTGGCGTCGGGAACCCTCGGCGTATTCGGCGCAGCCGTAGTGCTGCTGACGATTTTTACTTTCTATGAATCTCATCGTGAGGGGCCACTGCTCGACGTGAGCCTGTTTCGTAACCGGGCATTCTCTGCCGGCGCCGTGGCCATCGCGACGTCCTTCTTTATCCTCTTTGGTTTTATCTTTTTAATCACCCAGTACTTCCAAGTAGTGCGCGGGTACTCGGCCCTGTCGTCGGGGGTGCACACCTTGCCCTTCGCCTTCATTTCGGTCCTCGTGACTCCCCTCGGTGCGGTAGTGGCTTTCAAAGTGGGATCTCGTTACGTGGTGACCCTGGGCCTGCTCTTGATGTCCGCCTCGATGGCCTGGATGGCCACCATCAGCGTGAGCGCCCCGTATTGGGGACCCCTCGTGCTCTCCATGCTGGTGATGGGAGCCGGCTTTTCCTTAATTACCGCTCCCTCAACCGCCGCCGTCATGGGCTCGCTCCGCGACGAGCAAATTGGTTCCGGTTCGGCCGTTAATAACGTGACCCGTGAATTAGGCGGGACCATGGGCGTGGCGGTGGTGGGTTCGGTATTTGCCTCCTACTTCGCCCCTCACGTCCGACAGATATTTCTCTCCATCGGTGCCCCGGCGGCCGCGGCGAACCAAGCCGGATCCTCGATTGAAGCAGCCGTCAAAGTAGCTTCCGCCTTGCCGGGGAAACTCTCGGCCACCGTCTCTCCGGATATTCTCAGCGCCTTCATGTCTGGAGTCCACCGCGGCTGCTGGACCGCCGCGATGGTGGGCGTGGCAGTGGCGTGTATCACCGCCATCTGCCTACCCGGCACGCCCACTGTGCCATCGGAAATGAGCGTCCCTCACTAGACGGGCACGTCTAATTGGGATAGCATCGCCGTATCTCCGCAGTGCGCGGGGTGCCAGAAAGCGAGATCCATGAGAAGCAATCGTTCCCTCCGCGCAATAGCAACATTGGCGAGTGCCGGAGCGTTGCTCCTGAGCTCGACCGTGGTTGCCGGCGCTAGCGTCAAGAGCCACAGCACGCCCAGCGCAAGTTTGAACGCCGCGGCCGCCAAGTTGGTTCCGAACGTGTACAAGGCCAAGACTTTGCAGAGCGCCATGGACGCCTCCTACGCACCTGACGAATTCACCGACGCCAACGGAAAAGTCATCGGCTTCGACGCTGATTTGATGAAAGCCTTGGCGACGACCTTGGGACTCAATGTCGTCAACCAAAATGTCACCTTTGACAACATCATTCCCGGAATTCAGTCGGGCCAATACGACATCGGTAACTCATCGTTCACTGACACCACCGCTCGCCAGAAGATGGTTAACTTCGTGCACTACTTCAGCGCCGGAGAGGCCTACTACGTGAAGAAGGGGACCTCGCTGGCCTTTAACGCTAAGTCACCCTTGCTCTCGTTGTGCAGCACGAAGTCGACTAATCGGGTGAAGGTTGCGGTCGAAGCGGGAACAACGGAAGAGTCAGACGCGCAGAGCGTTGTCGCCTACACCGCCCATCCGGCGACGGGAAAGAACAGTTGCAGCAAGACGTCCCCCTTCGCCCCCGTCGTGGACTCCTTTACGACTCAAGATCAAGCGAACACTGCCCTGAGTAGTGGTCAGGACACCGTGGGATTCCTTGACTCGCAGGTTGCGGCCTACGTGGTGGCGACCGCCACCGTCAATGGAGCCAAGCTCTTCGCGTTGGCCGGAGCCCCCTTCTTCGCTGCCGACTACGGAATGGCATTCAAGAAGGACGCCAACGGCTTGGCGCTAGCTAAGGCTTTCGCGGCTGCGTTCGTCGTCATCCAAAAGAGTGGCGTGTACGGTGCCATCCTGGCTCACTGGGGTGTTACTCCCGGCGCGTTGAAGACTTTCAAGGTCGACTAGCAGACCTTCTTCAGCAGATTTCGGCATAGTGATGAACGGGGACGAACCTCTCGAGGTCGTCCCCGTTCGTCATTACCGGCAATGGCTCGCCGCCGCGGGTGTCGCGCTCGGTGCGGCCATGCTGGTGCACGCCCTGTTGGCAAAAATTCCTACGGGCCTGTGGAACTGCGTCACCACGCACGGTCAGCGTCGGTGTTCTCCCGTATTGCAATGGCGCTTTCACTGGGACGTGGTGAGCCAGTACTTCACGACCGGCCCAATTCTGCGTGGATTGTTGATGACGATCGAATTGACAGTTCTTTCCATGGTGGCGGGAATTCTGATCGGCATCGTCGTCGCGGTGATGCGCCTCAGTCGCAATCGACTCTTGAGTTCTGTCGCCTGGAGCTATACCTGGTTCTTCCGCGGTACTCCCGTTTTGGTGCAATTAATTTTTTGGTTCAATATCGCCGCTCTCTTTCCCACACTGGGATTCGGAATTCCCTTCGGAACCGTTTTCTTCAAGGTCAATGTCTTGAGCGTGTTCACTAAGTTCGTCTCCGTTTTGGTGGCCCTGGCATTGAATGAAGGTGCCTACATGAGCGAAATCGTTCGCGGGGGAATTCTGGCCGTTGACGAAGGACAGGTGGAGGCTGCGTCGTCGCTCGGATTGACGCGCCTGCAAACCATGAGACTGGTGGTCTTGCCACAAGCGATGCGCGTGATTATTCCACCCACGGGCAACGAAGTTATTTCCATGTTGAAGACCACCTCGCTCGCGAGCACGGTCGCCCTCGGAGAACTATTGATGTCGGTAGAGCACGTGTACAACTCCACCTACCAAGTCATCCCCCTGTTGATCGTGGCGTCACTCTGGTACATCGTTATATCTACGGTGTTATCCGTGGGCCAGTTCTACGTGGAGCGGCACTACGCCAAGGGCTCGTTGCGGACGCCGCCGCCGACCCCGGTACAACGACTCCGCGCGGATCTATCGGGTATTGGGAGGAAGCTACGCGAGCGGCCCAGTTTCCTGAGAACGGCAACGAGCCGATGAGTTCGCCCATGATCCACGCCGTCGGGGTTCGCAAATCCTACGGAATGATCGACGTCTTGCGGGGCGTCACTATGTCGGTGGCGCGTGGAGAAGTTGCCTGCCTGATTGGGCCATCGGGATCGGGCAAGTCGACGTTCTTGCGCTGTATCAACCACCTCGAAAAACACGACGCCGGCGTACTCAACGTGGACGGGAGTTTCGTCGGTTACGAGCAACGTGGCGCCAAACTTTACGAGCTCAACGATAAAGAGATTTGTGCCGAGCGTGCACGCATTGGCATGGTCTTTCAGCGCTTCAATCTCTTCGCCCACTTGACCGCTCTGGAGAACATCACCTTGGGGCCCATTCGCGTACGTGGATTGGACGAGAAGGTGGCCATCGCGCGCGCTCGTGAACTTCTTGATCGGGTGGGTCTGCGCGACCGTGACGGAAACTATCCCAGCCAACTCTCGGGTGGTCAACAACAACGGGTGGCCATTGCGCGGGCCTTGGCGATGGACCCGAAGTTGATGCTCTTTGACGAACCCACCTCCGCCCTGGACCCGGAATTAGTGGGGGAGGTGCTCGACGTGATGAAGGATCTGGCCCATTCGGGAATGAGCATGATCGTGGTAACCCACGAAATGGGCTTCGCGCGTGAAGTTGCCGATCAGGTCATCTTCATGGATGAAGGAATAGTGGTGGAGGCGGGCGCGCCGGAACAGATGCTGAGCCAGCCCCGTAGCCCGCGACTGGTAAATTTTCTTTCCAAGGTTTTGTAATGGTCTGGGACCTGCACGCGAGTAATCGCGGCACGGGACTGCCCCTCGAGGGTGTGCGCGTTTTAGATCTCTCCCGGGTTCTGGCTGGACCATTCGCTGCCATGGTCGTGGGGGACCTCGGGGCTGACGTCATCAAAGTTGAAGGCCCGACGGGTGACCCGGTGCGCCAGATGGCGCCACCTCGCTTCGGCGACGATGCGACGTACTATCTCGCGGTTAATCGGCATCGTCGCAACGTGGTGGCGGACCTGCGTCGTGACGAAGATTTCGCGATGGTCGAGGATTTGGTACGTCAGGCCGACGCGGTAGTGGAGAACTACCTGCCGTCGCAGTATGCGGCACTGGGCATTGCTCGTCTGCGAGCCGCGAATCCTGATTGTGTGTGGATCAGCGTGACTCCCGCCAATACGCCTTCACCCCTCGCCGATGAACCCAGCTTCGATCTCCTGGCCCAGGCCCGAAGTGGCCTCATGGGCGTCACGGGGAATGTTGGTGGCGAGCCCACCAAGGTTGGTGCACCCGTCGCCGACGTGGTAACTGGTTTGTACGCGGCGGTGAGTTTGGTCACGGGGCTCTACGCCCGAATGGCGAACCAGCCCGGTCGACATTTTGAAGTCCCGCTTTTGGAATCCACCATGACCGCCCTCGTCAATCAGGCACAGGGGTATTTGGCCACGGGGGTGCTGCCGCGACGACTCGGCAACGATCATCCATCGATTAGCCCCTACGGTCCCGTCCACGCGTCCGATGGTCTGTTGATGTTGGCCGTGGGTACCGACTTGCAGTTTTGCCGCCTCGTCGAAGTCCTGGGCAGTGCCGAACTGGGATCCCCACGATTCGCCGGAAACGACGATCGCTTGGCCCATCGACAAGAGCTCCAAGTGCTTCTGGACGGAATCTTCTCGCAGCGCACGGTCGGAGAATGGTCGGAGCGTCTCGCCGGTGTGGGGGTTCCCTTTTCACCCATTTACGAACTCGACGGGGCTTTTTCGCAAGACTCAATTGCCCTGGGTGATTTTGTCGGTGTGGTGGAGACTCCCGCGGGAGAGATGCCCACAATGCGCTCGCCGCTACGTATTGACGGCGTTCGCCCATCCGTGCGTCGTGGACCACGTCGACTCGGCGAGGACAACGCTGAGTTCTAAGCCGTAAACGGCTGTCCGTCAAAGCAGTTAATACTGGTGAACTCCTCAACGCGTCGTCGCGTGAGCTTGGTGTGACGTTGGACGGGGTAACCCAGAGCCACCACGCTGGCGACCGCGTGGGTGGAGGGGATACTCACAACCTCACGCACCTGCTCCTCGTTGCGGGTGGCGATGGTGGTCATGACGCCACCGAGACCTCGTTCGCGAGCCGCGAGAAGAATTTGCCAGACGAAGGGATAGATCGACGCGCCCCCGACGATTTGGTAGCGGGGGAGGTCGCGATCGATGGCGGCGAGAATTTCTAGGTCGGCGGTGATGACCAACATCACGGGCACCCGGTGTAATTGTTCGGGGAAGCTGTCAGGTTTGCTCAGAGATTCCGCTCGTTCGCGACTCGCGAGGGCGGTGGCGCGATCCGCGTCACTGGCGAGGGGCGAAAAGGGAATCAATCCATTAATGACGTGGGCGATGTAGTCGTGCCAGCCGTCGAGGTAAAGATCGCGCAGCGCGAGGCGTCGTGCGGGATCGTCCACCACGATGACGTGCCAGGCCTGTCGATTTCCGCCCGACGGGGCAAAACGAGCGTCGTCGAGTATTTCGTAAAGAGTTTCGCGACTGACAACCGCATCGGTGAATTCTCGAATGGAGCCAGTACTGCGCAGGGCGTCACGGAGTTCCACGAAGTTACCGTAGCGTTCGCTTTAGGCGTCGCGCCGATTCAAACGGATAGTGCCCACGCCAATCAAGACGGCGGCGTAGGCCACCAAGGTGAGCACCGCGGCCACGGGGCTGAGGGAATTCAACCCGGTCGACTGAGAGATGGCTGAATTGAGAAGGTTGAGAGGCAGGTATTGATTGATGTGATCCGACCAGCTGGCCGGTAGTTGACCCACCAAAATGGGGGCCACCAATAAGAGCGCCACGTAAATGGAAATACTGGCCGCGGTGGTACGCACAATCAGCCCGAGCCCGAGCCCACAGAGCGCCAACAAGGTCAAGACGAGAGCGGCGAAAATCACTGCCCGCAGCGCCCCGGGTGATGACAAAGAGGTATGTGGAATCACGCTGTGTGCCGGCAGTACGCCCGCACCGCTCCGCGCCGCGATCTTCGTGCCGGCGTAAATGGACTGTCCGACAAAGTAGGACACCAGCGTGGCAATTTCCGTGACCACGAAAACACTCAGGGTGACAATAAACACCTTGCCGAGCACCAGAAGATTTCTCCGAGGAACGGCGGCGAGAGAGGTGCGAATGGAACCCGACGAGTACTCGTTAGTAATGACCATGACGCCGACCACCCCCACGACGAGCTGCGAGAGAAACACGCCACCCATGCTGTTGGCCGTGGGATCAAATCCCAAACGAATTTCGGGGCGTTCGGCAAAACGTGACTTCACGCCGAGGTCAATCAGCAAACTGATGCCCACTGTGAGTAGTAACAAAACGCCCATGCCCCACTGGGAAGAGCGGATGCTGCGGAATTTGATGATTTCGGCGCGGATGGAAGAGAGAGGGGTGACATCACTCATGACGAGCTCTTTTCGTTCGAAGTGGTGTATTCGGCCGAGGACCGCGTCAAATCCATGAAGGCGTCCTCCAGCGTGATGCGGTGGGTGGCGAGTTCGTAGAGGGCAATTCCGGCAGTCAGGGCGAGGTCACCCACGGTTTCGGCGGTGATACCCGAGAGGCTGGCGGTGTCGGCATCGCTACTCACCACGTGGGCGCCGTGGGCGCTGAGAGTGGCAATGAGGTCGGCCAGGCGCGGTGAGCGAACCGAGACGGTCCCTCCTCCTTCGGCGGAGATGATGTCGTCAATGGAACCCTGGGCGATGAGTGCACCCTTGCCGATCACGATGATGTTGGTAGCCATGAGTGACATTTCGCTCATGAGGTGCGAACTCACCAAAACGGTACGGCCTTCGTGGGCGAGTGACTGAAAGAACTCTCGAACCCAGCGAATACCTTCGGGATCCAATCCGTTGACCGGTTCATCGAACAGCAGGGTATGGGGGTCGCCGAGCAGGGCGCCGGCGATACCCAGGCGTTGACTCATGCCGAGCGAAAAGTCTCCGGCCTTGCGCTTGGCCACGCCGTCAATACCGGTGAGACGCAGCACCTCGTCAACCCGCGAGGCGGGGATCTTGTTGGAGGCGGCCATGGCTAAGAGATGATTCCGCGCACTACGACCGGGGTGCACGGCTTTGGCGTCCAGTAGGGCACCGACTTCGCGAAGTGGTCGTTGAATTTGTCGGTAGGGCTTGCCGTTAACGATGGCGGTTCCCTTGGTCGGCGAGTCGAGGCCGAGGATCATGCGCATGGTGGTGGACTTGCCGGAACCGTTTGGCCCGAGGAAACCCGTCACCACGCCCGGCGCGACGGTGAAGGACAAATCATTGACGGCGACATTGTTACCGAACTTCTTGGTGACGTGTTCGAGCTGAATCATGCGACCTCCTTGATGACAGTCAAGCAGCCAGCGAGCGAGGGCGACCACGTACTTACGAAATATTTAGTCCGACACGAGGTCCCGACGGTGTGAGATCGGAGCCCTCGCTAGCGAAATGGCGTTTATTCAAGAAGGTGTTGGCAACTTCTCCGCTCACGAGTGGGTTGCGTTGGATCTTTCTCCGAGCCCATAACATCCAAGACATGAAGTCACCCGTCCGCATGGTTAGCGCCACCGAAGCCCTGTCGGGTCGCGAGTCGGCCATCTCGGTGACGCGACCTCACCTCACCCTCGGTAGCAGTTTGATGGAACCCTTTCCTGTGGGCACGGAGATCGCCTACTTCGGTCTGGGCTGCTTCTGGGGTGCTGAGCGCAAGTTCTACGAATTACCGGGCGTGGTGTCGACGGCGGTGGGCTATCAAGGTGGCTTCACTCCTCATCCGACCTATCACGAAGTGTGCACCGGCCTGACGGGGCACACCGAGAGCGTGCGGGTGGTCTTTGACCCCCAGCGCGTGAGCTTCGTGAATTTGCTGGCCTGCTTTTTCGAAAATCACGATCCCACGCAAGGCTTTCGCCAGGGCAACGACATCGGCACGCAATATCGCAGCGCGATTTACACGACCACTGACGCACAGATGCACGCGGCGGTTCGGGCGGCGGGAACCTACCAGCAGCAATTGCACGCCGCCGGCTTCGGTGACATCACTACCGAAATCACCGTTGCGGGAACCTTCTACCTCGCCGAGGAATATCACCAGCAGTATCTAGAAGCCAATCCCAATGGCTACTGCGGTATTGGCGGTACGGGCGTGAGCTGCCCCATCGGTCTTTTTTCTTAACGACCCGCGAGAGTCCCGAGTCGCTTCAATTCCGCTTCGGCCTCGCGCATCATGGAGGCCACAATTTCACCGGCGGGGATGAGTCGATCGATGGCGCCCACGGCTTGGCCAGCGGGATAGCCCTCGCGGAGCGGGTCTACATTCTCGGTCTCTTCGCCGCCGCCGAGGTGAAAGGTGCCGTCACGAAACGACGTAAAGAGCTGTTCGGGAAAGGGGCTCAAGAGGCTGGGGTCCTTCTCGTAGCGCTCCGACGTTTCATTCTTGATGACGCGCATGGTCTTGCCCGAAAAGGCCTTGGAGATGGTGGTGCCGTCTTCACGAGACTCCAAAATGCGCTCTTTGAATCCGGGAAGTCCACGCGCCTCGGGTGTGGCGATGAATCGTGTTCCCACCCAGACGCCGACTGCTCCCAGGGCCAACGCGGCAGCGAGTCCTCGACCATCAAAGATTCCCCCGGCCGCGACGACGGGAATCTGATCGCCGACGGCGTCCACAATCATGGGCACGAGGGGAAAGGTGGCGACGAATCCGGTGTGACCACCGGCTTCGGTGCCCTGCGCGACTACGAGGTCGCACCCAGCGTCCAGGGCTCGTTTGGCGTGTTCGACACGACCACACATGGATACCACCAGAACGTTATTTTGGTGGCACAGGTCCACCACGTTGCGCGGTACACCGAGACCGGCAACGAAGGCATTGGCGCCACCTTCAATAATAATTTCCACGTTGCGCACCATGTCGTTCGGAAAGGCCGTCAATAAGTCGACGCCGAAGGGCTTGCTCGTCAAGCTACGCGTACGAGCAATTTCTCCCGCCATCTCTTCGGAGGACATGGTCGAAGCGCCCATGCAGCCGTAGGCACCGGCGTTTGACACCGCGGCGACAAGTTCGCTGTAGGAGACACCACCCATGCCCGCGAGCATGATGGGGTGTTCGATGCCGAGCATTTCGGTGAGGCGTGTCTTCACGGGAACTCCTTCGTACGGTGCTATGGAACTTAGTCAGTTCGTCTCGTGGCGCTCGACTTTTCCCATTTTCCGGTAGTTTTGTTCGAGCCCTACGAATGTTTTTAAATTCGTCACCCCCAAGGAGAACCGTGTCCGATAGTTCGACCGCCCCGATGATTGCCCACCGGAGCTTGAACTTCGTCATCTTCGCCCTCATGACCGGCATGTTTCTCGCGGCGCTGGACGGCACCGTGGTATCCACGGCCCTGCCCACCATTGTGGGCGAGCTCCACGGTGCGAGTCATTTGAGTTGGGTGGTGGTGGCGTATCTCCTCGCGTCCACGGTGACCACCCCGGTATGGGGCAAACTCGGTGACCAATTTGGTCGCAAGATGAATTTTCAAGCGTCCATTCTGATCTTCTTATTAGGGTCCGTGCTCGCGGGACAAGCCCACTCCATGGTGATGTTGATTGTGTGGCGTGGATTTCAGGGCCTCGGTGGCGGTGGGCTTTTGATCGGTGCCCAAGCCATTATTGGCGACCTCGTCGCACCGAAAGACCGAGGACGTTACGCCGGAGCCTTCGGCGCCGTCTGGGGCGGAGCCACCGTTTTGGGCCCGCTCATTGGTGGTTATCTCACGGAGCATGTGGGCTGGCGCTGGTGCTTTTACGTCAATATTCCCGTCGGCGTCGTGGCCCTGGTGGTGACCTGGATTGCCCTGCCGCATTCCGTGAATCGAATTAAGCACAGTATTGACTACGCCGGTTTTGTCGTGCTGGTTATCGCTGCGAGCGCGCTGATCCTCTTCACCTCGTTGGGCGGATCTCAGTTCGCCTGGTTCTCATCGTCGAGCGTGATGCTGGCGGTGGTCGGGGTGGCCGGCACGGTGGTATTCCTTCTCGTTGAGCGCCGAGCCGCCGAGCCCATCATTGCCCCGCGACTTTTCCGCAACAAGGTGTTCTCGTCGGCGTCGGCGGTGGGTTTCGTCGTGGGTTTTGCGATGTACGGCGGTATGACCTTCTTGCCCTTGTTTATGCAGACCGTGAAGGGTGATTCACCCACGATCTCGGGACTTCGTCTCTTGCCGATGATGGCGGGGCTCTTCACCGCCTCCATCGTGTCGGGGCTCCTGCTCTCACGTGGTTGGCGCTACAAACTCTTTCCTATTTTTGGCACCCTCATGATCTGCCTGGGCTTTATTCTCCTGGGCACCGTCGGGATGAACACCTCTTCGGTGCTGATGGGTATCTACATGACCATCTTCGGAATTGGTATTGGCGCCGTCACGCAGATACTGACCACGGCGGTGCAAAATGCCGTCGAACACCGCGACCTCGGTGCGGGAACGGCGGGCGCCAACTTCTTTCGTTCCATCGGCGGATCCTTCGGCACGGCCGTCTTCGGGGCCATTTACGCCAACACCTTGCCCCACAAAATTGCGGCCAATCTCTCGAGCGTGGGGGTGCACGACACCCATCTGAACCCCTCGATTCTCACGCCCGATGCCATGCGGCACTTGCCGGCACCGGTGTTGTCGGCCCTGCTCCACGCCATTGCCTCATCCATCCAGACGATTTATTATTGGTCGCTACCCGTGGGAATACTCGCGGTGATACTTAGCTTCACCCTGCCGGAGATTGGCCTGCGTTCGCACGTTGTATCTCCCGAAGACGCAGCAGTACTGCCCGACATCCCTGGGTGATTGTCGCGAGACACTCGTCGAATTCATCCGCGTCGCCGTAGTAGGGATCGGGAACGTCGAGTCCGC
>CAINHL010000075.1 GCA_903848885.1 uncultured Actinomycetes bacterium
CCCCGTCAATCATGCGGTGGTCAAAACTCATGACTAATTGCATGACCTCGCGCACCACCACCTGAGAGTTTTCCACCCACGGAGTGGGACGAATCTGGCCCACGGCGATAATCGCTCCCGTACGTAGCGGCAAGACCGGCACCGCTCCGTCCACACCCATGGGTCCCACGTTGGTAATGGTGATGGTGGTTCCGGCCATAGCGGCCGGCGTGGTGGTTCCCGCGCGGGCCGTGTCGACCAAACTCATCAGTTCCCTCGCCATCGTGGGCAGATCGAGGCTGTCGGCGTGAGGGATATTCGGAACGATCAGACCGCGGGGCGTGTCGGCGGCAATGCCTAAGGCAATACGGCGCTGCAACACCACTTCGTTCGTCGCGGTGTCGAAATAGGAATTCATTCCCGGATACTGACGGACGCCATCGCAGACCGCGAGGGCAATGAGGGCGAGGGGCGACACCCGCACCTGACCCAAACTGCCGCGTGACTTCAGGGCCTCGACAACGCGCATACTGCGCGACACGTCCGCGGTGACCCAGACCGCGGCGTGCGGAACGGTGGTGGCGCTGAGGGTCATGGCGTCGGCCATCGTCTTGGTCACGCCGCGCACGGCAATGCGCTCCTGTGGGGGGCCGTCGCTCCATGGAGCAATCTCGCGGCCGGCGAAGCGTTGAGGGCTGCTCGCCGCCGCACGGGGCCGGGGCCCGGCGCTCGTGCCGGCGAGCGCACGCTCCAGGTCGGCGCGCGTCACGAGGCCATTAGTTCCGGTGCCGGTGAGGCGGGCGAGATCGATGCCGTTCTTTTTGGCGAGTAGGCGCACCGGCGGGGTGGTGCGCACGGGACCCGTCGAGGGGAGGGCTGCCGGAGCGGGTGCGGGAACCGCCACGTTTCTGGCCGAGGCACGGCGGCGGCGAGGGGCGTCACCTTCGTCTTCGACTCCGTAGCCCACTAGAACGGGGGTGCGTTCCGTGGGAGCCCCCCCTGTCGCGGCGGGTGCGTCAGCTGCGGTATCGATGACCACGAGGGGGTCGCCCACCAAGATCACGTCGCCTTCTTTTCCTCCGAGGGAGATCACGACTCCCGCGTAGGGGCTGGGAAGTTCCACCACGGCCTTGGCCGTTTCGATATCCACCAGAGCTTGGTTGAGAGCAATGGTGTCGCCCACCGCGACCTTCCAGGTCACGATTTCGGCCTCGGTCAGGCCTTCGCCGACGTCGGGCAGGGGAAAGATTCGCTCACTCATGATTCAAACTCCATCACTCGGTCCACCGCATCCAGAATTCGATCCGTGTTGGGCATCACGTGACTTTCGATGCGGGACGGCGGATAGGGCACGTGATAACCGGTCACCTGAAGGGCCGGAGCGCGCAGGGAATAAAAGGCTCGTTCGGTCACGGTCGCCACCACGCTGGCGGCGACGGAGGCCGTCGACGGAGCTTCGCTCACTACGACGAGGCGACCCGTCTTTTCCACCGACGCCACCACGGTGGCAAAGTCCACGGGGGCCACGCTGCGCAGGTCAATGACTTCCAGCGAACGTCCTTCCGTCGCGGCTACCTCGGCCACGTGGAGGGCCGTCTTGACGCTCGGTCCATAGGTGACCAGGGTCACGTCGCTCCCTTCACGCAGTACCGCAGCGGACCAGATCGAAAGTCCGGAGTTGGTCTCGTCGACGTCGCCCTTGTCCCAATAACGACACTTGGGTTCACAGAAGATGACGGGGTCGTCACACGCCACTGCTTCTTGAATCATCCAATACGCGTCGTGCGGATTCGAGGGTGACACCACCCGCAGGCCCGCCGTGTGGGCGAAATAACTTTCGGGGCTCTCCGAGTGGTGCTCAATGGCTCCGATGTGCCCACCGAAAGGAATGCGAATCACCATGGCCATTTTGTAGGCGCCCGACGTGCGGGCGTGTTGCTTGGCCACTTGAGAAACGATTTGGTCGAAGGCCGGATACACGAAGCCGTCGAACTGAATTTCGCAGATCGGGCGAAAGCCGCGCATCGCTAGACCCACGCCCACGCCGACGAGACCGGATTCCGCCAAGGGCGAGTCAATAATTCGATCTTCGCCAAAATCCTTCTGCAAACCATCGGTAATGCGAAAGACCCCGCCGAGCTTGCCGATGTCTTCGCCAATCATGAGCGCCTTCGGGAAACGGTCAAGGGAGCGGCGAAGTCCTTCGTTGAGAGCCTTGGCCATCGTCATGGAGGTCATGACGCACCCCCGACGAAATCGGCCAGATCCCGGCGACCTTCTTCCACTAAGGGATGTGGTTCGGCGTAGGCGTGATCAAAAATGCTCAGCGGTTCGGGGTCCGGCATGCTGAGAACATTGACGCGCAGCTCGGCGGCCATCTGATCCGCTTCGGCGGCCACCTCCTCAAATTTCTTCGGCGACATCTGATGTTCACGAATCAAGTAACTCTTCACTCGCTCCACCGGGTCACGGTGCTTCCACAGCTCCACTTCGGCATCCACGCGATAACGCGTGGGGTCGTCCGAGGTGGTGTGCGCTCCCATGCGGTACGTGAAGGCCTCAATCAAGGTGGGGCCGGCTCCGGCCCGCGCGTTATCGAGGGCGCGCTTGGTGACTTCGTAGACGGCCAGAACGTCGTTGCCGTCCACGCGAATACCGGGGAAGCCGTAGCCCTCGGCCCGGTGATACAAGGGGATCAAGGTTTGGCGTGACGTGGGCTCGGAGATGGCCCACTGATTGTTCTGCATGAAAAAGACGATCGGCGCGTTGAAGACCGCCCCGAAACCAAAACCTTCGGCCACGTCGCCCTGACTCGTGGCGCCATCACCGAAGAAGGTCATCACGGCCTCTTCGGCGCCGTCGCGTTGAATTCCCATGGCGTAGCCCACGGCGTTGAGAACTTGATTGCCGATCACGATGGTCGGCACACTGTGGCGGTACTGGACGGGATCCCAACCACCCATACTCACGCCGCGAAAGAGACGCAGCCAGTCGGTGGGGGGAATTCCCCGACACCAGGCAATGCCGTGTTCACGGTACGAAGGGAAGGAGAAATCCTTCGGGGCCATGGCGCGACCCGCACCGATTTGGGCGGCCTCTTGACCTTGTACCGGTGCCCAAAGAGCCAGTTGGCCCTGTCGTTGCAGCGAGGTGGCCTCGTGGCAGATGCGGCGAACGATGGCCATGTCGCGATAGAGACCAAAGATCTCTTCGGCGTTCAAACTGCAGGCGTACTCGTCGTGTTCGACGCGCAAGCCTTCCGGCGTCAACAACTGAACAGCAGGAACTTCTTTCATGCACTCCCCTTTGAGTCCACTTACACCTTGACGCTACACCCCTAGAGTTACGCGGTGGCTAGATTCTTCGTTGACCTGACCCCCTTGCGTCAGAGCCGCGACTTTCGCCTCCTATTCGGTGGTCAGTTGGTCTCGATGTTGGGTAGCCAACTCACTTTGGTCGCCATTCCTTATCAGATTTACCTCGCGACGCATTCCAGCGTGTGGGTAGGACTCTCCAGCCTCGTGCAATTTCCCTTTTTGATTTCCGCCTCGCTGTGGGGTGGCGCATTGGGCGATCGATTCGATCGCCGGCGCATCATGATCATCTGCGCCCTCGCGTCGGCGATTCTCAGCGTCGGTCTCGCTCTCAACGCCTCGTCGGCACAGCCCTCACTCATCGCTCTCTTCGTCGTCGCCGCCCTCGCGGCGGCGGCCACGGGTTTTGCTAATCCCGCGCGGAGCGCCTCCATCCCACGGCTGGTGGGTCCCGATCTTTTGGTGGCGGCGTACTCCATCAACCAAGTGGTCATCCAATTCGCCACCGTGCTCGGCCCCGCCGTGTCGGGCCTTTTGCTGGCCCACGTAGGCATCTCCATTTGTTACTGGCTCGACGCGGCCAGTTTCCTCGCGGTGGTGCTCGCCAGTCTCGCTCTTTCCCCCATCCTTCCGGAAGGTTCGGCGCACCGCGTATCAACGCTCGCCGCCATCGGCGATGGTCTGCGCTACGTCAAGGGCCACGTCTTCGCCCAGTGCGTCTACCTCGTCGATCTCAACGCCATGATCTTCGGCATGCCCAACGCCCTCTTCCCGGCGATGGCCGTGCACTATTACCACGGTGGTGCCACCACCTTGGGTCTGCTCTACTCCGCTCCCGGTGCCGGAGCTCTCCTCGGGGCCCTCACCACGGGGTGGGTGGAGCGCATTACCCGACGTGGTCGCGCGGTGATCGTGGCGGTGATCGTCTGGGGTGCCGCCATTGCCCTCTTCGGACTGTGGCACTCCTTGCCGGTGGGCCTGGGCATGTTGGCCCTGGCCGGTTGGGCCGACGTTATCTCGGCCGTCTTACGCAACACGATCTTGCAATCGTCCATTACCGACGAGTTCCGTAGTCGCATCTCATCCATTCAGATGGCCGTGGTCCAGGGCGGCCCCCGTCTCGGCAACGCCGAAGCGGGGCTGGTGGCGGGATTCGCCGGGACGGAAGTCTCGGTGGTGTCCGGCGGAGTGTTGTGCATCGTCGGCGCCGTGATGCTGGCGCGTTGGCGACGCGAGTTTTGGAACCTGCGCGCGGAGAGTTAAATCAACTCGGACAACAAGGGCAGGATGTTATTGACCTGAATCGTCGTCCGAACGCCCATGGCGCCGTCGGGTAGCTCGTCCACGCGGTCTTCAAAGGACACAACGAGGTACTCCCACTGACGTTCGTCACCGATAATGGTGTCTTCCACGCGAAAGACCGCACCTTCGCTCACCACGGGCTCGGGAGAACCGGCGGGGTAGACGGTGAAGCGCGCCACGCGACTTCCGTCGGGCTCACCAACGTAGGGGCGCAGGGGCAGGCAACAGGGCAGCACGGTGAACTCCATGCCGGCCTCTTTGTGCACGACTTTTTCTTTGAAGTCAGGACGTTCTTGCATCTCGATGAAACTCTTGCGCGTGGGATAGAGCACGATGCCCATGCGGTGCCAGCCACCCTCTTCGTCAATGACGTTGCCGAAGAAGGCCACCTTCGCGCCGAAGCGCGCGAGCACGTCGGAAGGGTTGTAGATATCGTCGGCTTCTTGGCCGCTAATCGCGGCTTCCGTGCCGTCGGCGTAGACCGCCTTGGGCTTGTAGCGCATGTAGTTGACCATCCAGATCGGACCGTCTTCCTCCGCGGGTGTGGTCGCGAGTTTCATCGCGTAGTCGTAATTAACTTTTCCCATGCTGTTTCGTGCCATGGTCACAACATAACATCTGGCAACTTCGCTGACACAACAACTCAGGAGCGTCGCAGGGATACCCTTTGCTTGCCGTTGGTCACCGCGGCGAGTTGCCCACAGGCCGCGTCGATGGAACGCCCGCGGGTCTGACGCACGGTGACGTTCACCCCGAGGTCCTCCAAGAGGGTTCGAAATTCAAACACCCGTCGCGAACTAGTGCCCATCACCAAAAAGCCCGGTGTGGGGTTTAAGGGGATCAGATTCACGTGGGCGTGCAGGGGCAGGGCGAACGCCGCCAATTCCTCCGCCGCGCGGTCCGTATCGTTCACCCCGTCGATCAAAGCCCATTCCAAACTCACGCGGCGCGACGTGGTGTCGAACCAGTAGTGACAGGCCGTCGCCAGTCGCTCGAGCGGATATTTCTTGTTCAGCGGAACCAATTCGTTGCGCGTCTCGTTATTCGCCGCGTGCAGCGACACCGCCAGGGTTAAGGGGAGGCCTTCGTCGGCTAAGCGTTCGATGGCCGGGGCTACTCCCACCGTCGACACCGTCAGGTGGCGGGCGGACATGCCGCGATAGTCATGCAGGCGTTTCACCACCGTCGAGGTCACGGCGTAGTTCGCCAGCGGCTCGCCCATGCCCATGAACACCACGTTGCTGAGACGTCGCGGGGCGGCCGCGCGCGCGGCGAAGGCCACTTGTTCGAGGACTTCACCCACGCTGAGCTGTCGAGAAAAACCGGCCTGCCCCGTGGCGCAAAAAGTGCAGCCCATGGCACAGCCGGCTTGGGAAGAAACGCAGACCGTCACCCGATCGGCATAGGCCATCAGCACGGTTTCGATGGTGGCGCCGTCGGCCAGACGAAAAACCCACTTCCGGGTCGAACCCAGGTCGCTGGCGACTTCGTGGGCCACTTCCAGACTCGAGGGAAATTCGCTTCCCAGTCGCTCCCGCAGGGCCTTGGGAATGGTGGAAATTTCCCCTACTGCTTGGTTGTCGCGCCACAGACCTTGGAAGACCTGATCGGCGCGGTAGCGCGGCTCGCCCGTCAGAGCGGCGTCCAATTCCTCACGCGAAAGTTGGTAGACGCAGGGCACCCTTAGAGGCTAGAGCACCACCGGGTGAGATTTGTCCTAAGTTTGCTACTTGACTGGGTCGCAATCGTCCGATTGTGTCCCACCTAACAAGGGGAAAACATGGAATTGAAGAACACTTCGGCCATCGTCACCGGTGGTGCATCGGGACTCGGCGAAGCTACCGCTCGTCAACTCGCCGCCCGCGGCGTCAAAGTAGTAGTGGCTGACCTCAACGACGAGCGTGGCGCTGCCATCGCCGCCGAGATCGGTGGCGTCTACGTCCACTGTGACGTGACCAACACCGAACAAGTCATCGCCAGCATCGACGCCGCCGTCGCCATGGCTCCCTTGTTCAGCGTCGTGAACTGTGCCGGCGTCGGCTGGGCCACCCGCACCATCGGCAAGGACGGCGAATACTCCTCCGCCCACGACCTCGACCTCTACCGCAAGGTCATCGAGATCAACTTGGTGGGAACCTTCAACGTCTGCCGCTTGGCCGCGACGGCCATGAGCAAAAACACTCCGGACGCCGATGGCGCACGCGGAGCCATCGTCAACACGGCCTCCGTGGCCGCCGAAGACGGCCAGATTGGCCAGGTCGCCTACTCCTCCTCCAAGGGTGGCGTGGTCGGACTCACCTTGCCGCTGGCGCGTGACCTCTCGGTGGTCGGCATTCGGGCGAACGTCATCTTGCCGGGTCTCATCGACACCCCCATCTACGGAACCGGTCCAGCCTCGGAAGAGTTCAAGGCTCGCTTGGGTGTGGGCGTGCTCTTCCCGAAGCGCTTGGGCTTCCAGGACGAGTTCGGCACCTTGGCCGTCGAGCTGCTCTCGAACAGCTACATGAACGCCGAGTCGATCCGTTTGGACGCC
>CAINHL010000076.1 GCA_903848885.1 uncultured Actinomycetes bacterium
GCCGACACCCTGCGTCGGCGACGTGACGAACTCACGCGACGCATCAACGCCCCCTCCACCGCCGCGAAGGACGTGGCGGCTCTGGACGTGGAACTGCGACACCTCGACGACATCGTGAGTGCGGCGGAAGATCGAGAAGTCGAAGCCCTCCTGGCCGTCGAGCCGGCCGAGGAGACCGTGGCTACCATCAAAGCCGAAGGCTCCCCCTTGGTGCATCAACGTCACGAACTCGACGCCACCGTCAAAGAACTGCAGTCCTCCTTGGACGAGGAATTGGCGGATCTTCGCTCGCGCCGCGAAGTGACCTCCCGCCGACTCGACGGGGCCACTTTGACGAAGTACGAATCTATCCTTAAGCGCGTGGGCACCTCCGGAGCGGCCCAGGTCGTCGACGGGCGCTGTGACGGCTGTCGCATTGCGCTGGCGCCCTTGGATCGTGATCGCTGGAAGGCCTCCGCGATGACCTCGCTCTTTAGCTGCCCCGAATGCGGGCGACTCCTCATCCCGTGCTCATCCTGATTCGCCACGGCCAGTCAACCGCGAATGATGCGGGCCTCTTAGTGGGGCGTACCGATTCGCAGCTCACCGACAAAGGAATACGACAAGCGCTCGAAGTAGCCCCCTACACCGCGTCGGTGGCTCGCGTGATTTGCTCACCCCTCACGCGGGCGCGACGCACCGCGGAACTGGCGGTACCGCAGCTCACGGCCGAAGTGGATGAGGCCTTTATTGAATTGGATTACGGCCTACTCGACGGCACACCTTTGGCGGACGTCGGCCGCGAGCAATGGGACGCCTTTGCGGCGAACTACGACCTGGCCCTCGGTGGTGGCGAGAGCCTGCGCGACGTCGATCGTCGGGTCCACGCGCGTTTGAATGAGTGGCTGGCGGACGAGGAATCTCTCCTGCATCACCCCGGCGAGCACCTCTGCGTCGTGAGCCACGTCTCGCCCATCAAATCGGCCATTGCCTGGGCCTTGGGCGTGCCCGGCTCAGTCGCCTGGCGCATGCGACTCGACAACGCCTCCATCACCACCATCACCACTCGAAACGCCCAGCCCTTTCTGGTGACCTACAACGAGAGAAGCCCCCGACACCATCGCGCGCGCTAGTTGCTAGAACGTTTCTATGTCTGATATCCCCACCCACGTTCGCACCATCACCATCGAGGCCTACGACGACCCCCGCGGTCATCGTCTCGAGGCCACCCTGCGCGACGAACGCCCCTGGGCGCAGGAAGGCCAGGTGCACACCCTGCACTCCATGGGCCTGCAGGTGATCGTGGACGCCACTACCTTGACCATCACCGAAGCCGCGGCCACCATGCACCAATTCCCGCACGAAGAGTGTCCGGGAATTGAAGCGGCCTTCCAGCAACTCGTGGGTTTGTCGGTCATGCGGGGTTACAACAAGGCCGTCCAGGAACGTCTGGGCCGCGAGCGGGGTTGTACGCATCTCGAATTTTTGGCGCGGGCTATTGGACCCGCGGTGATTCAAGCCCTCGCCTCGAGTCGGGGGCGCCACGGCAACGACATCGTGGCGGGCGAACAATCGGGAACGGCCGCTAATTGGCTCGCCAATAGCTGTCACATCTGGGCCGACGATGGTCCCGGCACGGCCAAGATTCGTGAAGGTTGGCGTCCGGGGACAACGGAATACCCGACACCTTCTTTAGTGGAGTTGCGTCGTCGACGCCACGAGGCTTAGTTCGCTTCGATAAAGCGGATCAGAGCCTGGGCGAGTTCGACCCCGCGGTCGTCTTGCAAGAAGTGTCCCGCCCCCAGGATGGTGACGTGTTCGACTCCCTGCGTACCGGGAACGTCGCGGAGAAATTTCCGGTCCGCACCCGCGCTGATGGGGTCCTGATCGCTGAAGCACAAAAAGAAGGGCTTGGTCCAGGTGCGCAACACGTCCCAGGCGCGCATCTGGGCCTCGTGAGCGGGGTCCTCGGGAGAACATGGCACCAAGGTAGGAAACACCCGCGCGGCGGTCTTGTAGGACTCGTCGGGAAAGGGGGCTTGGTAGGCGGCAAGCTCCGCCGCGGAAAGGGTTTCGGCACAGCCGCCTTGGATGATCTGGGCGATGGGGAGTTCGGGAGTGGTCTGGGAGAACTCCTTCCACGCCTCGAAGGCCGGCTGGAACTTGCCCAGGCCGGTGGGCAGACCCCCGTTGCCCAGCGCGATGCGGGCCACGCGTTCGGGATTCTCAGTGGCTACCCGCAGACCGAGCAGGCTGCCCCAGTCCTGGGCCATCAAGGTGAGACCGTCGAGGTCGAGTACGTCGAAGAGGGCTTCGCGCAGCCACTCCACGTGGCGGGCGTAGCTGTAATCATGAAGCGAGGTGGGCTTGTCGCTGCGACCCAGTCCGATGAGATCGGGGCAGATGACCCGGTAGCCCTGGGCCACCAGAACGGGAATCATTTTCCGAAAGAGGTAACTCCAACTGGGTTCGCCGTGTTGGAGCCAGAGAATTTCCTTCGCGTCGCGCGGACCTTCGTCGAGGTAGTGCATGCGCAGCGGAGCGCCACCGTCGGGATCGGTGACCTCGAGATAGTGCGGGGCAAAAGCAAACCCGTCGAGATCGGCGAAGTAGCTGTCGGGGGTGCGCAGGCGTTCCATAATGAAAACCCTACCGAGAAACGCCGAAGGCCATCCGAACCGCCGCTTGCGCGGCAACTCGGATGGCCCGACGATTGGCCCCCCTGCCAATGGATACAAGGTAGTGGTTGGCGTGGACGAAACCTTCAAAAAGTGAGGCCTTGTGACACAGTTCACAACGCCCTCCTCGTGACGACGATTCCTCGCCCCTCGGTCACGGGGTGAGGATCGAGTGAGACCCCTAAAGTGGCCATTGCCCGCCCATCACCCGAGGAGTCCCCGTGCAACAACGTCAATTAGGTCAAGGTCTGCAGGTCTCCGCGCAGGGCTTGGGCTGCATGGGGATGAGTGAGTTCTATTCCGGGCGTGACGACGTGGAATCTCTGGCCACCATTCATGCTGCCCTCGACGCGGGAGTCACCTTTTTGGACACCGCCGATATGTACGGCCCTTTCGTCAATGAAGAGTTGGTTGGTCGCGCCATCGCGGATCGACGCGATGAGGTCACCCTGGCTACCAAGTTCGGCAACGAGCGGGGCGCCGATGGCAGTTTCGTGCGGGTGAACGGTACCCCCGACTTCGTCCGTAGTGCCTGTGACGCCTCGCTGCGTCGCTTGAAGGTCGACGTCATCGATCTCTATTACCAACACCGCGTGGACCGCACGGTGCC
>CAINHL010000077.1 GCA_903848885.1 uncultured Actinomycetes bacterium
GATCGAGTCGATGCTGCGCGCGCAGCTTGGCAACGCGGGCTTTGAGATTGCCTCGGTCGGTCTGATGGGTGGCTCGGGGGAAATTCCGGATACGTTGCGGCAAGTTCTCGAGGACCGAAATATTGGTTTGTCGCTACCCGTTGGCAAGGTCGCGAACACTAAGAACTATCTCGAAGCTGACCTGATCGTGTTTGCTGACCGAGGACTACTACGAGAAGCCGTGGTGCGGAATCCGTCACTCTGGGAAAAGTCGTACACGCTCAAGGAATTCGCACGACTCGCATATTTGAATCCTCCCGCGCCGCAGGCGGAGACGTTCTCGGAGTGGATATCGGAAGTGGGCGCTCATCGGACCAAGCTGGAATTATCGGGATCAGACGCTTTCGATGACGTCGCCGATCCGGGGCTTCGCGGCAGTCGCGAGGATTTCATGGTGATGTGCGACACCATCAGCGACTCGGTAGCAAAGATTTCGGATCAATTGCTTATTTGGTCGTCCAAGTAATCGACTTTGTTCCTGCGCTCACCCACGTAAGGGTTCTCGGACCGCCAAAGTTGCGAGGACTGGTGAAGTTCACCGTATTGGTGGCGGCGTAGAGTTCGCCTTGGGGGACGAAACGAAGATTTATCGCACCATTCCGGTGTATGTTTTGAATAATTGACCTCATGGTGATCGATGCGGTCTGACCAGGCAAAACATGGAGAACCGAATAGTTCAGAGAAAGTCCATTTTCAAGAACGGACCCGGGGGACGAGGCGTGAGATGGGAGCCACTCGTAGATTCGCGCGATGTACTCTCCCGTAATGTGCGTGTTGACGTTGTCGGGACCTAAAGCGTAGGAAGCCTTGGCGTGGGACGGCGCGGAGTTATGAAGGGTGATAGTCGTAGCCAGGTACAAGGTGTTATCAAGCCCCGATCGAATGTTGTACGTCACTGAACTGTGGATGTAATAACCAAGTTTCGCTTTGACTCCAGATTCAATTGCGACGTGCACAACATTGCCACCGCTGCTGGTGAGACTTCCGTTGGCGTGGAAACCCACGATGTTCGACTCGACGGCAGGGTTGTTCGCGTAGAACAAGAGGTGGCGATTTACCGTGGCGCTGCTGAGAGCGGTCACGAAATGGAGGGGGTCGACTTTTACGGTATTGAAACGTTGAATTGCCGCACCCGCGACCGCCGCAATTTCGTCGCGGCGGGCATTTTGGCCTCCCGGTGGTGTGCTGACGTAGAGTCGATGTAGAAGAATCGCAGAGGCGTTTCCTGAATTCACCACACCAGAGATACCGCTTACGCGAATGGGACCAGTTGCCTTAAGGAGAAACTCTAAGGCGTTGACGTCTATACCAATGACCCCATCCACGTGCGTGCCGCCGGCCTGTTGGTACATGGCTTCCATCCAGCGTGCCGATGTGGGGAAGTCACCGGGGGCGTTTACCGAGGGCCAGAGTCGAGTGGGCAGTAATGGTCCGAAAATTGTTTTTGTACCGGGGTCCGTGAGTGGCACCGCAGGTTTTGATAAGGCCAATCCGTTGACGCTCTGAGCAGGAGAGATGGTGAAGTGCCCGTTGGCGGCATGGAGGACAGCGTAAGAGAGCACCATTCCTTGGTCGCGCATCTCAGCGTTGTTGAGACCCGCCAAGAAATAGGTCCGGGGACCATTGGCCCCGAGAACGTCGAGGGCGAAATTCATTCCCCTGGAACCGTTGTGCAGAGTGCGGACTAGCTGCTGAATCTCCTTATTCAGTCGATCACGTACGGTCTTTGAAGGACCCCACATTCCGGCATCCGGTCGCACGAGCGTGGACAAGACCATTTCTGAAGATTGGAATTGCGAGGAAGCCGCTTGCACCGCGGGAACGTTGATGGAGTTGACCCCACCAGAATTTGCGGCTTGGTTCACCTTCCACAGCAAGAGTTGACCTTGAATGAGTACTGAATCCAGATCACTTACCGACTGGGTGAGCCCAGAAACCTCGTTCGATACAAAGGGAATATGTTTTAGTACATCTAGCGACCATGACTTCTGCAATTCCGAATTCGCGTTATCGATATTCTGACTTAGAACAACAAGTCGATTGGCGAGCTGCGCACGTCCGCCAGGTGTGAAGAGCGCTTGCTTGTTCGACAAAGTTTGAACAGCGCTGGCCTGAGCGCTTGCAATCTCCTGTCGGGCGTGGAAGAGGCGGTAAGCCCCACCTACGAGAGAAAGACCGAGAATGACAACCGAAAAGAAAATCACCCCGAGAATGATTTGACGCCCAATACCGGCACCGGCCCATTTGATGCGGCGGCTCTTTATGCGAGAAGTAATCCCTTGGTGCTTCTTCGTCGATCCATCGGTTCCGGTTGAACTTGCCGTTGGGGTGCGGTGACCGTGGCGGATATTCAGACGATGTTGATTGAAGTGGGCCCATCCGTAACGAAACACGTGAAAGGGTCTGCTGCGACGATGACGATAAAATGGCATTAGTCGTTATTCTGCTGCTCGCCGCCCACCACGACGGCTACTCAGGGCTCGGCATCGGCAGGTTTTCGGGGATCTCTCCACCGCTCTCGCCCGGCATCGGTAAATTTGCTGGAATTTGAAGACTCGCACCGACACCGTAGCCCGTTGATTTTTCTTTGCCGCTTCCGTAAGCGCCATTATTCCCGTAGCCGTAGCCGTAACCGTAACCGTAACCGTAGCCGTAACCGTTGCGGTAATACTGGTACGTGTCTTGGGATGGCGCCCGATTCAGGACTAACCCGATGAGCGCGGCGTCTACCTGCGCAAGGATCTCGACCGATCTTTTCACGTCGCGTCGGCGTGTAATGCCGGCGGCGGCAACGAGCAACACCGCGTCTGCGTAGGCCGAAATAGCCTGAGAGTCGGACACTGGAAGAAGCGGTGCCGAGTCAATAACAATCAAATCGCAACGTTCCTTTAGATCGTCAAACAGTTGTCGAGCTCTGCGACCGGTGAGAAGCTCGGCGGGATTGGGGGGAATGGGCCCTGCGGGAAGTACTCGTAAATAGGCACTCCCGGGGACTGGCTGGATTGCGTCGTCCAAGTCGACTTCGCCGAGAAGCACAGAGGTGAAACCTACCGCGTTGCTGATACCGAAGAATTCGTGGATGCGGGGTTTTCGTAAGTCGCAGCCCACCAAAATAACTTCTTGTCCAGCAGAAGCAATAGTGAAGGCCAGGTTGGCCGCGGTGGTGGTTTTTCCGTCAGCGGCCGCAGGTGATGTCACCAGTAGCGATCGAACTGGGTTGTCGAGGGACATGAATTGCAGCGAGGTGCGCAGTGAACGGTAGGCCTCGGCCACGACACCTCGAGGCTGCTCGACCGCAATGAGCAAAGGTGACTTTCTATCGGCCCATTCCTGAATGGCGGGAATGAGTCCTAAAGCCGGACGACCCATGGCGAGGGCTTCGAACTCGTCGCGGGAGCGCATCTTGTCATCTCGGGTTTCACGGAGGAGTGCTCCGGCCGCACCGAGAACAATTCCCATAAAAAAAGCCAACATGGCGTCCGAAGTGGGCTTGGGCGAAATCGGGACATGTGGTCGCATGGCGGCAGAGAGGAAACTCAGTGCGTTAGTAGGGTTGTACGCGGCGTTCTGCAACTTACCTAAACTTTTTTGTAGCGACGCCAGTTTATTTTGCTCCTTGGTCAGTTCCTTGTTCGTCAACTCCACGAGGATGGGGTTTTTGACCGTTGAGGAGGACATGATGACGAGGGTGAGGGTTAGTTTTCCTACCAAAAGCTCCTGGTCGTGCACCTTGTTGGAAATCATTTGCGCGCCGTTCAGGGCATTGGTAACCGCCGTGGTTCGTACGTAGTCGTTGTAACCGTCGGCGACGGCGTTCGCCGCCAGAGAGGCGCGGCGGGGAATTCGTGACGTACAGGTGATGTCGACAATGGCAGTGGTTCCGCGTGATTTCGCCGAGCAATTGGGAAGCTTGTGACCCAGACGGAGAGTCTCGAAACGCCGAGCGGGCGGAGCCGAGAGACGCAAGACGTTCGCCGCCATAATCCCCGGGCTGATGTTTTTGCCGTTGAAAGCAACCGTGGCTTTAGCGCTGTAAATTGGTTTCCGGAAGTGGTCCACCCCGAACATGAGGGACGAAGTGATGAGCGGGACGACTACTACCATGACTCGATATCGCCAAAGGATCCTCAAATAGTCCTGAGGTGACCTTTGGGTCTTTTGGGAGTCCACGAAGGCAAGTCTAATGCTGGTAACTCACAAAAAAGGGTGCGTACTCCTGCATTGGGTAGACCTGCCAGAATGGGGGAATGGCTAACTGGCCGGTACAGCCACCCACAAATACTCTCTCGACTTCGCGAGCACAAGTTGCTTCGCGGGCCCTAATGCTGATGGTGAGCTTCGCATTCTGCATCATTTTGCTGTCAGCATTTGCGGGATCGCACATTGTCTACGCGCTCCTGGTCATTCCCCTGGTGGTAGTAATGGCATGGACTAACCCCGTGGCGATGATCGGACTATTGCCAATTTGGATGGTTCTTATGGGATTTCTGCGAAGGATTACGCCGGGAGGAGGTAACAGCACATTCTCCGGTGACCCTGTGATCATGGTGGGCCCGGTGGCGATCCTGGTGCTGTTTGCAGTGTCGGCTACATCGGAAAGGGAGATCGAGAAGTTCTCTCCCTTGGCGAAAATCGTGATCTTGCTGAATGTGGTGACTCTTTTTCAAGCACTTAATCCAGCCCAGCACTCTTTGATGACTGGAATGGGCGGTCTTTTATTCATTCTCATACCAGCCTTAGCTTTTTGGGTTGGTCGGCGCTACTCCAACGAACAGATACTTGAGCGGCTGATGTGGATGATCGCATTCTCGTCGTTAGGCGTTGCCGTCTATGGTCTCTTTCAGCAATTTGTCGGATTTCCTTCGTGGGATAGCGCCTGGGTGGAAACCGATGGCTATACAGCTTTAAACGTAGGAAACGGGGTGGTACGCGCGTTTGGTACATCTTCTTCCGCCCAGGAGTACGCGCTGTTTCTCGCGGTGGGGGTCGTAACGTGGGTAGCTCTGGGAGTTCGCGGTTCTCGCGTGCCGTTGGTCGTGCGGTGGCCGGCGACAGCGACGGTGGCGGTTGCGCTCTACTATGAATCGCAACGCACATCCGTCTTCCTCTGCGTGCTGGCCTTGGGCGTTATGTTCGCGGCCTGGCGCCGATGGCGACCATCGTTAGTGGGGCTTGCTGGAGTGGGGAGCATTGTGTTGCTCGTGGTGTTCGCCGGATTCTTCGGCGGGTCTCCAAGTGGGAATGCTGTCGACGGTGTATCGACGGCGCAGCAACTCTCAAATCACCAACTTTCGGGGTTGACGGACCCTACCGGGTCCAATTCCTCACTCTCGGGTCACATAAAACTCCAACGAAGGGGAATTATCTCCGGCTTTACGCACCCCTTCGGTTACGGCACGGGCTCCGTAACCATTTCGGCTACGCGGTACAGCCGGACAGCAAATCTTCACGGAACGGAATATGACCCCGGAAATATGGGAGTCGCTTTCGGGATATTAGGCATTGGTCTATACCTGTTGCTCTTGCGCAATGTGTTCCGGACTTCCTATCGATTGGCACTCGCGCGCAATGATTCGCTGGGACTTTTTGTTATGGGCATTTCCGCAGTCACGATATTCCAGTGGATGAATGGAGACCTCTATTCGGTCTGCTGGCTTTTTTGGTTTGTCCTCGGCTGTGGCGACCAGATGGCTCAGGCACCGTCAACGAGGGATGCGGAGGACGAACCCATTGCAGTTGCAGCATGGGAATGGCGTCGCCCCGGTGAAGCACGACGAACGATATCTCTCTCGTGACTCAGCCCAAGGTGGCGTACTTTGCCCATTCGGTTTCCGCACGCGGTGGGGGGCAAGAGCGCCTCGGTCGACGACTGCTGGAGATTTTGAGTGACAAGGTGGAATTCGTGGTGGTGGCGAGCGAGGGAACGGAGGGTCTACCCGAGTCGATTAGCGTTCACCGCGCGGGTTTGCCCGCCCGCCCCGCGTTTCTCCGCATTGCCATGTATGCGGTACGGTCGCGATGGATCGCTTTGGATCTTCGGCGAAATGGTTTTATTCTTCATGGTTGCGGCTGTCTGTCGCTCGCTCGCATGGACGTCGTAACGATTCATTTGTGCCATCAGGCCGTTCCCCGTGATGCGAGAGATTCCTTACCGCGGTGGCGCCAGTGGAATGCCGCCCTGTCGCGTTGGGCGGGGCTGAGACTCGAAGCTTTTTCCTTCCGCCAGCCGCCGCGAAGGGTGGTGGCCGTTAGCAATCAGGTGGCCCGCGAAATTAGTAGCGGCCACCCTGGAGCGACGACAAGTCTGGTCGTCATCGAAAACGGTGTTGACATTCAAACGCCCTACGTAGAAAGGTCTCCCGCAGCATCAATTTTAAAACTTGTCATGGTGGGGTCC
>CAINHL010000078.1 GCA_903848885.1 uncultured Actinomycetes bacterium
CGCAAGCACTGGGGCGCGGGTGGCAGCGAATTTCATTGGTGGTGCACCCAAGCGCAGGAAGCATTCAAATCCAAAACGCGCGTCTTCGACGGAATGAAAGACGAGCTCGTCGCCATGGTGGGTCAGAAGGTCTACGACCGTCTCGGTGCCTATTTGGCACAACGAGCCACGCAGGGAACAGCCACCCGACTCCCCCACCCCGTACTTCGACGAAAGTAGTTTTAGCCCTCCGCGGCGAGCGGATCTTCTTCGGTGAAGGTAGGACGTGGGAGTGATCCGAGGATTTCGTCGTAGCGATCTTCTTCGGCCAAGCACCATTCGGCGTGGACGTCTTCTGGTTCCGCCCCGCATTCGTCGCAGCGCGTCGCGCGAGGACCTACGGAACGCTTCAATTCACGCGCTTCTACAAAGCGACGGTGGCGACCCTTTTTCACGCTTACTCCTCACTGACCAGGGGCCTGGCTACGGCGGTGGTCACGACGCGGTTCATGCGTCGAGTAGGTATCTTACCAACTCAGCCCCCTGATTAACCCCTAGCATCACTTTCATGGACACATTTGACCCCCAGCAGATGATTCAACGCTTTCGCCTGCGCGCCGATGCCGTGCGAAAGCGTGGGCTCCCACCGGTCGAAGGTCCCGAACGCGTTCGTTTTATTGAAGCCGCCAATACCGACTTTCAGGATTACGCCATGCTGGGCGACGCCACGGCCACCTTCGAAGACGGCATATTGCGCCTCGAGATTGACCTCCGGCCACGCAACTAGTGCGTGGTCAGTGCGCGCAGCCGCCACTGGCCTTCCACCAGCGCGCCCACCCCAGCCGTCAAGAGGGCGCGTGCATGGCTGATCTGTGCGGGCGTGGATGCCGAATAGCACACGTTGGCGGCGTCAGCGAAGTCGTGATAGGCACGAGCCAATAATTCACTCGCCTGAGAATCTGGTGTCGGGAGAGACGAGTTGGCGGCGTCGGCGTCCATCAGCAATACGGCGCACACGGTATGACGCAGGGAGCCCGCATCCGCTGGTGCCAACACCGTTACCGCGTGGCTGACATCGTGACGTAAGGTGAGCGAATTCGATTCGAAATTGCTCTGGATCTTCCAATTCCGAATGGCCGTATCCAGGCTGACCGAACCACACGCGGACATCAAAAGCCCCGCGAGCACAATCGCGATGACGCGCCTCACGAGAGGACGATGAGGTGGGTGTTGCGCTTACCCCGTCGCACGACGAGGTAGCGGTCGTGGAGCGCTTGCGAGACTTTGACCGGAGAGTTTTCCTCCTGGCGAAGGTTGTTGATGTACACCCCACCTTGTTCAAAGAAGCGACGCGCTTCGGTCTTCGATGACGCTAAGCCACAGGTCACCAGCAACTCCACCGGATCCAGGCCCGCTACGGCACTGGCCCGCGTCAGTGTCGAGGAGGGGGCATCAGCCACAATTTCCAGCAGGACGGCTTCGTCCAGAAGGGCAATGTCTTCGGAGAACAAGGCAGCCGCTGCCCGGTTAGCCTTCGCGGTTTCTTCGGCCCCGTGCACCCAGGTCACCACCGCGTCAGCCAAGGCACGCTGCGCCCGACGCTCCTGCGGACGATTGGTGGTGGCCGCTTCTAACTCGAGGATCTCGTCATGGCTCAAGAAGGTGAGGGCGCGCAACAGTTGCGAAACCATGGCGTCATCGGTGGTCAAAAAGAACTGGTGAAAAGCGAAGGGCGAGGTCAGTCGGGCATCGAGCCAGACATTCTCATTACCACCTTCCGACTTGCCGAACTTGGTGCCGTCAGGACGCAGGAGGAGCGGAACCGTGAGGCCGTAGGCCTTACCGCCGGCCATCTTCTTCACCAGGTCTACTCCCACGGTGATATTGCCCCATTGGTCCGAGCCACCCATCTGCAAACTGCAGTCGTGGTCCTGATACAGGCGAACGAAATCGTAACCCTGGAGAAGCATGTAGGAAAACTCGGTGAAGGACAGTCCGATGTCTTCACGATCCAGACGACTCTTCACGGAATCCTTGGCCACCATTTGATTGATGGTGACGTGCTTGCCGACATCGCGCAGGAAGTCCGTCAGCGAGACGGTGGTGAGCCAATCCGCGTTGTTCATCAACAGCGCCCGACTCGCACCCGCCGAGGCGTCACAGTCCAGAAGTCTCGTGAGTTGCGCGGAAATACCCGCGAGATTCATCGCCAAGGCCTCCGCGGTGAGGAGTGGGCGTTCGGCCGCTTTGAAGCTGGGATCTCCAATCAATCCCGTCCCCCCGCCCGCAAGGGCGATGGGTCGGTTTCCCGCGAGTTGCAAGCGTCGAAGGTTGCAAATTTGTAGCAGATTTCCCACGTGCAGTGACGGGGCCGTAGGGTCAAAACCGATGTAGGCCGTGACCTTTCCCGCGTCGAGTTGCTCAAATATCGCCTCGTCGGTGACTTGGTGTATCAATCCACGAAACGCCCAGTCCGCACGTAATGACATGCCCTCAGTCTAGAACGACCTTGCCGTTAGAGAGGGAGGGAGTTCGTGGGCAGATTCACTCGAAGCCAGAGAACAAAATGAGCCCAGAGGCCCGTGGCTTCCAAGAGTCCGATGGCGATCAGCATGACGCCACCGATCTGACCGATGCGCCGAGAGTGACGCCGCAGCCACTTCGACGCTGTCGTCGCGTATTCACCCGCGAGGGCAATCACTACGAAGGGAAGTCCCAGACCAAGGCAGTAGCAGAAAGCCAGGAGCGAGCCACGCCACGCCGACGCACCCGAGGAGGCTGCCAAACCCAAAATGGCACCGAGGGTGGGGCCGATACACGGTGTCCAACCCAAGGCGAACAAAAAACCTAAGACGAAAGCACCGAGCACCGTGGCGCGGGGCACGTAGTGACTGCGGCGTTCCCGTTGCGCCCACGCAGCGGGCCACCAGCCCGCGAAAAAGAGACCCATCGCCATGGTGAGAGCGCCGAAGAATATTTCCAACCAGCGCTGATGGCGAGAGAGGGCCGAACCCAGACCGCCGAAGGCGGCACCAAAGGATACGAAAATAACCGCGAATCCCAGAACGAAGGCCAACGAACCCGCGAGTGTGCGTCCCCGACGATGCGTCGGACTGGCGGCACCCACCGAGCCCGAGAGAAAGGCGAGATAGCCCGGCACTAATGGCAGCACGCAGGGGGAGAGAAAGGAGACGAAACCCGCGGCCATGGCCACCGGGATAGCGGCCAGCAACGACGAAGGGAGGGAGGTCGCCATCACGTCGCAATCTCCGCGTGGATTCGTTGGATGAGCTCCTCGTGGCGACCGACGTTTTCCGAAACCGGCGGCAACGCGGCCACGACCACGCTGACGCCCGTATGCGACAATCCGGTGCGAATGGCGTCGTCGAGCTCCTGGTGAGTACGCACCGTGGCGGCCCAATGGCCAAAGCTCGACGCGATAGCAGCGAGATTGAGATCACGTGTGGTGGTGAAGAGTTCCCCAAAGCTGTGTGCGTCAAGTGCGTCCGCTTGCGGCAGAAAAGAGAAGATGCCTCCCCCGCGGTTATCGGACACCACGATGACGGCACTCCCCCCGTGAGGGCCAAGGCCATCCACCAAGGAACCCACGTCGTGCAGGAAGGTCACGTCACCCACGTAGCCCACGACACTCGACGAGACGCCCGCTCCGAGAATGGTCGAGAGCACGCCGTCGATGCCGTTCGCACCGCGATTGGAGATGATCCGGGTGCGTCGTGTTTCGCTCCACCATTCCACGTCACGTACGGGCATCGAGGACCCCACCACCAGGGTGACTTCGTGTTCGTTAGCTACTGACACCACGCGACGGGCCACCGCTATTTCCGTCCACTCGTCGTACCCAGCCAGCACCGATCCCACCCGCTCGGAAATTACTTCCCAGGCCGACACGTAGTCGGCATTTCCGGCGTGCAGCGTGGCGTCGAGATCACTCACGTCGCTATTCCATTCGTGGTCGACTCGCCGATCGGGGTCCCCCACCATCGTGCCGGTGCTGACGGCCACCACGGGGCACTTCCACTCGCGCAAACGCTGCGCCACCGTCTTGGATGCCAACACGCCACCCGCGCGCAGGACAACGTCGGGAGCAAGCGCCGACGCCCATTCGTCCGAACGCAAGATCACGTCGGCATAGGGCAACGAGCCTTCGCCCGTCGCGTCGGTGAGCAGAGCCCACGACATCTCACGGCATCTCGCTTCCCAATCGTGCTGGTGTGGTGATCCCGCCACGACCAACACGCGACGACCCCGTAGCTCGACCGGACAGGTCTCGTTCGCCGACAGGGAGGTCCACACCGCCGCGGGTTCGCTGGGCGGAAAAATCTGGGCGTCACCCACCAAGGGCTCGTCAAAAGCGGCGTTCAAATGGACGGGTCCGGGGAACAAGTCATCCTCGGCGGCGTAGAACAAATCTTGGGCAATCTGGGCCCACTTGTCACGTTGCTCCCACCGCGCAACGCCGGGCTCGGCAAATTGCCGCACCATCGACGCAAAAATCTCGGTTTGTTCAATTGTCTGCGGGGCACCCACACCGTGCAGCTCCGGTGGTCGATCGGCGGTGATCACCAGCAAGGGCACGTAGGCCAAATCTGCTTCCGCGACCGCCGCGTGGAGTTCGGCGGCAGCCGTGCCGCTGGTGACCACGATGGCCACGGTGTGACGAGTGGCCAAGGCCAGCCCAATGGCGAAGAACCCCGCCGAACGCTCATCAATGCGCACGTGGCAGCGAATCTCGTCACGTTGGTGAAAGGCCATGGCCAAGGGGGTCGAGCGCGAACCGGGGCAAATCACCACGTCGCTGAGGCCCATGGCCACCCACTGGTCAACCAGGACGGCGGCGTAGGTTGCCTGCACGTCACGGGGACTCGGTACGCTCGTCATCTATGGCCTCTCTCCACACCTACCGCGCGGGTACGGGACCCACGCTCGTGTGGTTGCACGGTTTCACGCACAGTAGTCACTCGGCGCATCAGTTCCGCTCCATTCTGGCAGGAAGCCACGAACTCGTGACTCTGGATCTTCCGGGCCACGGTGATTCCGGTGACATTCGTTGCGATCTCACCGAAACGGCGGAATTAGTCGCCGCGGCTATCGGACCAGGACCGGTGATCTTGGGGGGATACTCCTTCGGCGCGCGCGTGGCCCTCCACGTCGCTCTCGCACATCCCGAGCTCGTAGGTCGTCTGGTACTACTCAGTGGTACCCGAGGTATTCACGACGACGTCGAGCGCCGGGACCGTCGTCGTCGCGACGAAGAGCTCGCGCGGCGCATTCAGATCATCGGCGTCCCCGCCTTCGTGGACGAGTGGTTGGCGCAGCCTCTTTTCGCGGGCGTACCGAACGACGCCCACGAGATTGACGCGCGAAATCGCAATACTGCCAGCGGTCTCGCCAGTTCCTTGGAGCTCGCCGGAACGGGTACGCAGGAGTTCTTGGGTGACGTCGTGCGCGACATCACCATCCCTACCTTGGTCATGGCGGGGGCACTCGACGAAAAATTCACGCGCGAGGCTCTGGAACTTTCCGCGAATCTTCCCCAAGGAGAATGCACCATTTTGAGTGGTGTCGGCCACGCCGCGCACCTGGAGAACCCCGAATTAGTGGCGAGTCGCCTGACGGCTTTTCTGAATCAGTAGAGCCACCACGGCCAGGGCCAGGGCCCCGGTCACCACCGCACTCAGCGAGTTAGCCCTCACGCCGGGAGCGACCGCCAGCATGATGCCGGTCGCGAGACCTACCAGGAGTTGCAGACGTGCCGACATGGCTAAGAGCGGGAGCAGTTCTCGACCGGTCCGCGCGGTAAAGAGAAAACGTGAGGCGGCCACCCCATAGACCACCACCACCACGCAGCCCAGAAAACGACACGCCGCTCCTACGCCGAGGGTTGCTCCGAGCCCGCAGACCACATAGAGCCAACTGGCCCGACTCCTACCGGCGCGCGCCGCCAAGGTTTTCTTGCCCGAGAGTTGATCACCGTCGATGTCGCGGATGTTGTTCGCTTCGAGGAGCGCGCAGGCCATTGAGCCCGCACCCAGGCCCAGCCACCAGGACTTTGAAGGGATGCTGTCGCCCATGGCGTAGGCCGTGCCGACGGTCGCGACAAAACCAAAGAAGATCATCACGAATACTTCCCCGAGCCCCATGTAGCCGTACGGGCGGGGGCCACCGGTATAGAGCCAGCCCGCGGCAATAGCCGCCGCGCCAATCAACACGAACCACCACGAGGTACGCGCGGCAAGAAACACCCCACCCAACGCAGCTGCGGCGAAGGTGCCCATGGCGGCGTTGCGTACCGTCGACGCGGGAACCACACGCGACGCCGTCAAGCGGAAGGGTCCCACGCGGACTTCGTCCGTACCTTTCACGCCGTCGGAATAATCGTTGGCGAAGTTCGTGGCGATTTGCAAGGCCAGGGCTACCCACGCACAGAGCACCACGTTGAGGAAGTTGAGCGCGTGCGGACGCACGCTGAGCGATCCCAGCGCCACGGGTACGAGTGCGGCCGGCAAGGTGCGCGGACGTGCCGCCAACACCCAGCGCCGAACGGGTCCGGGGGTGCCGCTCACGGGCGCTTGGGGAACTTCGAGAAGTCGGGCTCACGGTGTTCGACGAAGGCGTTGCGACCCTCTTGTCCTTCTTCGGACATGTAAAACAACATGGTGGCGTCACCGGCCAATTGCTGCACCCCTGCTAGTCCGTCATCCGCCGCGTTAAAGCCCGCCTTGAGCATCCGTAGAGCCATGGGCGAGAGCGCCAGCATCTGACGACACCAGGCCACGGTTTCACGTTCGAGGTCGGCCAAGGGCACCACCGTGTTCACCAGTCCCCAATCCAAGGCCTGCGCCGCGTCGTATTGACGACACAAAAACCAGACTTCCTTAGCCCGCTTGATGCCAATGGCGCGCGCCAAGATCGACGAGCCGAAGCCTCCATCAAAGGAACCCACGCGCGGGCCGGTCTGGCCGAAGCGGGCGTTATCCGCCGCAATGGAGAGATCGCAGACTAAGTGCAAAATGTGCCCACCACCGATGGCGTAACCGGCAATGGAGGCCACCACGGGCTTGGGCAGGCGTCGGATTTGAATCTGGAGATCCAACACGTTGAGGCGTCCGATTCCCTGTTGGGCGACGTCATCGTCACCGATGTACCCGTCATCGCCGCGAATTTTTTGGTCACCGCCCGAGCAAAAAGCGTCGGGACCTTCACCGGTCAAGACAATCGCACCCACCGAGGTGTCGTCGCGTGCCATTTCGAAGGCGCGGCTGAGTTCGAAAAGTGTTTGTGGACGAAAGGCGTTACGCCGTTCCGGGCGGTTGATGGTGATCTTGGCGATCCCATCGGCCACGTCGTAAAAGATGTCCTTGAAGTCGCCCGCGCGTTGCCACTGCGGCAAGGGGTAGGAGCGAAATTTCTCGACGGGGTCAATCGGAGGTCCTTGGATAACGGTATCGGCCATAGCTCTACGCTAACGCCGAGCGCACCCGATCGATTACACCGGCGCGACGGTTACTCCCGGTCGCGCTCGGTCGTGCGGGCGGTCGTGGTGATCGCGGAGACGCTGGGACAAGTCACGACGCACCGCGGCGTACTGAGGATCATCGAATCGATTGACCCGCTGGAGTGGGTCCTCGCTCATGTCGTAGAGCTCGCCTTCGCTGCCGTCGTGGACGGCGCCCTTGCCGTATTCCGTGTACAGGTATTCCTTGGTCACCACGCTGCGCACGTGAACGGCTACTCCGAAGAGCACCGAGTCCCACTCGGTAATGGTGTGATCAAAACCACGATCCTCGGCGTCGCCCGAACTGGTGGGGAGACATTGACCTTCCACCCAGTAGGGAGCATTACGTCCGGCGATATTCAAGAAGGTGGCCGCCAGAGAAACCAAACTCACGGGCTCACTCACCACGGCGGGGGCAATCTGCGCCGACGCGGCCGGTCGCCAAATCAGCGGCAGTCGCATCAAGGCATCTACGTGATACGGACCTTTAAACAAAAGACCGAAGTCGCCTTGGAATTCGCCGTGGTCGGTGGTGAAGATGATGTCCAAGTCGTCGTCCCAACCACGGGCCGTGGCCACGGCCAGCACGCGGGCGATGGCTTCGTCGATGAGTTCTACTTCCACCGCGTTGAGAGCGTTGACTTCGCGCACTTGATCGGCGGTCAAGGTCGACGGTACCCAGGTCTTCGGGGCTTCAAAGTTCGACACGAGCTGTCCGTCGTACCACATGCGCCAGTGACGCGACTTGGCGTCCAGCAGCGCTTCGCGCTCGGCGGCGGCTGTCGGGTAGTTAGCCGGGAGCTCGACGTCACGCCACGGCACGCGGTGCAGTTCCGAGGCCGGCGGGTCCCAGGGATGATGCGGATCGGGGAAACTCATCCAGCAAAAGAAGTCGTCCTCGGCGTCCAGTGATTCCAGCCACGCAATCGTTCGATCCGCCACCCAATCGGTGTGATAGTGACCGCGCTCGACGGGGTTGATCTTTACCTGCGGAGCGTTGGTTTCCCCGCCACCGGCAGCGTTGACTTGCAGGTCACCGTCCAGCGCCGAATAGAAGCCACCTATTTCATCGAAGTGGTTCTGTTGCATGTACTTGGCGTAGTGCAATTGCCCGGCGACGCCGTGCGTGGCGAATTCCATGTGATCAAAACCACGGTGCGGTCCCCGTCGCCCATCGGCCCAGTTCGTCTCCACGGTGGGAACACCCAGGTTGGCGAGTGAGTTTTCGGTGTAATTACCGAAGACGTCAATAAATGGCTCGAAGTGTGCCTTGCCAATCAGTGAGGTCTTGTAGCCGGCGTCGTGCAAAGTAGCGGCCACCGACGGTGCGTCCACGGCCAAGGCGACGCCGTTCATCCACGCTCCGTGGGTCGAGGGGAACTGCCCCGTGAGCATGGTCGCGCGTGAGGGCATGCACACCACCGAGCTGGGCTGCGCACGGGTGTAGTTGATGCCCGCCGCGGCCAAGCCATCGATAGTGGGTGTACGCGAATACTGCGCGCCGTTAACACCGATGGTGTCAAAACGCTGCTGGTCGGTAGTGATGAAGAGAATTTTCCGTCCCATGATTTACTCCTGTGCGGCTTTCGCCAGCGCTTGTCGTTCAATTTCGTCGAGGGCAAAATACGTACCGCCGCCGACCACCAAGGCGAGCACGTCGGGATCGGACACCGTGGAATACACGATGAGCGAGTCCTGGGGTCCGAGTTCAATCACGTCAATGGTCCCCAAGTGCATGCGGTAGAGCGGTGAGGTGATGGTGTATTGGAAACGTCGCAAGATCGGGTCGACGGTGAGAATTTTCTCGGGCATGTCCATACCGTTCGCCATGTGCAGGGTGCGTACGTCACCCACCACGGTGCAGTCACGTACCCCCGGAAACCAGCGATGAATTGAAGCGGCGTCGCCTACGATGCCCCAGATCACGTCGGGCGCCACGGGGACGCGTCGTTCATAGCGAACCGTTGCCATATCGAGCCTTTCGTCTCCTCCGAGCCTAGAAGATGGCATTGGCTCTGCCAGAACACTCCCTTCTAGGCTACGAAGGTGAGTCGTCTCGTCGCCCTGGATTTGCCGCTCGGACCCGAACTCCAACGCGCCATCGCCGACTGTTACCACGCGGGCGAGGCCTTCAGCGTTCTCGACCAACGCTGGAGCGAGTTGCGCCGACGCGACATGCTGTCCATCCTGCGGCCCCACGTCGTGCGGAATAGTGAAGGTTTTCTGGCACCACCCGATGAGCCCCTCGGAATTGCCGAGGGCGACGGCGCGGTAGTACTTACCAGCGGCACTAGTGGACGTCCGCGGGCCGCGGTGCTCACCTGGGACGCCCTGACAGCCTCGGCCCAGCGCACCAGCCTTGCCCTTCGGCGAGGTGGGCCGACCCGCTGGTTCGCTTCACTTCCCCCCGTTCACATCGGTGGTTGTGCGGTCGTGGTGCGCGCGTTGTTGACCGACGACGAATTGATCTTTGGTACCAGTGACGAACTTCTTGCGGGACCACCGCGGGGCGCTACGCACTGTGCCGTCGTGACCACCCAGCTCCATCGCTACGACCTCTCGGACTACGCCTGCGTCTTGGTCGGTGGCGGACCGGCTCCCCACGATCGACCCGCCAACGTCGTGTCCACCTACGGCAGCACCGAAACGGGTTCGGGCGTGGTCTATGACGGCAAGCCCCTCGGAGGGGTCCGCGTACGCGAAAAAGACGGTGAGCTGCTCATTGCCTCACCCACTCTCTTGCGGGCGTACCGCCATAGCGACGTCGATTGGGTGCTCGATGACCACGGCACCCGATGGTTTCCGACGGGTGACGGTGGACGCGTGAACGATGCGGGGACGGTGTCGGTGTCGGGTCGTTTGGCCTACGTCATCAACACGGGAGGCGAAAAGGTCTGGCCCGAAGATTTGGAGTCGGTGATGGAGGGACTCATTGGTGTGACCGATCTCGCCGTGGTGGGAGAAGAAGATGCCGAATGGGGCCAGCGCGTCGTGGTCGCCGCGGTGACGCGACGTGATCCGGAGGCCGTCTTGGCCGATCTTCGCGCCGTCGCCCGTGAGCACCTCGGACCCTGGGCTCGCCCCTCACGACTAGTAGTTCTCGCGAGCATCCCTCGCACCGCCAACGGCAAGGTGCGACGTGACCTCTTGGCCACTCTGATTTAGCCGACGCCACCGGTGGGCTGCGTGGTGGTGCCACCGTCCACCACGATGGTTTGGCCGGTCAGCCATCCCGTGGCGTCGCTCACGAGACTCAGGGCCACCGTCGCGATGTCGTCGGGCTCACCCAAGCGGCGCAGAGGAATGTGGCGCGCGATGGATTCCCCGTGTTCTTCCCACAGTCCGCGCGCTAATTCGGTCTTGACCAAACCGGGAGCAATGGCGTTGACCCGCACTGTGGGTGCGAGCTCGTAGGACAGCTGACGGGTCAGATGAATGACGGCCGCTTTCGTGACGTTGTACCAACCGATTCCCGGCTCGGGTCCGAGTCCGCCCACCGAGGCGATATTCAAAATAACGCCGCCGTGGTCTTTCATGTACTGGTGCCACGCGGAGCGCACGTGGGTGAGCACCGAGGCTTGATTTATTTCGTAGGTCTTAACCATGCGGGCGTCATCGATGTCGACCAAAGGTCCGAAATAAGGGTTCGTTGCGGCGTTATTGACCAAAATGTCCAGCGCCCCGAAGCGCTCCAAGGTAGTGGTTACTAATCGATCGGCGTCCGCACTTCGGCCCACGTGCGCCGCGCAGATAGCAACGCGATCTCCGTACGCGGACAAGGTGGCGAGGGCGGCGGTGAGATTTTCTTCACTGCGCGACGAGAGCATCACCCGGGCACCGGCTTCGGCAAAACGTTGCGCCATGGCCAATCCAATACCGCGCGAGGCTCCCGTGACGAGGGCGACTTTTCCATCCAAACGAATCTCCATGCCCCCACGATACCGAGACATCCCTTCACGGGGCTGCTGCAGCGCGAAGGAGCGATTACCCTCGCTACTGAGATCCACATGACCAATCGACTCGTCAATTCCACCAGCGCCTACCTTCGCCAGCACGCTGATAATCCCGTGGACTGGTTCGAATGGGGAGACGAGGCCTTCGCGCGCGCCCGCGAACTCGATCGACCGATATTCCTCTCGGTGGGTTATTCCGCCTGCCACTGGTGCCACGTGATGGCCCACGAAAGTTTTGAAGATGAGGCCTTGGCCGCCATGGTGAACGAGCGTTTCGTGCCGGTAAAGGTCGACCGTGAAGAACGTCCCGACGTGGATGCGCTCTACATGGCCGCGACGCAACTCGTCAGCGGTCACGGTGGGTGGCCCATGACAGTTTTTCTCACTCCCGACGGTTCCCCTTTTATGGCCGGTACCTATTACCCACCCACCGACAGGGCGGGTCACGTCGGTCTGGAACGACTCCTCCTCGCCATGGATGACGCTTGGCGCACCCAGCGAGCAACGGTCGAGCAGCACGCGCAGGAACTGAGCGAGGGGCTTCTCAAGGAAACTCGATTTCTCGATCACCTCACGAGCTCTCCCCCCATCGAGCCGTGGGCGAAGATCAACGACGCCTTGGTGGACGATCTGGTGGCGCGTTGCGACGAGGACGGTGGTTTTGGTGGTGCTCCCAAATTTCCCCGACCCAGTTATCTCGAAGCCCTCCTCCACCGCCTGGACGACCCCGTCGTCGCCGCGGCGGCGGAGCGAAGCTTGGCGGCCATGTCGGAGCGTGGACTCTACGACCACGTGGGTGGTGGTTTTGCTCGTTACAGCGTCGACGCGCAGTGGCACGTGCCGCATTTCGAAAAGATGCTCAGTGACCAAGCCCTCCTCGCGAGCGTCTACCTTCGCGCCGACCGTGCACAGGGCGGCCACGCACGCTGGCGTGAGGTGGCGCTGGACACCTTGAGTTTCGTCGTGAGGGAACTTCGCACTCCGTCGGGTTACGCTTCCTCGCTGGACGCCGATAGCAACGGTGGGGAAGGTTTGCACATCACCTGGACTCCCGATGAAGTTGCCGAGGCCCTCCGCGCGCGCGGTCACGACACTTTGATCGACGCCACCTGTGCCTATTACGGCATCTCCCCGGGAGGGAACTTTGAAGGGCGCAGCATCCCCATGCTGAGCCGTACCGACGCGCTCAGCGCCGACCAACTAGTCACGGTGCGTGCCGCTCTCTACGCCGCTCGACAAGAGCGTGTGCCCGCCGGTCGCGACGACAAGGTCATCCTCGAATGGAATGCCATGTTCGCCGCCGCCTGCGCCGAGTCCCGCGACCCTCAGCTCCTCGAAGTAGCCAGCGAACTCCTTCGCTCCCTCAGTAGCAGCCACCGCGACGAGCGCGGCTGGTGGCGCACTCAGTCGAAAAACGCGCGCGCAACCGCCGGCGATCTGGCGTGGTTGATGGAAGCCCAGTTGTCGATGTTCGAGGCCAGCGGTGACGCCCAGTGGCTCAACGCCGTGCGCCCTCTCGCCGACGAACTCATGGCGCACTACTGGGACGGCCCTCGACCGACACCGAGCAGTCGTGACGTGGGTCTGGGTTTCTGGAGCACCCACGACGAGGTGTCGGATCTCCCCCAACGCCTCAAGGAAATCTTCGATAACGCCACCCCCTCCTCGCACGCCGTGGCCGCGACCGCATTTGCGCGGGCCGCCATGATCATGAGTTCCGATGACTACCGGGTGGTCGCGGAGCGCTTGGTGCAGCTCGCGAGCTCCGTGGTGAATCAACACCCCTCCGCCGTTCCCGACCTCCTACGGGCCTGGGGTTTTCTTTCTCGCGGACGCGAGATAGTGATTCCCGGTCCTCGCGGGGAACTCGCGGACCTCGTAGCCTTACTCTTCGTGCCCTTTAGTGTCCTCATTACGGGTAGTGAACCCGCCAGTCATCACGAGTTTCGTGAACGGGGGCTGGCCTACGTGTGCACACACGGCGTGTGCCAGCAGCCCGTGGCCCGCGAATCCGAGCTCCGTCTCGTCCTGGCGAGGACCTAATGGCGCTTTTCCGCCGTGACCATCTGAGTAACGACGTGCGCCAGATTTTGGCCACCCTGCCCCAACGCGACCGCGTCTACCTCCAGCCGGGGGCCACGGTGCACGGCTTGGTCTTGGGCTCCACCCCGGTCGACACGGTGGTGATTGATTTAGAGAGTGGTGCGGTATTGCGCTGGCGCATCCCATGGCCGGACGACGCCGAGCCCTTCTTCGAACCCTTCGGGGTCATTGAGGGAACTCTGGCCCAGAGCCTCGATGACGACGACCTGGCCCAACCCGAAGCGGTGAGCTTGGCGGACATCCCGCGCCAGGTCGGCACCTACCGCGGCAAGCACGTGCGGGCGCTGCTGGAGAACGTGGCGAGCCCGAGTGACGGACCACTCTTTGGATTTCGCGGACCCAGTGCGCCCTACTGGGAGTTTCGCGGGGATCGTCCGAGCGTGGCTCTCATTGCCACCGCCACCGGACCACAAGTTCTGCGCCGACGAGAAGACAACTCCACCTGGGTGCGCTTCGGCTGGGAACTCGACGACGTGTGGTTGCTCTGCGAGGATCGTTTCGTGGCCCGCGCCCTCGATGCAGCGCGTCGTGATTCGCTCACCGGAAAAGAGTTGACCACGGCGCTGGGTTTTCGACCCACCTACGTCTTGGCCACGTTGTCGGAGCCTCAAGACGGACACTGCTACAAAATCTGCACGAGTTTGCTCGCGCGTTCGTAGTTACTTTGCGAGTTTGCCCGAGGCCAGGGCTTCGGCCATGGCCCACCCAAAGGCAATCAGTCGATCGCCCTTGTCGGTCTTGACGCCCTTAAAGACGCTGGAGGCGCCTTCGGGGATAGCGGCCTTGGCCACCACGTAATCCAAGCCACCCACGCTGTCCGCGGCGTTGGTCATGATGAAGGTCTTGTCATCGATGGATTTTTCTGAACCAAAACGCTTGGCCAAGCGACGACCCCAGGCACGGTCCTCACCGGTGGGGCGGTAGCCCTCACGAGGCACGATGTCCTCGAGTCCGTTAAAGACGCGAAAGCCGTCAGGGGTGGTCAGGCGGGTGCCGATGAGAACATCTTCATCCGGAAAGGCTAAGAGGGCGCGGCGCAGTTGATCGTGCAAGAGGGTCTTGAGAGTCTGGTCACTTTTGGCGTTGCGGTCTACCAAGGCCAAGCCAATCAAGAGCGCGGGAGTGCCCCCAATGCGTTCGAGGGTGCAATAGGCGTATCCACGAAGCTTGTTACCTTCGCGGGCGTGCGTCACCAAAACCCACTTTTCCTTTTGCTCGGTAAGGAAGGCAAAATCAAAACGAGGAGATCGCCCTTCACACAGCGCGGCCATTTCCAACAGCTCTGCTTCCTTCAACGCGGTGGTGTCTTTGGTGGTGACCGTCAATGCCATAAGTCACCATTCTACGACGAAAGCGCCACCCCTTCATTTTCGGCTGTTTCAATAACGTTTTCACCGAAGGCCACGCGCAAGGGTCCCACCACGGTGGAGGTGTTCACGTTGAACTCGGAGCCCAGACGAAAGCGCTTTCCATCGGCTCGGCTCTTGACAATCACGGCGGTCGGGCCAGGATACGAACTCAGAATATCCTTCAAGTGCTTCACGCCCGTGGGATTTAAATAGTTCGACTCGAGACACACGGTGATGTCGGTGTCCTCGGGCGCCAGCAACGTCGGAGCCTTGATTTCCGTGGCGCGGAAACTCAGTTCGTCATCTTTGAGTTCCATGCGACCCTTGATGGTCACGATGGCGTCTTTACGCAGGAATGGCCCGCCCGCTTCCACCACTTTGCCGTAGCAAATCACTTCCATGGAACCGTCGAGGTCTTCCACCACGACGCGGGCGAAAGTGTTGCCGGCTTTGGAACTCTTGAATTGCACTTCCGAGAGGACTCCCCCGATGGTGAACATGATGCCGGTTTCCGGTCGTTCGGCGGCTATGTCGCGCGCCGCCGAAATGGTGCCGTCGGTGAGGCGGCGCAGGGCGGCCTCCACCGGGCGGACGGGGTGATCGGAAATGTACAAACCGAGCATCTCTCGTTCAAAGTTGAGTTTCTCGCCCTTGGAGTACTCGTTAACCGGAATGGGAATGTCCGTTCCCTCCCAGTCGTTGCCCCCGTCGTCACCCAGGGAGGCAAACAGCGTGGAAATCCCGCGCGACAAATCGGCGCGTCGCTCCAACGTGCGTTCGATGATCTCGTTCATCGCCAAAAGGAAGCCCTGTCGCGACACGTCCAGACTGTCAAAGGCACCGGCCTTAATCAGAGACTCCATCGAGCGCTTGTTCAATACTTGGGTGTCGACGCGACGCACAAAGTCGTAGACCGACTCAAAGGGCCCACGCGCCTCACGCTCCGCCACAATCTTCTCGACCAGAGCCGCGCCCACGTTTCTAATAGCGGCCATACCAAAGTTGATGGTGTTCGCGTGCACTTTCGACGGGGCAAAGTCGCCCACCGATTCGTTCACGTCCGGAACGCGCACGGTAATACCGTTGGCTCGCGATTCAGCAAGATACAGCGCCGTCTTATCCTTGTCGTCACGAAAAGACGTCAGCAGAGCTGAGAGATACTCGACCGGATAGTGGGCCTTGAGCCAGGCGTTTTGGTAGGCCACCAGCCCGTAGCCGTAGGCGTGGGACTTGTTGAAGGCGTAGTCGGCGAAAGGTTCAATCTTGTCGAAAAGGATCTCGCCGAGTTCACGGCCGTAGCCGGTGGCTTCGGCACCATCAATAAATTTTGAGCGCTCGGCCACGATCATTTCACGAATCTTCTTGCCGCAGGCTTTGCGCAAGTTGTCGGCTTCGGTCATCGAGTAGCCGGCAATGCGCTGGGCAACGTTCATGATGTCTTCTTGGTAAATCATCAAACCGTAGGTATTGCCCAAAACGTTTTCGAGGTCGGGGTGGTCAAAGCTCACCGCCTGACGCCCGTTCTTCCGGTCGGCGAAGTGGTTATGAACGTTTTCCCCCATGGGTCCCGGGCGATACAGGGCCACGAGCGCCCCCACGTCGTCGAAACTGGTCGGCCGCAACTTGCGCATCAACGCGCGCATCGGACCGCCTTCGAGCTGGAAGACGCCAATGGAGTTTCCCTTGCCGAGCATGTCGAAGACCAGTGGGTCATCGAGCGGCAAATTATCGACGTCCACCACGTCGCCGGTGCGTTCCGCAATGAGCGCCACCGCGCGGTCGATGACCGCCAGGTTGCGTAGCCCCAAGAAGTCCATCTTCAAAAGACCGAGTTCTTCAATGGCGTGCATTTCGAACTGGGTCACGATGGGCGACTCTTCGGCGGGACCATTCGGGCTGGGCTTGCGCGAGACCGGTACGTACTCCATGACCGGCTCTTTGGTAATCACCACGGCCGCAGCGTGAATGCCCGCCTGCCGGCGCTTACCGTCGAAGCCCAGAGCGACGTCGATGGTTTTCTTGGCGTCCGGGTCAGTGTCGTACAGCTCACGCACCCCTGCTGATTCCGAGAAGCGTGATCCGAATTCATCATTCTTGGTGAGACAGGCCGCCAGCGGCACGTCCTTACCCATCAGCAGCGGGGGCATGGCTTTGGCAATTTTGTCGCCCAGCATGGGCGCAAAGCCCAGTACGCGCGCGGCATCGCGTACGGCCGCTCGCGCCTTGAGCGTCGAGAAGGTCACTATCTGCGCCACGTGGTCGCTGCCGTAACGCTCGGCGGCGTAACGAATCATGTCGCCGCGGAAACGTTCGTCGAAGTCCATATCGATGTCAGGCATTTGCTTGCGGCCCGGGTTTAAGAAGCGCTCAAAAATCAATCCGTTAGCGATGGGATCAAGGTCCACGATGCGGAGGCAATAGGCCACGCAACAACCGGCGGCGGATCCACGACCCGGACCGACGCGAATCTTGGTGTCACGGGCGTAACGAATGAGGTCCCAGACCACCAAGAAGTAGTCGGCAAAACCCATGTCGGTAATGACCGCCAACTCGTAGTCCAAACGATCACGTACCGTGTCCGACAGAGTCCCCCCGTAACGCTGACGCGCGCCTTCGTAGGTGAGCTCACGCAGATAGTGATTCGCGCTCTCCTTGTGATCACCACGCTGGAAGGCCTCGGGGATCGGGAACTCCGGCAGTGCGTCATTGTCGAACTCAATGTTCACGTTCGCGCGCTCGCCGATCAGCAAAGTGTTGTCACACGCTTCGGGCAGCTCGTCAAAGAGCGTGCGCATCTCCCGGGACGTCTTGAGGTAATGCTGATCGCTTTCGAAGTGAAAGCGATTCGGGTCTGACTTCAACGAGCCGGTACCAATACACAACAGGGCATCGTGCATTTCGGCGTCTGAGTGCTTGACGTAGTGCAAGTCGTTGGTAGCCAAGAGTGGTGCCCCAATCTCTTGGGCGATACGCAACAGTGACGGGTTAGTTCGTCGTTGTTCGGGAAGGCTGTGATCTTGCAATTCGATAAAGAAGTTGTCGCGACCGAAAATGGTCTGAAAGCGCGCGGCGAGCTCCTTGGCCTTTTGATAGTCATCTTTCAACAAGGCCTGCAACACCACACCACCCAAGCAACCCGAGGTGGCGATCAAGCCAGTGTGGTACCGCTCGAGTAGTTCCCAGTCCAAACGCGGCTGGTAGTAGTAGCCCTCAAGAAAGGCCATGGACGACGCCTTCATGAGGTTCTTGTAGCCCTCGGTGGTTTCCGCGAAGAGGGTGAGATGGTTGTAGAGCTTCTCGCCACCTTCGACGTCACCGCCGGTATCGTCAATTTTTCCCTTGCGCGGGGGTCTATCGAAACGGCTGCCTGACGCCATGTAGGCCTCGAGTCCTATGACCGGCGTCATTCCGTACTTGCGACACGTCTTGTAGAACTCAATGACCCCGTACATGTTTCCGTGGTCGGTAATACCGATGGCAGTTTGACCGTCACGTTGGGCGGCCAGGACCATTTCTTCGATACGCGCAGCCCCGTCCAACATGGAGTACTCGGTGTGATTGTGGAGATGAACGAAACTGTCACTCGCCATGCGAGCAAACCCCTAAGAACGACGTGGAACGGGTGTAGAAATACCCGAGGAATTCGAAGTGTAGCCCCCACCCGTAACACGAGCTCGGACGGTGGGCGTGCTCAGAGATAGCTGTTCCCCCGGACCCCGTCGCCTGACTCACCGGCCGAGCTGGGACCGGGGCTCCCCTGCTGGAGTGAGGCTTGCGCCATGGCTTGCTGGGCGAAAAGGGAGGCTTGAATTCCATGAAAGAGCCCTTCGAGCCAACCAACGAGCTGTGCGTGCGCGATGCGCAACTCCGACTCGGAGGGAACCGACGAAGTGAAAGGTGGCGACATGCGTACCAACTCGTCGCCGAGCTCCTTGGACAGTGCACCGCTGAGTTCTTCCACCGTGGTGCGGTAAATTTCGGCGAGTCGAGCCCGACCCGGCTCGTCGAGGTTCGCCGCACGTGCTTCGTCGAGCAGGCCCTTCACCATGGATCCCAAGCGCAGCACCTTGGCGGGCTCGGTCACCACCTCTCCCGAGGGATCGGGTTCGGGCGTCGGAACCAGAGGAGAAGACCCTGGACTCAGAACGTCGGCAGGATCGACGGAGATGTTGGAGGATTCAGATTCCATACCACGAGTGTGCCAGAAAGCGTGCGGGGCGTGACCAGAAAGCCGAGGGATTCTTACCTCTCCCCCTACACTTGTCCCCAAAGGAGACCCACATGTTTGATGCACTTCGGGCCACACTCGCGAGAAAAAAGGCGGCGCGGTCCGCCGCCGCCACGGCCGCCCAGCAGCAACGCGCCGCTCTGGCCCAGCAACACGTCTACCAGCAGGCCATGGCCACGTGGCAGACCGAGCACGACCAAGCGCAGCACCTCGTGGAATACGCCACGGCCATTCACCCTGGGAGTACCGCGGGTGACCTCATGTTGAAGTCGGGCGAAGCGGTGGTGGGCTACGTGACCGGCGCCAGTTTGGTCCAAGACCGCACCACGCCGGGCCACTACGTCGGAGGCTCCGCCGGCGTCTCGGTGCCGATTGGTTCCATTGCGGGTCGTAGCGTGCGCTACCGCGTCGGAGCCCAGCGGGGCCACTTCGTGCCGGGCGTCCCCACCCCCACCGCCGTCGACGTGGGAACTTTTTACATCACCGACCAGCGTTTCGTGTACTCCGGGCAAAAACAATCGCACGAAATGCTCCTGAGCAAGGTCGTTGCCATGCACCGCGACGACGACTTGGGGAAACTCACGGTGGGCGTTTCCAATCGTCAAAAAAACGTGATTGTGTACTACGGCCCCAAGGTCGGCGAATCGGTGAAGTTCTACCTCGACCTCGCTATTGCCCGCCACGCCGGGGAAGCGGATGCCTTCGTAGCGCAGCTCCAAGCCAGCGTGGACGAAATCGACGCCAAAAAACCTACCCCGCCGGCCACCGGCGCGTGAAACGCCTGCTCGGTACACTTCTCCCGTGAGAGTTTCTACCCGCGGTGACTACGCCAGCCGAGCCCTGTTAAGTCTCGCCCTGCACGAAGACGAGTGCTCCCCTACGACCGTTCGTGATATCGCCGACCGGACGGGTCTCCCGCAGCCCTACCTCGAGCAGATCCTTTTGGCTCTCAAGGCGGCCGGGCTGGTGAGTTCCAAGCGCGGTGTGGGTGGTGGCTACGTCCTGAATCGTCCCCCCGAAGCCCTCACTCTGGCCGAAATTGTGGCGGCGGTCGACGGACCGATTGTCGCCGGTGACTTTGGGGTCCCGCACCAGGATGGTGCCTGCGATCACGAGGGGCAATGCGTCTTGTTGTCGGTGTGGGCCGACGTCGGTGAACACATGCGCTCGCATTTATCGAGCTTCACTCTGGCCGATATGGTTCGACAATCACGCGGTGGACCACGGGTTGTCCTGGCCCACGAATAGTAATAAAATACTTATTTTTCGGCTCCACGACTGACCCACCCTCTGCGTTACCGCGTGGTAACTTACTCACAGAGCCGTAGTAACAAAGGCTCTGCGAGACCCTGAGGAGTACGAATGGCCACCACCCCCGCCAACAACCGTCGAGCCGCCGCGAACACCAACGACATGTTGGGTCTTCTCCTGCGTGACCTGGATCGCTACCCCATGCCGAACTACGACGAACAGGTGGAATTGGCCAAACGCGTCACCCTCGGCGACGAAGAAGCGAAGAAGCAAATGGTTGCGGCCAACCTTCGTCTCGTATTGCACTGGGCTCGTCGTTACCAAGACCGCGGCGTCGACATGATCGACCTCGTGCAAGAAGGAACTTTTGGTTTACTGCGTGCCGTCGAGAAGTTTGACTGGGAGCGTGGATTCAAGTTCTCGACCTACGCCACCTGGTGGATCCGCCAGGCCTTGCAGCGCGCCGTGCAGCAACACGGACGCATTATTCGCATCCCACTCGAAGTGGGCGAACAAGTTCAGCGTCTGGAAGCCACCACTTCGGAATTGACGGCTCTTCTAGGTCGCAAGCCCACGGACGACGAGCTCACCGAAGCCACCGGCTTCGACAAGGAAATGCGTCAGCACCTTGAGGGCTTGGCAACGGTGACGGCGTCACTCGACCAGCAAGCATCCTCGGACTCCAACACCACCCTGGGTGACTTGGTGGCTGAAGACGGCAACGATTGGGTCGGCGACATCAACCGTCAGATGATGGACGAGCAAATTCGCGGCGCCCTCGACAAACTCGACGATCTACAGCGCCAGGTGCTTTCTTTGCGCTTCGGCCTCGACGGTCAAACGCCCTTGAGCCTCCAGGCAACGGCTACCAAGCTCGACATCGGCGTACGTCGAGTTCGTCGGGCTGAGGAAGAGGCACTGGCCTCCTTGCGACACGACAGCAGTGTCGTGGCCGCTCACGAATCCGTTTAGTCGCGGTACTCCGGCACTAAGGCCGCCAAATCAGCCGGCAAGGGCTGATGAGTCTCAACGCGCTGATTCGATGAGGGGTGTAGAAAACTCAGGGCCGTGGAGTGCAGGAAAAATCGTTCCTCTTCTAATCGGCGATCGCGTCGATGCCCGTAGCGTGTGTCGTTGACCACGGGGTGCCCGATCGTTGCCAAGTGCACACGAATCTGGTGCGTTCGACCGGTTTCGAGTTTGAGCTCGAGGAGAGTTGCCGCGTGCGGCTTCTCGATTCGTTGCAACACGCCGTATCCGGTGCGAGCGGGTCGGCCGTCGGCGCGAACCACCATCATGGTGGGAGTACGACTCGAGCGTCCAATAGGGGCATCCACCACGCCACGCTCCTCGGTGACGTGCCCTTCCACGAGACCCAGATAGGTTCGTCGCATGGAGCGATCGGCCAGCTGGGCGCTGAGAGAATAGAAGGCTTCGGCGGTGCGAGCTACCACTAACAAACCCGAGGTGCCCTTGTCTAAACGGTGCACAATGCCCGGACGTCCCGGCTCGCAGATCTCACGATTCGAAAGATCCTGTATTTCTGGATAACGAGCGAGCAAACCCGCAATCAAGGTGTTATCGCGCTGCCCCGCTCCGGGGTGCACCACTTGTCCGGGACCCTTGTTTACTACCACGAAGGATTCATCTTCGAGAACCACGTCGACAGTGACCTTCTCGTCCGGCTCGACGTAGCCGGTATCGACGGGAGGCAGCTCGGCCACGAGGTGAACTCCGCCCACAATAGAGAGGGAGGCCTTGGTAATCACTGCGTCGTTAATCACTACCCGACCCTCATGCACGAGAGCGGTGGCCTCGGATCGCGAAAGACCCGTCAGCATGGAAATCACACGGTCCACGCGCATTCCGTCGAGTGATTCCGGCACAGTGACGTCGAGCGTTTCTCCGTCAAAGGGGTCTACCGGTACAGTGCTCATCGAGTCCTCCACAGTGGCCGTCGAACAACGACACACACCAACATCATCACGCACCCTAGGGTGACACCTGCGTCCGCCACATTAAATGTGGGAAACGATCCCAGCGAAACAAAATCCGTTACCACGTGCGTACTCGAGGTAAGTCGATCAATAACATTCCCTAGCCCTCCACCGGTCACCAAGCCAATACCGAACGCAGGAATGCCGGGGGCCGTTTTGGCGAGGCCCACGACTACCCCTACGAGGGCAAGCGCCACCCCGACTCGGGTGGCCACGGGCGCGTGCGATCCCAGAGAGAACGAAGCCCCACTGTTGTAGCTCAAACGCCACCACCAGGGGCCGAGGACCTGATGTGGCTCCCCGAGCGACCGGCGAGCCCAGGCTTTCGACCACTCGTCACCACCCACCACGGTTGCGGCCACGAGGCCGGCAACCAGGCTGGGTTTTAGAACGACGAGCGGCAGTCGACGCACGTAAAGACGGGCTTTTGGTAGCGCAAACGCTCCGGCGGGATTGTCTCGTAGCACTCGTCACAGCGCCCATAGGAGCCATCATCGACCCGCGACAAGGCCACGTCGATTTCGGCCACCTTCAGACTCTGCATGGCGGCCTGCTCTTTCATTTGGTCACGTTGAATGTCGGAGGCCACACCCGAACCGTCTTCGTCGTCGTATTCCAAACGCTCACGGTCCACCAGCATTTCTTCCGCGGCGCTTTCCAGGGACGCGACTTCGGAGCTGGCCCTGGCCCGTTCCTCTACCAGCAATTCGCGCAACTCAGCCAGGAACTCCTTCTGGTCGGCGTAGGGTCGATTCTGCCGCTTGCGCTCCAGTTCTTCCTGCAGGGCACGCTCTTCGGCAGCCTTGCGTTCGAGGCGTTGACGCTCTTCTTCTTGACGACGCTCTAATTCGCGCTGGCGACGCTCGCGCTCTGCCTCTTGGGCGCGACGTCGGTTTTCGATGTCGCGCTGGCGCTTTTCCTCTGCGGCAGCCTTCTCCTCGGCTCGACGCTTCGCCTCGGCAGCCTTGGCCGCAATTTTTTCGGCGATGGCTTTTTCCTTCGCCAACTTCTTAGCCGCCGCTTCCGCGGCCTTGGCTTTGGCGGCCTTGAGGCGCATTGCTTCTTTTAGTTTGGCGTCCTTGTCGCGTTGCAGTTTGGCCTTTTTGGCCGCAGCTTCACGTTCTTTTTGAGCCTTGACACGAGCGGCCTCTTTTTGTTTAGCGTCTCGTTCGCGTTGCGCTTGCACCTTCTTCGCTGCTGCTTCGCGATCTTTGACCGCCTTGACACGAGCGGCCTCTTTTTGTTTAGCGTCTCGTTCGCGTTGCGCTTTCGCTTGCAGGGTGGCCTTGGCCGCAAGGGCTTTTTTCTGTTGCGGCGTTAATGCTTTCGTGGGGACCTTCTTCGCAGTGGACTTCTTGGCGGGTGCCTTTTTAGCTGGCGCCTTCTTGACAGAAGTTTTCTTGGCGACAGTCTTCTTCGCGGGAAGCTTCTTGGCGGGGGCCTTTTTCGGCGGGGACTTCTTCGTTGTCTTCTTCACGATGATCTTCTTCGCCGGTGCTTTCTTCGTAGTGGACTTCTTGGCGGGTGCCTTTTTCGAAGCAACTACTTTTGAACTTTTCTTTTGTGACGTGGGCATTCAATCTCCTTAACGCGTCCGAACGCGAGCGTTCAGAGTAGCGGATACGTGTAGCGGTTTAGCGACCGTCGGAGGGTCGCTGGTCAAAGTTCAACGCTTGCCCAATTGTGGTGGGGCGTTCGGCCGGCGTGGGGGCCGGGGTGACGGCAGCCGGAGCCGAGGGAGCCACCGGTGCGGGTCGAGGGACGGCCACGGGTGGTGTGGTCTGGACGTTTTCCTCTATCCACTGCAGGAAACTGTGCAGTTGCGTGCGCAAACGGGTTCGCTCGGATTCGACCTGTTGTGCCAGGCGGTTGACATCTTCGCTGAGGCGCTGCTTGAGACCATTGAGACGTTCGATTTCGTCCTTGGCACGCTCCTGGGCGTCCGAGACGATTTGATTCGCTCGCTCATGCGCTCCGCTCGTCAGTTCCGACGCTCGCTGTTGGGCGTCGGCTTCGGCCTTCGCGACGAATTCTTGCGCCATGGCGATCATGCGCGTGACGTGCTCGGGAACCACGGAACTTCCCGCAGTGGCCACGGGGGCGGGGGGCGGTGTCGAGACCACGGCCGCGGGGGCGGGAGGCGGTGTCGGGGCGACAGCGGGGACCTCGCCGCGAGCTGCTTCGAGCTGATGGATGCGCTCAGCTGCTTGCTTGAGTTGCTGGCTTTGTTGACGGAGTTGCTCTCGGAGTTGCTCAACTTCGGCCGACGTACGGTCCAAAAAGTCATCGACACCGTCGGGGTCGTAACCACGGAGAACAATCTTAAAACTCACCGAGGTGAGCAAGTCCAGAGCCGGTTCGAGAATCGAAGAATCATCCATGGCGCCAACGATACCGTTGAGGACTGCTAAATCGCGGTATTTACTAGAGAATTCGCTGGAGGATGGTCAGAAGGACAAAAAAGATCATGACCGAAATATCCAAATAGACCGCACCTACCCGAAAGGGTGGCACCAACTTGCGGATCGGAGCCAGAACTGGCTCGGTGGCGGCGTAGACGAAGCGGTGTATTTGCGCCCACTGATTATGGGCACTCGCAGGGAACCAGGACAAAATGACGCGCAGGAGCACCACGTAGGAGTACAGCTTGATCAGGGTGACGAGCAGGTTCACTAGGGGAGAAAATTCTTGGCGCGCGCACGCTCAATGGCATCCGGCGACACGCGAACATTTGCCGGCGACACAACGAAAACTCCTCGACCGGGGGCCACACGCTTAATGGCGCCTTGGGTGGCGTAGACGACACCACTCGTAAAGTCCAAAACCCGTCGGAAAAGGTCTTCGTCCAGGTGCTCGAGATTCAGGACCACGCTGCGGCGGGTCTTCAAAATGTCGTAAATACGACGTGTTTCATTGTAATTTTGCGGCAAGAAGATGTCGAGCTCGTCGCTGGTCACGATGTTGATAAGTGGGCGAACCGAGGCGGTCTGGGAGATATTGCGGACCAAGGGACGACCCGAAGCCGACGTCGCGGGGGTGTCGTAAGGGTTAGCCGCGGTGCTGGGGCGCAGATTGGGTGAACCGTAATTGCCGTAGGCGGGTACCGACGGGGCGACGGGCTCCGCAAATTGCTGCGAGTAGCTGTCGAGCTGGTAGTTGCGATCAGACATGGGGAGGCTGTCGCGATAGTCCTCTTCCGTCAATCCGACGTACGCCATAAATTTCTTCATTCGGTCCTGAAGGGCCACACCATCTCCTCGTGTTACCAGTTCACTCATCTTAGGTCATGGACGTCACGGCGTCCCAAGCGGGCCTTTAGGCCTGAGGACGGCTCCCGAGGAGAGCGCGGCCGACGCGGATGGCCGTTGAGCCCTCTTCGAGGGCGATTTCGAGGTCGTCGCTCATCCCCATCGACAACTCGGGAAGATTCCAGGTACTCGCCGCACGCCGTAGTTCCGAAAAGGCCTCCCTCGCACGTAGCGGGTCGGGAGGTGCCACCGTCATCAGGCCACTCACCGTGACCTTAAGGAGCTCGGCGCGGCGTAGCAAGACATCGAGTTCGCCCAGGGGAGCTCCCCCACGATTCTCCTGGCCAGTGAAATCAATCTGCACGTAGATCTCGGGCTGGCGCTCTTGGCGCGCGATGACTTCTAGTTCAGACTTTCGCGACACCGTTTCGAGGACTGCGGCGGAGCGACACAGTTTGCTAATTTTGTTTGACTGAAGTTGCCCCAGGAAATGCCAACGCAGGGCGGGCGTGCCCTCATCCTTGGACACCTTGTCGAGGAGTTCTTGGGTGTAGTTCTCCCCCACGTCGAAAAGCCCTAGTGCGCGGAGCGGGTCCAGCACACTGTGGGGGAAGGTCTTGGTCACCGCCACGAGCCGAATCTCGTCTCGCGTACGACCGACAGAACGAATCCGTGCATCAATCTCGCCGAGGCGAGACGCTATATCTGCTGTGTGCGGCTCAGCGAAGGAAGCTGGGCAGGTCATCGTCGCCGCCCACGTCGAACGTGAAGTCATCCGTCGACGGCGTCGCGAAGATGTCCGTTGCTGCGGCACGCACCGGAGCGTCTGTTCCCCGCGAGGCGGCGTCACGTCGTTCGAAGCCCGCAGCAATCACGGTCACACGCACGGCATCACCGATGGAGTCGTCCGTGACGGTACCGAAGATGATGTTGGCATCCGGGTGCGCCACGGAGTGGATGATTTCGGCGGCTTCGTTCACCTCGAACAGAGTCAGGTCAGAACCACCAACGATGTTGATCAAAATGCCACGCGCACCGTCGATGGGAGCTTCCAGCAGCGGCGAAGTGATAGCGGCACGCGCCGCGTTGACGGCACGACCCTCTCCCGTCGATTGGCCGATTCCCATGATGGCGGTTCCGGCGTTGCTCATGACCATCTTCACGTCGGCGAAGTCGGTGTTGATCATTCCAGGAACGGTGATGAGGTCAGTAATGCCGCGAACACCCTGCAGGAGAACTTCGTCAGCCTTCTTGAAAGCATCGATGATGGACGTCTGGGCGGTGGACACGCTGAGCAAGCGGTCGTTCGGAATCACGATGAGCGTGTCAACCTTTTCGCGCAGCTGTTGAATACCTTTTTCTGCCTGCGTCGCGCGACGCTTACCTTCGAAGGCGAAGGGACGAGTGACAACACCGATGGTCAAGGCGCCAAGTGCACGAGCAATTTCGGCCACCACGGGAGCGGCTCCCGTACCGGTGCCGCCACCTTCACCAGCGGTGATGAAGACCATGTCGGCACCTTTGAGCGCTTCTTCGATTTCGTCACGGTGATCCTCGGCGGCTTGGCGACCAATTTCGGGGTCAGAACCGGCTCCGAGTCCACGGGTAAGGCTGCGACCAATGTCGATCTTCAAGTCGGCATCACTCAGTAGAAGTGCCTGGGCATCAGTGTTGGATGCAATAAATTCCACGTTGCGCAGTCCCGCGGTAATCATGCGGTTGATAGCGTTGACACCACCACCCCCGCAACCGAAGACTTTGATAACCGCCGTGTAGTTGCCTTGACTCAAACTCATGGTTTCCCCTTAATTCCTTAGTCGTATTCTCCCCCACGGAGGACTCTCGGTGGGGGAATTCCAATAAAAATCTCGTTTTCCTGCTATTTGTAGGTTAGCCGGTCACCCTAAAAGATGGGAACATGCTCCTTTATTTCAAGTGAACCGTCACGTCACTCGGTACCGAGACGTCCACGACCTCACCGGGGGTCAGACTCGCGTGCGCCAGCACCGCCGCTACGGCGACGTATTTGTCTCCGAGCCCATGGTCCGATCCGAGAACGAAGGTCACGGGGGTAGTCATGTGCAACGTGATGATGCCGGAACGATTCACTGACACGCAGACCACTTGATTGGCAAAGGCCACCGGAAGTGATCGAGCCACCACCACGGCCGGTGCGGCCCAGTGGGCGAAGGGCCAGTGGGCGGGGCCGTTCCAACCGTCGGCCGCGACCTGCACCAGGTTCGAAGTGGGAACCGAGCCGAGGGGATAACCGTCACAGCTCACGAGTTCATTGGTGCTGGGGTTTTCTCGTGTCACCGCGCAGACCTTGCGCTCGTGCACGGTAATTGTTACCGAATGGGGCCAGTGCTTGGACACCGTTGCGCCCGACACCCAGGTGAGCCGATCGAGCCGTGAGGAAATAAGCGAGGGGTTGATGTCAATCAGAGCCGTGTGGCTCGTGATGCCGCTGAGAGAAGAAATCTGCGCCGTGGTTTCGTGAACGTTTCCTTCAATACTCACACTGTGAGCGGCGAAAAAACTTCGGTGCAGGACCCAACTACCGGCGTAGCCCACGGCGAGTACCAGGACCGTCGCGAGGACTCCCACCACCAACAAGAAGCGACGAAAGCGACGCGTACGCGTCACGCCATGAGTCGCGGTGTCCTTGGGACGTCGTGCCATCATCGTTCTCCTTCGAAGCCCAGGAGTCGTATTTCCGATACGAGGGTAATTCCGGTCTGTTCGCGCACCGCCACCGCTACCTCGCGCATGAGTGCGTACACGTCGTCGGCTGATCCGTGGTCATCGACTTGGATGAAGTTTGCGTGCTTTTCGCTCACGACGGCGCTTCCGTGGCGACGCCCCTTCAAGCCACATTGTTCAATCAGGGCGCCCGCACTATGTCCATCAGGATTGCGAAAAACGCTTCCCGCGTTCGAGCCACCGGGCTGATGCTCACGACGCCACGACACAATTTCCTTCAGCGTTCGCTTGGCGTCATCTCGGGAACCCTTGGAGAGGGCCAAGGTGGTAGCACAGACTAAATCATCATGCCCCAGAGCACTTCGTCGATAGCCGTAGTCCAGCTCCTCGCGCGTCACGTGACGCAGGGTCCCATCACGCAGCGACAGCACTTCGGCACTGACCACGCTGGCGGCCATGTCGCTGCCGTGACCACCCGCGTTCATCACCGTGGCCCCGCCCATCGAACCTGGTACTCCCACGGCCCATTCGAAACCAGTGATTCCCACATCTGCGAGACGACGCGCCAACACGGGCAGGGCCATCGACGGGCCGACGGTAACTTGGACCAGATCACCCTTCTCGACGACTTCGAAGTGTGAAAATCCCTCGCCCATTCGAATCGCCACCCCGTCAAAACCAGCATCCGCCACCAGAGTGTTCGAGCCCTGGCCAAAAATCCACCACGAACATTCGAGATCATGAAGGTACTTCGCCCACTCCCGAAGTTCCTCCGGACCGGGAATCATGAGTGCGTATCGAGCCGTACCACCAACGCGGTACGTCGTCCATTGGGCCACCGGCGCATTGTCCACCCAGTTCTCCCCCGCCACCGCGCGCAAACGAGCGATGCTCATGGCGTCTCCGTTACTTGACGGGCAATCTCGCCCACGTCGCCGGCCCCCATGACGAGCAAGGCGTCATGGTCATCGCAGAGGCGAAGCGCCCACTCCAACATGTCCGATCGCGTGGCGGCGTAGTGGGTCGCCGGACTATCGACGCGAGCGCGCACCGCGTCAGCGATCAGTTCACCGGTTACTCCGTCGGGATTCGGCTCTCCCGCGTCGTAGATGTCGCCAATGACGACCGTCGTAGCGCCGTCGAAGGCATCCGCAAATTCATCAGCCAGAGCCACGCTGCGCGTGACGCGATGCGGCTGGAACAGTACCGCCACGCTCGCCGCCCCCAACTCACGTACCGCCGCGATGCTGGCACGTACCTCACTGGGTAGGTGGGCGTAGTCATCGATGACCGCCGTTCCGTCGCGTTCGCCGAGCCATTCGAAGCGACGTGGCGCCCCGCGAAAGTCACTCAAACCGCGAATCACGTCACCCGTAGAAATACCGTTACGAAGGGCTACCACCGCGACCACCGCGGCGTTACTCACGTTGTGCGACCCCGTCACCGTCAAACTGATCAGCAGTTCGCAATCAGGGCCACTCAAGATAAACGATGCTCCGTCGATATCGACTTCTTCTCTCGTCACCCGCCATTCGCCACTCTCACGCCCCACGGTGATTACCGGAGAAGATGTCCGAGCAGCGACACGGCCAGCACCAGCGTCGTCGACCCACACCACACATTCGCCCGATCGATCCGCCAACGACACAAACGCGTCTTCGACGGCTTCATAGTTGCCGTAAAAATCCAAGTGATCGGCTTCGACATTCAAAATACCCACCCGTGCGGGTGTGGTGCGGGCAAAGGTTCCGAAGGATTCGTCACATTCCAAAATAAGTTCCGGGCCGCTCGCGCCATGACCGTTCTGGCCGACGCCACGAACCGGTGCGCCCAATAGCCACGAAGCCTCGCGGCGCGCGCGCTCCCAGACGCAGACCGCCATGGAGGTCGCGGTCGTCTTGCCGTGCGTACCCGCAATTGCGGTGGTCACCCGTTCCGCGCTCACGGCGGCAAACACGTCGGCCCGCGACCATGCGAGCTCTGCCCCGACCAATTCGGGAAGCTCTGGGACAACCGACGGCGATGCCGTCACGAGCGAACACGCCGTGACGTGGCTCGGGTCATGACCTTCGAATATCTCTACGCCACTGTCACGCAGAGAGCGAACTTCATCGGTCATGACCTGATTGCAGCCCGATACGTGCACACCACTTTCGTGCAGCAGGCGTACCAAGCCACTCATGCCCGCGCCACCGCACCCGATGACGTGAACGTGATCGGCGGCGAAGATGTGCGTCATTGGATAACTCGCAAAATTTCATCGACGATTTTCTTCGTTGCCGCAGGGTGCCCGAGACTGCCAGCAGCACGCGTCATCGCCCCCAAGGTAGCCGGTTGCATGACGACCTCAATAGCCTGGGCCAGCGAGTTCGACGAGAGTTCACCATCGGCGATGGCCAGTGCCGCTCCCACTTCCACGAGACGCAGGGCATTCTTGGTCTGGTGATCGCCAGGAGCCCCTGGCAAGGGGACCAAGATGCTCGGGATCGACAAAGCACAGAGTTCGGCAACGGTGGTCGCACCGGCGCGACAAATCGCCATATCCGCCTGCGACCAGAGTTCGCTCATATCTGCGAACGCTAACAACTCATAACGAAGAAGGTCCGATGCGAGGGGTTGCCACCGCGAGACGCAGGCGGCGTAGTCGCGGCGACCCGTGACGTGAATGATACGTAAGGGCTGCTGTCGGAACTCTTGCGCCAGAGCGCCGATTGTTTCGTTCACTGACCGTGCGCCCAACGAGCCCGTCATCACCACGATGGTGAAGGGCTCGTGCCGATCGGGCGCACCCCACGACACACGAACTGTTCGGTTCACGGCCACGACAGAATCTCGAAGAGGAACTCCGGTGACCACGCTACGGGGGTCCTCGTTGCCAAAAGCGACGCAGCGAACTCGCACCCGACGCAACACCACTCGTTGCGCGGCACTCGGCACCGCATCGAGCTCCACGGTCACCACTCGGCGACCCGAGAGCACTGCCGCCACGGTGGTGACCAGTGAGGCGTAGCCCCCAAAGCTCACTACCACTCGTGGGCGACGAATCGCCGTACGCCAGGTGGCGCGAAGCAGGGCAAGAATTAAACCCATTGTGGCCACCACGTTGTCCACCAGGGCCGTGGGGCGAAGTGAGCGACGAATGCCGCGACCGGGCAAAAGTATGAGTTGGACGGGAAGGTCGCCCAGGAGATCTTTCTCCTGCCCGCGACGTGAACCCACCACGACCACTGATTCGGCTGGCTCCCCACGGGCGAGAAGTTCTTCGGCAACCGCGCGCATGGGGAAAATATGTCCGCCCGTACCGCCACCCGTGAGAACTATTTCGCGCACGTCTATCGTCGCGCTCGCCCCGAAGTGCCACGTGAGCTTCGAGCGCCATCACGTTCCTTCGTCAAGGTGGCCTCTTTAATTTCACGAGCCGCATGGTGAATGAGCCCGACTACCGCCATATTGACAATGAGAGAGGTGCCACCATATGAGATGAAGGGTAAGGGAACTCCGGTGACGGGGAACATACCCACCACCGACATGATGTTCATAAAGGCTTGTACGGCGAGCCACGTCGCCAATCCCGTTGCGAGCAATTTCCACGTCCGGTCCGTCGAAAGTTGGCCGACTCGCATCCCCACAGAAATGAGCCACACAACCAAGCCGAGAAGGACCAGAGTTCCGATGATGCCCAATTCTTCGCCCACCGTGGCGAACATGAAGTCTGTGTGAGGATTCGGCAGAAAACTCCACTTCTCTCGGCCATTTCCGTAACCCAATCCCTTAAAACCTCCTACACCAAGACCAATCTTTGATTGGTTGATCTGATAATTATTACCTTGGAGGTCGGTGCTCGGATGGAGGAACGCGGTTAATCGGACAAGCCGGTAGCGGAAACTGCCGAACAAGGACGCCACCAAGGTTCCAAGAGCCGTCGCGAGGATTGCCATCCCGGCGTATTTGCTGGGCATACCTGCCAGCAGAAGCATGGTCAGAACAACGATGAAAAGTACCAAAGCAGTTCCGAGATCTTTTTGTACGAATCCAATAACCAAGAGGCCCACGGCGACACGCTTCATTCGATACAGAATCGAGAGCCACTCGGTTTCGCTGCGCTCGTGCACGGCCACCGTGACGGCGACGAAGATAATCACCGCGACGACGAAGAACTCTGATGGCTGGATGGAGATTGGCCCGACTCGCAGCCATCGTCGTGCGCCGTCGACTTCACTACCGATGTGGGGAATCCCCGCCAGAATCGTGAACCCGAGAGTGACCCACAGGAACAGGGAACAATACCGAGCAATTTTCTTGGTGTTGTATCCCGACGCCACGACGAACGCCAGTACTCCCAAGATTGAGTATGCGAGGTCGCGAAGGAGAAAACCCAAAAGGCTGTTTCCCGGCGCACTGTATTGCGGCGCCGCGGCGCTGGCCACCATCACGAATCCTCCGACTAGCAAAATTACCGTCAGGAAAGTAATTTGGCTCGTCAAGGTGTTACTGCGGAAGCGAGTCTTGAGGGATTGCGTCATTTCCGACATCACACCACCTTCGCGATCTTGACGAAGTCGCCGTAGAAAATTCCTAAGCCCAGAGCGGCGAGGAGCCCTGAGAGAATCCAGAATCGGACGATCACCGTCGTCTCGGGCCAGCCCTTTATTTCAAAGTGATGATGAATGGGTGCCATGCGAAAGATGCGACGACCGAATGATCGAAAGCTAATGACTTGGAGAATTACCGAGGCGGTTTCCACGACGAATAGTCCGCCGATAATCACGAGGAGTAAATCGAGGTTCATCAGTAAGCAAATTCCCCCGAGCGCCGTTCCCACGGCGAGTGATCCCGTATCACCCATATAGATGCGCGCCGGAGCGGCGTTCCACCAAAGAAATCCGAGGCATCCCCCCACCATGGCGACCGCCACCAATCCCAGATCCAAAGCCGTCGGCAGTTGGTAGTAATTGAAGTGACGAAATTCCCAGTAACCGATGACCGACAGCACCCCGAAGCAGAACGTAGCGGAACCGGCCGCGAGTCCGTCGAGTCCGTCGGTCAGGTTGACCGCATTCGAAGTTCCCACCACAATCAACACCGCAAGCAGAATCCAGCCCGCGACGCCTAAGGACCAACCCGGTAGGGAGAAACGCGTAAACGAAAGAACTGTTTTCGTCTGCACCCAATACACCGCCGCCACGGCGAAACCGACGGCTATCAGTAGTTGGCCCGTGAATTTGGCGCGCTTATTGAGTCCAAGATTGCGTGATCGACGAATACTGATGATGTCGTCGGCGAGACCGAGAAAGGCCGTCACAATCGTTGCGCACATGACCAGGATTCCTCCGCGGCTAAAGGGAATGGACGTTCCCACGTGCCCCATCAGATAACCCACGACGGCGGCACCAATAATGACTATCCCACCCATCGTCGGCGTGCCCTCTTTGGCGAGATGTGAAGCGGGGCCATCTTCGCGGATGCGCTGGCCGAGCTGACGGGCATGAAGAAAGCGGATGAAAAGAGGTGTCACCAAGAGTGCCAATACGAAGGCAACTCCTCCAGATTCCATAAGACTCAACATGTCAGATCCTTGTCTGTAGTAGTTCGGTGACGACGGTGCGATCATTGAAGGGGACCACTTCGCCTTGGATGTAACGCACATTTTCGTGGCCCTTGCCCGCGAGAATGACGATGTCGTTTGGTTCGGCAATTCGTAGTGCGAGTTCAATGGCAGCACGTCGATCAATCTCACGATGCCACCTAGCACCCGCCGGAATTCCCTTGACGATGTCATCGATGATGGATTCAGGGTCTTCAAAGCGGGGGCTTTCCGACGTCACAATCACGACGTCGGCATTTTCCCCCGTTACGGCGCCCATGCCGGGACGCTTTTCGACATCGCGCTCTCCGCTGGCACCGAAAACAATGATGAGCCGACCGGATCCGGAAAATTCACGGGCGTCCACTAGAACGCGACGCAGTCCATCGGGACTGTGGGCGTAGTCAATAACGATCATGGGATTGGCGGCTTGGACGATGTCGAATCGCCCCGTGACGGGCCGCAAGGTGGCGCAGGCGTGAGCAAGGGCTTCGGGGTCGCCCCCCAAAATGACCAAGGCTTCTAACGCTAGGAGCAAATTGTCGACGTTGTACCCACCCAGTAACGAGCTGCGTACCCGATAGCCGCGCCACTCGAAATCACTACCTTCACTACCGCACGAAATATTTCGCGCATTGGCTCGCGACACGCGGACCACCGAATTCCCCACCCGATCCGCCAATCTCGCTCCGTAGGGGTCATCTACCCACACGACGAAGTTGCGGGCGCTCGTCGGGGTGAAGAGCTTGGACTTCGCCTCGAAATACTCCTCCATGCTGTGGTGGTAATCAAGATGGTCGTGCGTCAAATTACTGAAGACGACAACGTCAAAAAATATTCCGTCGGTACGCCCTTGGTCCAAGGCGTGCGACGACACCTCGAGACACATCAAGGTCGGATCTTCGGGTAGCGACGAGCGCGACGACGCGGCGAGCAATTGGTGCATCTCCGCTGGGGCGGGTGTGGTTCGTTCGTGCGTCACCGTACCAATGACGTCCGATGGGTGACCCAGTGCGCGCCACAACTGAGACGCGATGGTGGTGATGCTCGTTTTTGCATTGGTTCCGGTCACACCCAGAAGGCGCAAAGTCTCGTGGGGGATGCCGTACACGCGCCCACAGGCGCGAACGAGTTCCGAGTGCAGGAGCTTCTCGTCGACCACCACCACGGGAACGCTCAATGTCATGGGCGTCGTCGCAACCACGGCGACCGCTCCCTGTGCCAGCGCTTGCTCCACGAAGCGTTCGCCGGAAGTTGTGCGTCCCGACATCGCGAAGAACAAGGATCCTGGCGTGCAACGTCGCGAATCCGTCTCCACCGAAGTGACCGCACAGATACCTTCGTACGAGACAGTAAAAAGCTCGTGCAAATCCATCACGTCACATCCGATTTCACGTCGGAGCTAATACCCGGCACGGGCTTATTGGACACACCGTCAGGAACAATTCCGTAATGGTGCAAGGCGTAGGACATGACACGTTGAAACACCGGGCATGCGGCTGTTCCGCCGTAGTAACTCCTCAAGGGACGTTGGAGGACCACCAGCATCGATAGAACTGGGTGATTGGCCGGCGCAAAGCCCGCGAAGGTGGCGTTGTATTGACCATAGATGTATCCGAGAGCATGGGGATTCGGAACTTCAGCGGTTCCCGTCTTGCCCGCGACTAGATACCCCGGAATCACTGCTCGAATTCCCGTTCCCGCCATGACCACTTGTTGGAGCATCGTCCGCAAGGTCCCCGCCACGTTGGCGGGCATGACGCGGTGAGCGGGCGAAGGGGGCGTCGACACCGCTTGACCATTGGCGTTGATCATGGCCCGCACGAGTTTCGGAGCCACGAATACACCACCGTTGGCGACCGCGTTGTAGGCGTCGAGAACTTGAATGGGTGGCACGGCGTCCACCTGTCCGATGGAAAGGTTGGCCAAATCTCGTTCGGCGAAGTTGTTCGACGTTTTCAGAATTCCTGCAGACTCACCGGGGTAGTTCAAACCCGTCAACTGCCCAAAGCCCAATCGCAGGACTTCCGAGAGCACACCTTGCTTGCCGACGGTTTGGGCAATTTTGTAGGTGCCGATATTAGATGACTGTGCAAGCACCTGGGTGGCGGTGAAGTGCTCGAGAGGGTGGCCTTCCGCATCGTGAAGAACCGTCCCGTTCACTTTCAATGAGTTGGGAATAGTGAACATTGTTTGTGGGGTAATTGTTTTGGCGTTGAGGGCGGCGGAGAAGGGCACCAACTTAAAGGCGGAACCTGGTTCGTAGTCCCACTGCAATGCCATGTTGTTGACGGTCTGCTGGATACCCGGAACACCGATGTCGACTCCGTAGGTGCTGATGGGTCCCAATGGACCAGCGGAAGTCTTGGTGTTAACCAAGGAGACGTCCGCGAGCACCTCACCGGTCTTGACGTCCATCACAATGGCCACG